>JAJDCM010000388.1 GCA_029260825.1 Planctomycetota bacterium | reverse complement strand
AGGACCATTCCTGCCGGAGCATCTCCGGTAGTCTCATTCGCTCCCAGGTTCCGATCATTCGGTTTGGGGGAGGAAAGAAGTACTGAGGAGATGACAAAAGCGGAGATGAGATACAACTTGATCATGTGCTCTTCTCTTTTTTCTTTTTGCCCGCAATGGGCGCTTTTCCCTTGATAGTTCAATTCCAGTAGAACCTTTAAAGGTTACCAAAGTATTGAGATTCCTGTCAAACGGATTGTAGACGGCCCTCCCGGGATGGATTTCGTCCTCGTCAGAAAGAAGGAGGTCTTCTTTAGCCTTTGGTTGAAAATGATTTACAGCGTTTTCTTTGGGGACGGGAGTTGGCGTGTGAGACGAGTCGGGGTATAACGGACGGGTGAGAGGAAGGGCTCCCGATCCAGCATTCAGGCGAGGTGACGGTTTCGCTTCTTGTGAACCGTGTTTGATGAGGAAAATCTATGGATATCGTCAGTGGTATCGTCATCGTCGTGGTTGTGGCTGTTCTGGCGATCTTTTTCCGCAATGTAACCTCTCAGAAATGTCCGAAGTGCGGAGCGAGCATGAAGCTTCGGGTGAGGGGAGCAAGGACCAAGAAGTTTGAATGTCTCAAATGCGGTAAGAAGGTCGATACGGGGGTTCCTTCAGGGAAGGGGCGGAGATAGAGCTTTTGTCTGATGACAGTGAATTTAACCGAGAGGAAACGCCGCCCCAGGCACCTGCCTCTCCGTGCAAATCGCTCCTCGACGAAAACTCGGAAGTCGATGAGTCTCCTCAGGTTCTCGAAGTCGTCGTCGGTGAAGAAGACGGGGATCGCATCGATAAAGTGATGCTCCGGTTTCTACCTGACTTCTCTCGAACCTATGTCCAGAGGCTCATCAAGAACGGTGGAGTGAAAGTCGCGGGAAAGCTGGTCAAAGCCTCCCATCAGCTGAGGGGCGGAGATCGGATCGTCGTGGAGCTAGACGCGGCGGCCCGGGATGAAGAGCCACAACCCCAGCCACAAGACATTCCCATTGATGTCATCTATGAAGATGAAGCGATCATCGTGGTGAACAAGCAGGCCGACCTTGCGATTCACCCCGGGCCGGGTCGATCTCGTGGAACCCTGGTCAACGGCCTTGTTTATCATTTCAACCGATTGTCTCGAGTCGCGGGAGAGTCGAGGCCCGGAGTCGTTCATCGACTCGATAAGGATACGACCGGTGTTCTCGTGGTGGCAAAGACCGATCGGGATCATTCCCGGATTTCCAAGCAGTTTGAGCTCCGAGAGGTGCAGAAGGAATACGTGGCCATCGTCTATGGGGTCGTTCCGTTTGATTCCGACTACGTCAATCATCCCATTGCCCGCCATCGACACCATCGGGAAAGGATGGCGGTCGATCCGGTTCACGGAAAGCCTTCATCCACCTTCTACGCGGTGGTCGAGCGATTTCGCCGTTTTTCCATCGTGAGAGCCCACCCCCGCTCCGGAAGAACTCACCAGATCAGAGTCCACCTGACGTCGATCGGCCATCCCATTGTTTCGGATGCTACCTATGCGCGGCGAAAGTCCCTCCGATTGTCCGAAATTAACCCTGACCATGCGGGTGAGGACCAGGTTCTGATGGTTCGCCAGGCCCTTCATGCTCATCGCCTGAGTTTCACCCATCCTCGCACGGAGGAAAAGGTTTCCTTCATGGCCGAAATCCCCGCCGACATGCTTTCAGCCATGGAAGCACTCCGGGAGTACAGGCGATGAACGGCCTCTGCTTCGCTTGACAGAGAGGGCGCCAAGGTGAAGACTAGGCGCATGGCTAACCACGACGACCCCGCCCAAAGCGACTCTCTCAATCAGTGGAAGGAGAAGGTCTACCTCCCCCAGACGGAGGCGACCCCCGAGCGCAAAGAAGAGTTTCTGACTTCCTCCGGGATTCCCATCGATCCGCTGTACGTCCATCGGGAAGATTCTGGCGTCGCCGATTCTGACCAGCCCGATCCGGGCTTGCCTGGCGTCGCGCCGTTTACCCGGGGCATTCATGCCACGATGTTTCGAAGCCGTTTCTGGACCATGCGGCAGTATGCAGGGTTTTCCTCGGCTCGGGAAACCAACCTGCGATTCCGGGAGCTCCTTTCCCAGGGTCAGATGGGGCTCTCGGTGGCATTTGATCTTCCCACTCAGATCGGCTATGACCCGGATCATGGAATGAGTGAGGGAGAGGTGGGGAAAGTGGGGGTTTCCATCGCCACTCTCGATGATCTTGACCTGTTGCTCGATGGGATTCCCCTCGACCGGGTCAGCATTTCCATGACGATCAATTCCACCGCGTCGATCTTGCTCGCTCTTCTCGTGGCATTGGCCAGGCGCCGAGGAGTCTCTCCGTCTTCTTTGCGGGGAACGGTCCAGAACGATATCTTGAAGGAATATGCAGCCCGAGGAACCTATCGGTTTCCGGAGGTGCCGTCGATGCGACTCATCACCGATGTCTTTGGTTTTGCTTCCGAACATCTTCCGCGGTTCAATCCCATCAGCGTGAGCGGATATCATATCCGTGAAGCGGGGGCGACCGCAGTGCAGGAGGTCGCATTCACTCTCGCAAATGCCGTTTCCTACCTCGATGCGGCGAAGGCGGCCGGTCTCGAAGTCGAGAAGATTGCCCGGCGTCTTTCCTTCTTTTTCAACGCCCACAATCATTTTTTCGAGGAGGTCGCAAAGTTTCGGGCGGCGCGGAGGCTCTGGGCAAACCTCCTTGTGGAGCGTTTTGATGTCACCGATGAGAAGGCCCGAGCTCTCCGGTTTCACACACAGACTGCGGGCTCGACTCTGACTTCCCAGCAGTCCGACGTGAACGTGGTTCGGGTGACGATGCAGGCGCTGGCCGCGGTTCTTGGAGGAACCCAGTCACTCCATACGAACAGCCGAGATGAAGCTCTTTCTCTTCCGACCCGGGAGGCGGCGACCCTCGCTCTTCGTACCCAGCAGGTCATCGCTCATGAGAGTGGTGTGACGGACTGTGTTGACCCGCTCGGTGGATGTCCCTACGTCGAGACTCTGACCGATCAGGTCGAGGCCGAGGCCCGCAAGCTCATGGAAAAGGTGAGCGACCTCGGAGGTTCCGTGGAGGCGATTCGGACCGGCTTCATGCAGCGGGAGATCCACGCCAGTGCCTATCGGCAACAGAAAGCGATCGAAACCGAAGACATGATCGTCGTCGGGGTAAACAAGTTCGTGATGGAAGAGGACCATCCGCCCCATGATCGGACCCGGATTGCGGCAAGCCTCCAGCAGGAACGAGCCGAGGAGCTCGCGGCGCACCGGAAGAAAAGAGATGACGGGAAAGTCAAAGCTGCAAGGACTGCGCTCGTCGGCGCCGCAAAAGGAACCGAAAACCTCATGCCTCTCATCGTAGACTCGGTCGAGGTCGGTGTCACTCTGGGGGAGATTTGCTCCGACCTCGAGAGTGTATTCGGCGAGCATCGTGAGAAAGTGGTTTTCTGACCCGGAACGCAGGAACTTTTCCGGGCATTCATTTGAGGAGTTGTTTTCAATGCGGATCAAGGGGCTCGAACACGTTGCAGTGGTTGTTGCCGATCTCCACAAGGTAGGCTCGATTCTTCGCGATGCTTTTGGCCTCGTGCCGGATGAGGTCGAGAACGTTGAAAAAGACCGGGTGCAGGTCATGAAGTTTTCCCTCGGGAACACGGACCTGGAGCTGGTGACCCCGACGGATGAAATGAGTGCGGTTTCTCGTTTCATCGACAAGAAGGGGGAGGGACTGCATCATATCTGTTTGGCGGTCGAAGACATTGATGAGGCGATGGCCGAGTTGAAGGAAAAGGGCGTGGTATTGATCGATCAGGAACCTCGTTTGGGGGCAACGGGCTGTCGGGTTGCTTTCGTCCACCCCAAGAGTGTTGGAGGTGTCCTGGTGGAGCTTTCGGAGAAGAGAGAAGACAATGGCGAATGATCGGATCGATCGGCTCCAGCGGTACCGGGAAGAGGCGCTCGCAGGGGGGGGAGAGGCCAGGATCGAGGCCCAGCACAAGAAGGGGAAGCTGACCGCACGGGAGCGGATTGCGGTGCTTCTTGATGAGGGCTCTTTTGTCGAGATGGACATGCTGGTGCGTCATCGGTGCCGGGACTTTGGCATGGAGAAGCAGCGAATCTTTGGCGATGGGGTGGTGACGGGGCACGGCACCATTCAGGGGCGAAAGGTGATGGTCTTTGCCCATGATTTCACGGTTTTTGGCGGCTCTCTATCGGAGGCTTTCGCCGAGAAGATCTGCAAAATCATGGACATGGCGGTCAAGCTTGGAGTCCCGGTCATCGGTTTGAACGATTCCGGGGGCGCCCGGATCCAGGAAGGCGTTGTGAGTCTGGGAGGATATGCGGATATTTTCCTTCGGAACACATTGGCTTCCGGTGTCGTTCCCCAGATTTCCGCAATTCTTGGACCATGCGCCGGCGGTGCGGTGTACTCTCCGGCGCTCACCGATTTCATCCTCATGGTGAAAGGGACGAGCTACATGTTCGTTACCGGTCCCAACGTGGTCAAGACGGTCACGCACGAGGATGTGACCGCGTCTGATCTTGGCGGTGCAAGGGTTCACAACCAGGTGAGTGGAGTTGCCCATTTTCTTGCGGAAAATGACAGGGATTGCCTGGAGCAAACCCGTCGGCTTCTTTCGTATCTCCCCTCCAACAACCTCGAGAGTCCTCCGGTCGTGGACACGGGAGATCGTGCGGATCGACGGGATTCATCCCTGGATGAACTGGTTCCGGACAATCCGAACAAACCCTATGACATCAAGAAGGCCATCGACAAGATCGTCGATCGAGACACGTTCTTTGAGGTCCAGGAGGGCTACGCCAAGAACATCGTCATTGGCTTTGCGCGTCTTGCGGGGAAATCGGTTGGCATCGTGGGAAACCAACCGGCGGTTCTTGCCGGAGTCCTGGATCTCGCCGCCTCACTCAAAGCGGCTCGATTCGTTCGTTTTTGCGATTGCTTCAACATCCCGATCGTCACGTTCGTCGACGTTCCTGGCTTCTTGCCCGGCAAGACTCAAGAACACGGTGGAATCATCAAACACGGAGCGAAGCTTCTGTTCGCCTACTGTGAGGCAACCGTTCCCAAGGTGACCGTGATCACTCGCAAGGCATATGGTGGTGCCTACGATGTGATGGCGTCGAAACACATCCGGGCCGACTACAACTTTGCCTGGCCAACCGCCGAGATTGCGGTGATGGGATCAAAGGGCGCGGTAGAGATTATCTTCCGCAAAGAAATCGAGGCCTCGGATGACCCTGCGGCAACCGAAGAAGCCAAGATCGAGGAGTACCGCGAGAAGTTCGCCAATCCCTATACCGCAGCTGAACGGGGCTATGTGGATGAGGTGATCGAGGCGAGCCAAACCCGACCGCGACTCGTGCAAACCCTGGAGCTTCTCGCCACGAAGCGCGAATCACTCCCGGCGAAGAAGCACGGGAATATCCCGCTCTAGGGTCCTTGAGTCCTACACATCTGGAACGCGGGCTGCTTTGAGAAGGGAAGATTCAGGAAAGAGAGAACACAACCATGGGTTTTTGTCCGACGTGTAAGGAAGAGTACGATGGGGCAGCACAGGTCTGCGTTGATTGCGGCGTGGATCTAGTTTCTGCACTCTCCGAGGGGCCAAAGGAAGAGACCTTTGACGAGTCCCTCCTTTTTTCCGGCAGTGAAGAGCTGGCAAGGAAGGTCGAGTCCGTACTCCTGGAGCAGCAGATCCCCGCTTTCCGGTACGAGGAATCCCGGGAGCACCAGGGTTTGACCGGATTTGCCGTCGCCGTACCTCCCGAGTTTTACGGTCCTGCTCGTTACGTGGTCGGAAGTGGGATTGCGGATATTTCACTCCGTCCCATGGGAGATGCCTTGTGGGTCGCGTCCCCCGGAGAGTTTGGGGATGAGCCTGAGGACGAAGAAGAGCCGGGCTTTTCGGAACCGATCAAGGCATGTCTTGACCGGGGAAGCGAGGGGGTCGAGGGACTTGTAGATGTCCTCATCTCCGGAGACGAAGATCTGGCTGCGGAAGCGACCGTGGCCATTCAATCTGCAGGAGACCCGGTGGTTCCTTGCCTCTCTCAACGTCTTGAAAAGGCCTTCGGGGCCCGGGACTTGAGGTCTCTGAGCCTTCTCCTGGCGGCGCTGCGCATGATGGGAGTGGTACCGCCATTGCTCCAGGGAATTCTCACGAACGATGATCCGGAACTTCGGGCATTCGGGTTTCGAATGCTGACCGATCTGTCCATCGAAGGTAGTCGGGACCATCTACTCTCCGGACTCTCCGACGCGGACTCTCGAGTTCGTGAAGAAGCAGTGGAGCTCCTTTATCACCTGCATGGGAACGATCTGGGTTTCGATTCTGCCGCGCCTCCCGAGAAAAACACCCGCCTGCTGGCAAAGGTCAAGAACTGGCTCGAGTCATCTTCGGCTTGAAGCTGCACGATGGCCCTTCGCGCTTTTACGGGCGAAAAGCACTTTCTCCACCGGCCGTTGCAGAATTATGTGGCGCACGACCAGCACGGAAAACTAGAATGGTTCATGGCGGTTTGCGGTTGGGCCGAGACTTGCCTTTTGCATGAACATTCCCGAAATCGCGGAGTGTGTGCACTTTCCTTACCTGATTGCGGTCGCGCTCCTTTTCATTGCATCAGCAGAGTGAGCGCGTAAAGGGCCTCGGGGGGCGGTGGGATGGACAAGATCGTCATTGAGGGTGGCGCAAAGCTCGAGGGTCGTGTGGCCGTGAGCGGCGCCAAGAACGCAGCCATTCCTATTCTTGCCGCGACACTACTCGCGGAAGGTGAATCCGTCATCGAAGGGGTCCCCGACCTCCGAGATATCACATCGATGGCTCGAATTCTCTCCTGCCTTGGAGCTTCCGTAAATCGAGAAGAAGAAGGGGTCGTTCGAGTTCAAGTCTTGAATGAAGATGCGGTCGAAGCTCCGTACGATCTCGTCTCCACGATGCGGGGATCGTTCTGCGTCCTGGGTCCTCTTCTTGCGCGTCGACAGAAGGCGCGGGTGAGTCTTCCCGGGGGGTGTGTCTTCGGTCTGAGGCCCATTGATCTTCACGTCAAGGGCCTCTCCCGGCTTGGGGCCAAGATTTCCCTCGAGCACGGTTATGTTTCGGCGGAGGCCGGCACCCTCTATGGTTCCGACATGTACCTTGGGGGACCATCCGGTTCATCCGTGCTTGGCACCGCAAACGTTCTCATGGCTGCAACCCTCGCCAAGGGAAAAACGGTCATCGAATGCGCGGCGATGGAACCGGAGATCCAGGATCTATCTCACTTCCTGGTGAAGATGGGAGCAGATATCAAAGGGATCGGGGGGCCGCGTCTGGTCGTACGAGGTGTGGAACGCCTCACCGGCGCCAGGCATCGGATTATCCCGGATCGGATTGAAGCCGGGACCTTCCTCATGGCGGGTGCCCTCGCCGGAGGTGATGTGCTCGTTTCAGGAGCCAGGCCGGATCACTTGAGTGCCGTCCTGGATAAGCTTCAATCGATGGGTATCGATCTACGAGTGGAGGAGGATGGGATCCGGGTTCGCGGGAATGGACGTCCCTCGCCCGGGGATGCAACGACTCTTCCGTACCCTGGCTTTCCCACCGATCTTCAGGCTCAGCTCACCACGTTGTTTTGTCGAGCCAAGGGCATTTCCATCGTGACCGAGCGAGTCTATGCCGATCGATTCATTCATGCGGCGGAACTCAATCGGCTAGGAGCCCGGATTCGTAAAGACGGGGCCAGTGTCATCGTGGAGGGGGTCGAATCTCTCTCTGGAGCCGAGGTGATGGCGTCCGATCTTCGGGCGAGCGCAGCCCTTGTGCTTGCCGGGTTGGTGGCAGACGGCACCACTGAAATCCGACGCGTCTACCACATCGATCGCGGATACGAGAAGATCGAGCTCAAGCTTTCCAAGCTGGGGGCCAGAATCTCGCGGGTCACAACCTCGGAGGGGGAATCCTCGGAGCCCTCGAGTTCGCCGGCCGAGTCTCACCTGGAACCGGTGATGCCCGGTTCTCCGTATCTTGACACCCGCGAGCCACCCTGCTAACACGAGTGCTGAAGAAGTTGAAGAAGCGCCTCCCGCCAGAGCCCGCCCACTGTCTGTCGAAAAACCCCTTTTTTGACCCGATCGAGCGGCTAAATCATCATGTTGGAATCCCTCACGAAGAATCTTCAGGGCGCGTTTAGCTTCTTTCGAAAGCGTGGCCACCTCACCGAAGACAACATCAAGGAAGGGATGCGCGAAGTGCGCAAAGCCCTCCTTGAAGCGGACGTCAACATCAAGGTGGTCAAAGATTTCATCAAGAAGGTGACCGAGCGGGCGATCGGAGAGGACACCCTCAAGTCAGTTCGTCCCGAACAACAGATCGTCAAGATCGTTCAGGATGAACTGGAGGAGTTGATGGGGCCGGTCGGTGGCTACATCAATTTCTCCGGTGGCTCTCCCACGGTGATCATGATGGCCGGTCTCCAGGGTAGTGGAAAAACCACCACCTGCGCCAAGATGTGCAAATACCTGGTGAAGAAGGGGAAGAAGCCCTTTCTTGTTGCCGCGGATCTTCAGCGGCCTGCGGCGATTGACCAGCTCGAGGTTCTGGGAAAAGACCTGGGAATTCCGGTCTATTCCGAGCGAGACGGAGGACGGGCCCCGAAGGTGTGCCAGCGAGGAGTCAAGGAGGCTCAGCGGCTGGGGATGGACGTGGTGATCCTCGATACCGCCGGTCGACTTCACGTGGACGAAGCTCTGATGGAAGAGCTCCAGGAAATCCGGGACAAGACGAAACCCCAGGAAACTTTCCTCGTCTGTGACGCCATGACGGGTCAGGATGCGGTCCAGAGTGCCCGAGAATTCAACAGTCGGCTGGAGCTTTCGGGGGTCATCCTCACCAAGCTTGATGGTGATGCACGGGGTGGTGCAGCCCTTTCGATCAAGACCGTCACGGGAAAGCCCATCAAATTCGTCGGTGTTGGAGAAAAAACCAGCGACTTTGATGAATTCCACCCCGACCGGATGGCTTCCCGGATCCTTGGCATGGGTGACATTGTCAGCCTGGTGGAGAAGGCTCAAGAGACCCTGGATCATGACGAGAGCCAAGCTGCTCTGGAAAAGGCGCTCAGCAATACGTTCACCTTCGTGGACTTCCTGGCCCAGCTTCAGCAGGTCAAGAAACTGGGGTCGATCAAGGATCTTCTATCCATGATTCCGGGGGTCGGCTCGGCTCTTGGGGATGTCAACGTGGACGACAAGGAGTTCGGGCGAGTAGAGGCCATGATCCAATCCATGACGGCTCAGGAGAGGCTTCATCCCGAAGTCATCGACGCCAGTCGCCGCCTCAGGATTTCGAGGGGTAGTGGAGCAACCATGGCTCAGGTGAATGACCTTCTCAAGCAGTTCAAAGAGATGCGCCGCATGTTCAAGGGCATGAAGGGGGGCCTGATGGGGAAAATGATGGGAGGAATGATGGGAGGAGGCCGGGGGGCCCAGAAACGCAAACTCGAGGAGATCCGGAAGGTCCACGGAGGAGACCCGGCCGCCGAGATGGGAGCTATGCCCGGTGGGATTCCGGGTTTCGGGCCGCCTCCGGGGGGATCGAAGCGACCCAAGACCAAATCAGGAAGCGGAGCGGCGGCAAGAAAGAAGAAGAAAAAGGAAAGAAAGCGGAGAAAGAAGTAAGTTTTGGTGGCAGTATAGGGGACTTGATTTTTCGGAGGCACCCCAAGGGTCTCCGAGTGTGCGGCAAGCATGAAACGAAAGCAGTCGTTTCAGGCGAAGCCGAAACCCAGTACGGAGGTAGCCAGTCGCGACATGTCGGTTCGGATCAGATTAACCCGGATGGGGCGCCGTAATCATTCCTTTTTCAGGATTGGCGCATATGACAGCCGTACCCGCCGAGAAGGCCGGGCAGTTGAGCTACTAGGGACCTATGATCCTCATCAGGAGGAGCACGACAAGAAGGTTCAACTCAACGTAGAGCGCATCAAGCACTGGCTCTCCGTCGGAGCAAAGCCGAGCGATACGGTGGCAAACATTCTTCGCAAGTCGAAGATCGAGCTCTAAGTAGGCTTGTGCAGGTGTTTCTGATTCGCACACTCCACCCAACGAGTGTGTGGATAAAGCAAGAACAGGGGCAGCGAGGGTTCGTCGGACGAGCATGGCCGAGAAGAAACAAGCCAAGCTGAGCCGGGTGCTGGGTACTCTTGAGCGGGTATTTGGCAAGTATCGCCACCCAATGGGCGATAGCCTGCTCGATCGACTCGTTTCCTTGATACTGGGAGACGGGGAAGCCGCAGATGATGCGGAATCGGGAGTGCACGCCCTTCAGCAAGAGTTCCTTGACTGGAACGAGGTGCGCGTGAGCTCCTTGACGGAGATCTCGAGCGTACTACCCCATCTGGAGCCACAGCGCGCCACTCTCAAGGCGGCAAGGCTGCGAGACACTTTGACCCGTGTCTTTGATACTCACCACAAAATGACCCTCCAATTCCTGATGGACCTGGATCCTCCGGCCCGAAGGGATTTTCTCGACCGCCTGAACACCGTTGATGCCTGGGTGGGCCAGATCGTCGTTCTCCTCTGCGAAGAAGAGCCGACCGTCCAGGATGCCCCCCATGCCGCTCGGGTTGCCAAGCGTCTCGGGATTCTTGAGCGCAACGCGACTCCAAGCAAGGCTCGAAAGGCTCTCGGGGAGTTGCTCAATCCCGATGATTTCTACCGCTTTCATTCCCATTTTGTTCGGTTGGGCGAGACGGTCTGTACGGTCAAGGCCTACCAGTGCCAGAGTTGCTGTCTGAATAAAGATTGCGACGAGGGGATCTCGGTGATGCGGGCCCGAAAGGCGAATGCCGGGTCATCGAATGGCAAGAAGGTGGCAGCCAAGAAGAAAGAAAAGCCTTCCGCCCCGGTGAAGAAAGTCCCCCCGACATCAGCTCCAGCAGAGGCGGAGAAGTCGGCTAGCCCGCCTACCCCTGCCAAGGAAAAACCCAAGACAGCCTCTCCCAAGGTCTCAAACAAGCCAACGGCTCCTGTCAAGAAGACAAAGGCTCCGGCCAAGGCGAAGCCTGCGGTAAAGGCAAAGACTCAATCCAAGGCGCAAAAAACAAAGCCCAGTCCGCAGCCCAAGGCGGCCAAGACTGCCCAAGCCGCCAAGAAGAAGGCAAAGGCCGGTGCCAAGGTTTCAGCCAAACCAGCCAAGGCTGGGAGCAAAAAGGCAGCACCCAAAAAGACCGCGCCCAAGAAAGCGGCCGCGGCAAAAAAGGCTGGAGTGAAGAAGAAGGCTGCCGGCGCCGCACCGAAGGCCGCGGCGACCGCAAAAAAGAAAAAGACTCCCAGCGGTGGAAAAGCCACGGGTGCGAGCCAGAAAGCGACCAAGAAAAAAGGCCGATGACCGACTTGGGTCTCCCTCCTTTCGTTCTTGCTTCCGGTTCTCCTCGGCGATCCCGAATGCTTGAGGAGCTGGGCTATCGCTTTGAGATTCTTCCGTCCCATGCAGAAGAGGTCCTGAGCCCTGACCTCACCCCGGAGGCAAATGCTGAGGAGCTTGCTACCTGCAAAGCCGTGGCGATCTCAAGGAAAAGGCCTGAAGCTGTGGTTCTTGGAGCGGATACCCTGGTTGCTGTTGAAGGCTCAATTCTGGGAAAGCCTCAGGACCGGGACGACGCGGTCAGGATGCTTGAGACCCTCTCCGGAACGCGCCATCGGGTGATTTCCGGGGTCTGCGTGGTCGAGCCTGGTGGAGTACGGATCCACCGGGATTTTGCCGTCACCTGGCTCACCATGGATCACCTGGCTCCATCGATGATCCAGGAGTATGTCTCGAGCGGGGCTTCGGACGGAAAAGCCGGGGCTTATGCGTACCAGGAGGGGGGAGATCGTTTTCTCACCATCGAGAGCGGATCGGAGGATACGGTTGTAGGTCTTCCTATGGTCCTGGCTCGGCGGTTTCTTTCGCTGGCGTCGATCACCCCCTGATTCGGGTCACCTGCGGCCGGGAGGGGAAGGAGAAACCTGGGCCTCCCTTTTTTGTTGCATTCATTTTGGTCTCCCGTAACATATTCAGCCTGTGACTGGCGCTTTTCCAGCGCCACGAGGAGTCTTTCTGCACCTCGTTCTCGCTCCCCCTTTGGTGAGGGTTCATGACCTCCGAATCTACATTCTTAAGCTCTCACCTCCTCCAGAAGCTCGTCGAAATGGCGGAGGAACACGAACGGCTCACCGAGAAATCGAGTGATCTGGAACTCATGAAGAACCCGACTCAAATGACCAAGCTTCTTCGGGAGCTCGGTGCACTTGGAAAGACGGTGGATCTTTACAACGAGTACAAATCTCTCGAGGAGACCGAGGCGGAAGCCCGGCAGATTCTGGAGAGTGGGGAGGAAGACGACCTCAAGGCCCTGGCGCAAGAGGAACTCGAGGAGTGTGCACTCAAAAGAGAGAAATGCTCCCTTGCCCTGAAGGAACAGCTGATCTCCACCCCGGAAGACAACACCCACAAGGCGATTGTTGAGGTGCGACCGGGAACCGGAGGCGATGAGGCCGGCCTCTTTGCCGCTGATCTTTACCGGATGTACGAAAAGTATGCGGAGATCCGGGGCTGGTCCGTGGAGATCATGGACAGCCACCCGACTGAAATCGGGGGGTTCAAGGAAATGATCTTCTCGATTTCTGGCCAGGATGTCTTCCGTTTCATGAAGTACGAGAGTGGGACGCATCGTGTCCAGCGAGTTCCCAAAACCGAGACGAGTGGTCGAATCCATACTTCTGCCGCTACCGTCGCGGTTCTACCCGAAGTGGAAGCGGTGGAGATTGACATCAAGACTAGTGACTTGAGGGTCGACACCTTCCGTTCCTCCGGGCCCGGCGGACAGAGCGTGAACAAAACGAGTTCAGCGGTTCGCATGACTCACATACCTACCGGGATTGTCGTTTCCATGCAGGATGAAAAGAGTCAGCACAAGAACCGGGCAAAAGCGCTTCGATTGATGAGGTCCCGGGTTTATGCGAAGTTCACGGAAGAAGAGCGAGAGAAACGGGATTCAACCCGACGAAACCAGATCGGAACCGGGGACCGTAGCCAGCGGATTCGAACCTACAACTTTCCCCAAAACCGGGTGACGGACCATCGAATCGGGCTGACCTTGCATTCTCTGGGCGGCATCATGGAAGGCGATTTGGACGAGTTGCTCATGGCACTCGATGAAGCAAATAAAGAGGAGCTGATCAAGCAGCTCTGACCGTACTCTCGGTAAATACCGGGGGATGAAAAAGGGAAAGGAAGAACGAATCATGAGCGATGAGAAAAAAGACGTGTCGGGTGGCGATGCCGACATGGTGGCAGCGTACCAGTCCGTTGCCACGGATTCGGGAAGTGCAGGTTCCAAGACCGTCCCCGCCAATGATGGATCAAACATCCAGCCGTCGGCCGTGGCCCAGATGCTCCAGCGAAGAGCCGGGGCCTCTCTTGTTTACAAGCAGCTCTGGGTCATCCTCTTCACGCTGGTCTTTGTCTTCATGGGAGTGACGTTTGTTCCGTGGAGTGGTCTTGAGGATACCAGCGGCGCATCGCTTCACCAGGCGGCAACTCAGGAAGCAACGGCGCGAGCCCTT
>JAJDCM010000387.1 GCA_029260825.1 Planctomycetota bacterium | reverse complement strand
AGTCGACGCTTCCAAAGATGGACTCTACCTCGCTACCGGATCCGGCTATGTGGTAAACACTGCATCGGGCGATGTATCCGCTCACGTCCCCACTCCTCTTGTGGGCGTCTACCACGTTCTCTTTGCCAACAACGGACATCGGGCGTTCATCGCCAACGAGAATGATCGCTACATCAATACGATCACCGGGTTTGGCGACGTACCCGAGCAAATCGTGCTGACAGGTTTTCCATCCGTGGGTGAGACCCTCGACATCAACTTGAACTTTCCGAACGAAAGCCTGTCGCCTTATCAGCTTGCTTGCTCGAATGGGGTCGATCAGGGCATTCCTCTCGGGCCGGATCTTGTCTTCCCCCTCGACAATACCTCCATCTTCCGGATGACCATCAATCCGCGAACCCGCGAATGCATCAATTTCAGGGGAACCCTTTCATCTCAAGGAGTTGCCTCGGCTCAGTTTGAGATCTCCCATCACGCCCCTGGCCTCCCACTCGGAACCCGACTCTACTTCGCCGCCATCACCTTCGATGAAGAGATCGCCCGAGACCGGGTCCAATCCATCTCCAACGTGGTTCAAGTCGTCGTCGAGTAAAACGACCTCGGAACACTCCTTGGGTTCAAATCCTCCTCATCCGATACAAGAGATACGAGCGTTTGCCCCGGACTCAGGACCTTGTTCTCGTCTGGAGGCAGCATGGTATCCTTTCGGGCGAAAGTGAGACGAGATGACGGACCCAGCAGATCCTGATCCTTCCGAACCTGGCGAAGGATCCAGCATCGAACCAGCTTCGACAGACCAGCCAAAGCCTCCCCCGCCCTCCCTGTGGGAGTCGGTACGCATTCTCCTCCTTTACGGGGTTTGCATCGGCGGGCTCTTTGGCATCCGGTACATTCCAGCGGTGGAGAACGGGGTGATCTCCCCCTACACCACCTTCGTCGCTGCCTCGGCCGAATTCATCATCGACGTCTTTGGATCCGAGGTCTCTCGAGATGGGCTGACCCTGAGTGGCCCCACGTTCTCCCTCATCATCATGGAGGAGTGCAACGGGATTGCCGCCCTCTTGATCTTCCTTGCCGCGGTTCTGGCTCATCCGGTATCCCTGAAATCCAAGGCACTCGGGATCGCCCTTGGCGTGCCCGCCATCTACGCCTTCAACATGGTCCGGGTGGTCAGCCTCTTTTACTTCAGATGGCATTGGCCCAAGGTTTTTGATGTCATGCATCTCTATGTCTGGCAAGCACTCGTCATCTTCTTCGCCATCATCACCTGGCTCTATTGGGCAGGCCTCTGTGGACCCAAAAACAAATCTAGCGCGCAAGCTCATCGGGCATAGCTTTCTTCTGCTACTTGCCTACCTGGGAGCCCTGGCACTCTGGTGGTACCTGATTGTTCCGGTCTACTCCGGTGCTCTGGCTCTCCCCATGCGCTCTCTCGTACGAATCGCCGAAGGTCCGACCAAAATCGTCCAGGAAGTGAAGGCGGACGGGAGAGATGTTCGGGTCGTGGTGAAGGGGTACCAGGACACAAAAACGTTTCCGGTCAAAGAAGTCGTGCACGGAAACCTCCCCCTGTTCATCGCGCTGGCGATCGCAGGGCTGATCGGAGTTCCGTGGAAGAACCGGTTCCTGTTTCTCCTCTTCGGGCTCTTCGTCCTCTACCTCTTTCACTTGACCGATGTTTGGCTTTCCATACGGCTCGTGGTGTGCGATCCGTCAAAAATTGGGGATATCGCGGTCGCGGCGTTTTCTGATTTCGAGGCGAAACTCTATGATAAGTCTTACAACTTCATTCAGTTTGCCCGTCGCTTCATGCCGGTAGCACTCTTTGTCTTCGGAGTGATGAGATACCGGGTCGTACAGCGACTCCTGGGCGGGTAGGTATTGGCGTTTTCCCCCTTCCATTTCCAGATTCCTTCCCTTTTCCGCCTAGACACTTAACATCCCATACAGCCCAACCGACTCGCATTAAGATGAGTACTATTTTCGCTCAACAGACTCTCGAAGCACTTCTATGCTCGGGTCATCAAATCCTCTCGACGCTGCGAGGGCCAGCGAAGCCGACTCTAACGCCTCATCGGAATCGGCTTCACATTCGGCAAATGCATGGCAAAGCATAGCCTTAGCGACCAACCGCAGATCCTGAATAGATTTCAAGTAATCTATCGCCAAACAATATAGTCTCCTACCCTCCTCTATTCGTCCATGCTTAAAACAAGAGTACCCTCGAGTGGCTGCGATCAATGCAGTTGGGTTATCTGCCACACAACTCGGCAGCATGGACAACTCTTGATCTGCTTCCTCAAGTGAGCCAGCTTTGAGTAGCGCATAGGCGAGATTATTTCGCAACACCAGATCATCAGGGTTAGCGACCCTGCCAGTACGAGCAAAGTTAACCGCTTCTTTGTACATTCCGGCATCGCAGGCGATGCTAGACCCACATGAAAACGGATGTGTCGAATAGGGCTCCTCAAGACTCCACTTCGTCGCCATCTCAACGGCTCGCACCAGATCACGACCATAGAATCTCCGCCAGGTATTAGCTTCAGAACTGCGATTGAAATCGAGCGTTTCAGCAACCGATATCCCCGCGTACTTATGGCGTATGACCCAATCAGCGTGCGCAATTACGTTCTCTGTCGGATCACGCCACCCGCTTCGAAAATACCGCTTCGCCAGCCTGTCATTCCCCGATCGCATTTCCAAGATACCGGCAGTAGCCAACAACTCGGAGGCGTCGCGTTTCGCATCCTTCGACATCCTAGCCATGGTCGATCTGCGAAAGAATACCGGCTCTTTCTCTTCCAAAATACAGCAATTTATCAACGTTGCCAGTATCATCGGGTCGGGGTTCTTCTCATAGGCCCTGCTTAGAACATGCACAGAAACATCCGGCTCGTTTACATGGACAAAAAAGCGAGCTGCCGCACGTGACACAAACCGGTTTGAGCCAGCGAGTGAGACTGCGACCTGAACTGAAGGCTTGGCCTTCCACAACTGGCCCTTTATCGTGTATAATCGAGCCAGGTCAATCCAAAGCAAAGGATCCTTGGGATATTCCTTCAACTGAGCACGTGTTTGAGCGATAAGATCACGCGTCCTCAATTCAGGAAGATTAACCTGATTGTCGCCTAGCACCCGCTTAGCGACTCGCAGAAAAGATAACGGCCCCCTTTCATGACTCACTATATATGTCGCAAGATCGTGGGCGATCTCAGGCTCACCCAAAACAATGCTTGCATGGAGAAGGTCGGCCGACTGCGTAGTTGATGGGTTAGAGCGAAAATCGTCAACCTCACCTCGGAGACGACTAACATCGTCTACTATTTCCCTCACATTGGAATTTGAAGCAAAGAGAAAATCTTCGACGAACGAAGATCTTGGCGATAACCACTTAGGAATAAGCAATGATCGGTTCAGATCTTTTGTCTCGATCATGGTTTTTCCATTGCAATTTTTTTTGACAAACGATCAAGTATCGACACATATCGCGTAAGGCTATAGTGGCCGACCCGATTCCGCAAGGGGGCCGGATTTCCACGCTCCTCTGGCACCGGATGTGAGAGTTGAAAGAGAACCTCCCCAACCTCTTCTCGAATCGACTCGGGAACCTCACGGGTAACATTTCGAAGCACCTCATGAAATGCCATAAGAATATTCGGAAGGACCTCCTCAAACTTTCCTCCGAATCGCCTCCAATGCTGCTCCGGTGGGACTAGGCTCAATATTCCCGACAATACGCTTACTCCGGAAACCATATACGCCAGCAATCCTCCCAACATAAATAGATCCGCACCAAAGCGCCTAGTATTCCAATCTTGACTATAGTGCCCATAAAGAAGCTCGATTGGAGCATATCGAAGGTCGGTGTGCAGGCGATCTGGTGACTCCCACTCGAAGTTACTGCCGTCCAGCGAAGCAGAACCTAGATCTGACACTTTCGAGTACGTGCTCCCGAATATTAGGACATTTGAGGGCTTAATATCTTGGTGAGCTATTCGAGCCTGATGCAACTGAGACACGCCGAGGAGGGTGCCATGAAAAGTTCGAAGTCTCCAAGCGAGATCCGGCTTGCGAAGAAAGTCAATAGTCTTTAGGCTTCCTTGAGCAATTTCGAAGACCAAGTACGGAATAGGAAAGCTATCTCCTTCGAGCTGGTATTCACCGAAGTCAATCGCCGCAACAACTCGTCTCATTTTGCGCTCACGACAAAAAGCGAGAAGATCCCTTTCATAAGTGAATCGCTCAGTAAGTTCCTTCAAGCGATCCATTGCTCTTCCGACAGCCACGAACGCGTAGTGGATATTAAACGCTTTCAGAAAACCAGTATTGCCCTCCTCATCGCGCACCTCATAGCAACTACTAAAAGCTCCGCTGCCATCCTCGGCCGACTTGACGCGCTTCGAGACAACGCGCCATCGTCCGATCGTCATTCCCTCTAAATTTGATGCCGATTGGGACACAGACAAACTCCTTTCCCCCCAACTAAGAACACTCAACAAAACTGCCACTTACTCTCCAAAACGAACCCAACGAATACACTTGCCAGCGTTGCAACACCTAACGTTCACACCGCATATTATCTTAATATGCGGCACGTTGTTTAATCGAATCAAGAACCTCTGACCGAATCATTCACTCCTTCCCCCATATCTTCTTGCAAGCCCATCCTTGCGGTTTCTCAGGTTTTCAGGGAAGGGAGCTGAATGGTGAGAATTGCAATTCAGGGCCGACACGCTTTCCCTTGGGATCTGCTCATGGACCACATGCCACGCTCAATCAACCAAGCAGACCTTTGCAATCTCGCTCCAAACATGCGCAACGACATGTCACGCGTTTTCCTCGGCCCACTTCACCCACTCCCGAATCGCTTCTGTCCTTTCCTTTTCACCAGCATCCGGATCAAACCCAAACCGTTTCCTGGAAAGCCGTCGAAGGATCTCGATCGCCGCTGCTCGATCGGCCCGATCTTTCGACTCAAGGCGATCCACCAGTCTTGAGTAAACTCGACCCCCGAGACTTCGAAATGAAGCGGCCTTGATCCCCGATTCTCCCTCAGATCGGTACCGAATAAAGGCGACCATGAAGAAGGAATCAAACTCCTCATCCGACAGCGTCGAAGCCGCTGCAAGGTTCAAGTTGTCACCTGCGCTCTTCGTGATCGGGCGGTTCGGATCACTGAAGCGGGAGAGAAAGAGCAGCGCAAAACAGGTGTTGAGAAGCACCGAGTCTGCCTGGCGCTCACGGGAGACATCACTTCGCTCCGGCCATCCCCCGTCTCTTTGCTGGGCCTCCAGGAGATAGCGCGCCCCTTCAAAGTACCAGCTCCAATCTCCGACCCGCACGGCCCCGGAGAGGCCACAGGCTCGCTCCAGCGTATAGAGATAGTAGTAATGATAGAGCCCCTTCTGATGGGATGACGCAAAGCCCTCAGGATCCGGCAGACGATCCACCGCGAAGTGATGGGCAAGCCAGGCGATCCCGTCTTGAATTCCCCGTTCCATTTTCTGGTCCATCGAAAGCGTGTAGGCCGACGGTCGCTTTTCCCGTAGGTACTCCCGACAAACGGAAAGACTCGCGACCCCGGCTGCTGTCATCGAACCGGTAGCCGGTGCGCCCTTGCGGTAGCCAAAACCTCGAGCCTTTCCCGGAGGCAGATACGAAAGAGATCGGGAGCCCGGCCTCAACATCTTTCCCGGACGGAGAACTTGAGGCCCACGATCTTCCTGCGCCCGCAAAAAATGCCGCGCTGCATCCAGGAAGATTTCACCGGGGACTTCGATACCAGCGTCGTTCACCGCGCGAAACGCAAGAAGTGCAAACTGGGTGTTGGAATGATCGGGCCCCAACCCCCCTTCCGAGATCGGATAACTGAAGGAACCTGATTGAGCCTGCCCCGCCAACCATTCCGTCATTTCTTGGAGGAGTTCTCGATCGTTTTTCCCGAGATCAAACCGATCTCCGCGCACGCCGGTTCTTCGAGACCCGATCTTCGGAGCCGGCTGCCGATGAGCCTCCACCAGCGCCATCATGGTGAGTGCCACTCCATAGGTCTTGAGCGCAACGAGCCCGTCTTCACTGCGGACCCGTCGATAGGTTTGACGAAGATAGCCCAACCCGGCCTGAAAGACCGGTCCATTCCTGAATTCCTGACACGCCGCCAAGGTCAAGCAAGCAAGAGCTGTTTCACCCAACGGGTAAGAACCGGTAAGCCCCCCTCGAAAGGAACCATCTCGGATCTTCTTCCTCTTTAACCACTGAATACCCCGGCGAACCGCGTCGTCCACCGCGATCTTCATCCCCTGACTGATGACATCAGGATGAGCTTTCGCCTTGCTCGGCTGGGCGGAAAGAGGGGAGAGAAGAAGGAGGACGCACACCCAGCTCAAACACACGAATGACATCAAAGGACGCATGGAGACCGCCTTTTCTTCCGGCGGGGGCGGCTTTAGTTCCTGTTGCTTTTCAGGTCCACTTCTACCTCTAAAGTAACCCGGAGATGGAGGAAGTGTCAACGGAAAGAGCAGGAGTCACTTGTTAGCCGATTTCCATCGACGACACAAATCACTTGCTGCTTCGGGCCAGCTCGGGAATTCGAAAGTGAAACCGGCGTCCATCAGACGCTTCGAAATCACATAGCGACTCTTCAACACAAGCTCGGTTTCCGTCGAAAGGAGCATCGCGCCAATCGAGAGCATCCATTTCATGGCGGGAAGACCGATCGGAGTTCCCCAGGCCTTCCGAAATTCCCTCATGAACTCGGCATTGGGAAGCGGACCTGGCGAAGCGACGTTCACGACTCCATCGAGATCATCGTGTTCGATTAACCAGTTGATGGCTCGAATAAAGTCCTGCTCATGAACCCAGGAAACGAACTGGCGCCCGTTCCCTGACGTCCCCCCCAACCCCTTTCGAACAAGCCCAAGCATCGTGTCGAAGATCCCGCCCCGGCCCGGCCCCATGATCACCGCCGATCGCAGTTTCACCTTCCGTGTTTTCGGCGTCTCCGCCGCATCAAGATAGCGCTCCCATGATCTTGCAACATCAAGGCTGAATTTCCAGGAAGAAGGAAGGTCGGGTTCATCGCCCCCGAGGATGCCCGTTTCCTCGTCGTTGGGGCCGTCAAAACGATGGGAATAAATCGTCGCCGTGCTCGCCTGAATCCAAAGCTGAGGAGGATTCTTTGCCCGCCCGATCGCCTCCCCGACGATTCGGGTGGAGAGCATACGAGACTCCATGATGAGTCGACGGTTCACCGGAGTGTAGCGACAATTCACGGATCTACCCGCGAGATTGATCACCACATCAGCGTCGTTAAACTCCGAAAACCAGGCCCCTTTGGTCGCCCCATCCCAGAGCACAACCGGAAACGAAGCCCCCTGCTCCGAACGACTCAAGACAACCACCTCGTGGTCTTCTCTTCGAAAAGACTCCGCAAGAACTCGGCCGACCTGCCCGGTGCCACCGGGAATCACGATCTTCATTTTCCCTGTGCCTCCTTGCTCCCCGCCCCCTCGGCCGTGGGCTTTGAACGATAATGGAGCGGAGGCTTCCGCCCCTTCTCAATCATCGGTTGATAGGAAGCTCCGGAACGGCGCCGGTCCAGTTCGCTCTTTGCGGCCGCGAGGATCTGGGGATCACGAAAAAGATCCCACGCCGTCGCCGCAAGCACTTTTGCCGCCAGCAACATCCCGTTCCTACCAAGACTCATGCCACCCGCCGCGACCGCCTGCCACGAGTGCGCAGGTGTACCAGGAACCCAGGTCGCCGTGCGAAAACCGCTGGTCGGAACCAGCCACGAGACATCCCCAACATCCGTCGACCCCTTGGACACCTTCCCACTCATGTCATAGACTTCGACGATCGTTTCCAGTGGGCGGGGAAACTCGAGAGTCTTTTGAATTGCCTCCGCAAACTCCCGCTCCTTGTTTGTGTACGAAAGATTGGCCAGGTCCTTCAAATTCTTCAAGGTCACCTTGGCCAGGGTGTCGTTCGGCAAGAGGTTGTAGGTCCCGCCCAGGTTCTCGATTTCGAGCCTGGTTTCGGTCCCGTGGGCGCCCGCTTCAGCACACTTGACGAGACGCTTGTAGATCTTCTGCACGGTTGCCGCGTCCGGGTGACGAGCATAGTAGAAGGCTTCGGCAAAATCGGGCACCACATTCGGAGCCCCCCCTCCCGCCGTGATGACGTGATGGATGCGGGTGAAATCAGGGGTGTGCTCCCGAAGAAGCTGAGCCGCGTAGTTCGTCAACTCCACCGCATCGAGAGCGGATCGACCTTGCTCCGGTGCACCCGCCGCGTGGGCGCTCTTTCCAAAAAAACGAAACTTCGCCGCGATTCTGGCCATGTTGGTCGGGTCACCCGCGGCGTTTCGATCTCCCGGATGCCAGTGCAGAACCGCGTCGCAATCCTCGAACAATCCATCCCGCGCCATGTAAGCCTTGGCGCTCCCCCCTTCCTCCGCCGGGGTTCCGTAGAAGCGAACCGTTCCCGCAAGAGTGCCCTTCTGGATTTCTTGCCCGATCGCGATCGCCGCGGCTGCCGAAGCGACACCAAAAAGATGATGCCCGCAAGCATGCCCGTAACCACTTGGATTGTCCCCGACGTTTCTCTTCGTATCAACCTCCTGGGAAAGACCGGGTAAGGCGTCAAACTCTCCCAAAACACCGATCACCGGCTTGCCACTTCCAAACGTCGCCGTAAAGCCAGTTGGCATATCCGCGACCCCGAACTCGATCTTGAATCCGGCTCGGCTGAGAATCTGGCTCAACAGCCTGGAAGATTGATGCTCCTGGTATCCAGGTTCCGCAAGGCCCCAGATCGTGGCTGCCGTGTCCCAGTAGACTTCGGCGCTCCCTTCAATCGAAGAATACATCTCGGCCTTCTTGTCCGACTCTGTGGCAAAAGTGGAATCAACCATGCACAAGAAGAAAAGAGCGGGAATCAGAATGGAAAGTTTTTTCGTCACGTCAGTCAGTCATCCATTTCATCGGGTATGAATTCCGGATCGGAAGAAATTCAATGCAGCCTCTTGGTTTTCGCCCTGGCTTTTCGAACATTCGCTTCCGCGATTTCGAAATACTGTTGTTTGGAAGCAATCACAAACATCGAATCTCCTTCACTCAACACGACGTCATGGTCCGGGTTGACCTCAACTCCGCCGGATAAATGCAGGAGAACGATGTTTACCCCGAACTCCCTCTGCACCTCTCCTACTTTTTTGCCCACCAGATGACCCGCTTCCCCAACGGTCAAATCTGCAAGCTGGAGTTTTTTTCCTCCGAGAGCAAAGCTCTGGTGCACTTTCTTGCCGGTGGCGGCAGAGATGAATGAAGGCGCCGATACGTGGGCGATGGAGATTGCCGGCATACAGAAGGAACTTCTTACTTTGGCTCCCAACGTCTCGTCATAGAGTCGCAGTACAACCCGGATATCCGGATTGATGTTCTGAGCCGTCAAGGCCGAGTCAAGATTTGTGAGATCATCATCAGTAACAACAATGATTGTTTTCGCCTTCGACACCCCGGCAAATTCGAGAGTTTTCGGCTGCCGGGCGTCACCGGTAATCAGAGGGACCCCAAGATCCTTGATGGCATCGATGAACTCGGAAGTTTTTTCGATCTCGATTGCTACAATCGACTCGTCCAGTTCTACGAGCTCCCGGATGAGCTGCAATCCCACCTTCCCGACACCAACAACAATAATGTGCTCTCGATAAAGGGATGCCACCATTCTCTGCCACTCCGGAAGATTTTGTTTTCGAGTAAAGGTGAGATAAGCAAGTCGAACCAACGAATCCGCAACCGCCCCCAGCCCCAGGATCGGAACCAGAAAGAAGAAAGGTTTGAGGTACCATTCTTCCGGAAAGGACAGGGCCGACTCGAGGAAGATGAGGAGAAACACGCCATGACACGCCTCAAAATACCCCTTGTCTTGACTGGGGGCGATCACGAGCCCCCCGAGAAGAACAATCCCCCAGAACAGCGTCAAAGGACGTCGGAATTCCCAGAAGAGCAGGCTGAAGTATCGAACGTAGACGACGAACCAGAACGGTCGTTTCATTCCCCACCGCGATCGTGAGCCGAGGTACTACCGAGGACGTCTCGGTTTTCGGCCCCAATATACTCGAGTTCTCTCCAGTTATCACCTATCCGTGCGGACTCCAGGACCTCAAAGTATTTTGACAGAGCACCCCTGAAACCCCATGATGGTCGACTCGACGGGACCAATTCAACAAAGGAACAAAGAACATGATTCTCCAGCCCCCCTGTCCTTCAGAACCCGGGAAAGCGATCTGCCTCTTCATCGATCATCTCCGGGGAGCGATCTCCGTTCTTTTCCTTCTCTTGTTCCCTTGTACACCGGTTCTTGCCGACGTCAAACTCCCATCGGTCGTGGGGAACAACATGGTTCTTCAACGAGAGACCACTGTTTCCATCTGGGGCTGGGCTGACCCGGGAGAGAACATCTCGGTTCTGCCAAGCTGGACCGAGAAAGCCGTCACGACGACCACCAAGAACGATGGAAGCTGGCTAGCCCGGATACAGACTCCCGGAGCGGGAGGGCCGCACACCATCCAGATCTCCGGCCGCACCACCCACCTCCTGAAAAACATCTTGATCGGTGAAGTCTGGGTGTGTTCCGGGCAATCCAATATGGAATGGCCTCTCACTGCTACCGATCGAGGAAAACAAGACATCCCTGTCGCCAACCATCCGGAGATTCGACTCTTCCGGGTCGGTCACGCAACGGCTCTGACGCCGAGGAAAGATTGTGCCGGTTCCTGGAAACCATGCACTCCAGA
>JAJDCM010000386.1 GCA_029260825.1 Planctomycetota bacterium | reverse complement strand
CCTGTTATCGAGCGTTTCCCTAGAATTCAATTCGTCGGAACACGACCGAAATTCGTTGCGATGGATGTGCTCGGCGGGGCCTGCTTGAGCCGGTTGGTCCAAACGGGAATGGAATGATCTCGGAGATGGAGCGGGCGGTTCGAAGGTTCTGAGGTCAGGTTACGCCGCGGCGCGGTAGTAGTGCTTCAAGATCCCTCCGAGTCGTTCGTTGACGATCACCTCGCCTACGCCGGAAGATCCGCACCCATGGATCAAGTTATTGTCGAGACCTTGATGGGGGCGTTCCTCATGATAATGAGCGCAGAATTCCGAGAGGGCTCGTCGATGGGATTGTTCACCGACGAGGATCATCCGGTTGAGAATTTCAGTCTTTATCGAGCGCACCCATCGTTCGGCGAATGCGTTCTGCCAGGGATATTGTGGCGCTGTTCGAACTTCTTCCAGCTGAAGTGATTTCACTTTGCTTCGGAAGACCTCGCCGTGAATCGAATCCCGGTCGCGTAGAAATCGAATGTCGAGATCATCTTCATGGGTTGCTTGTTGAATTTGAAGTGCCGCCCATTCGGCGGTCGGATTGTGTGTGCGTTGAAGTGGATGATTCGTCTTTGCTGGTGGTGCAGAACGACAAATCCGAAGAGAAGGCGGAAGGTAGCCGTTGGGACGACGAAGAAGTCGCACGCGATTGTTTCATGCATGTGGTTTCGAAGAAACGTGCGCCAGGTTTGTGACGGTCCTCTTTTTGGTTTGATCCTGTACTTGTCTACCGTTGATGCGGCGACTTTGTAACTAAGGAGCTGAAGCTCGGACTGAATCCTTGGTGTTCCCCACAAGGGGTTCTCGCGAGACATCCGGTGGATGAGCGTGATGATCTCTCGATCGATCTTGGGGCGTCCCGGCTTTCGCGACTTCCAACGCCAGTAGTGCTTGAAGCCTCGCCGGTGCCATCGAATGACGGTGGCTGGCTGGACGATGAGTAGGCAGCTTTTCCAGTCCCCGAAGACTTTCGAGAGGAAGACCCAGAAGGTCCGGTCGATCCGACGGAGCTTGGGTCGCGGGGATTTGCGTTTGAGAACCGCGAGTTGTTGACGTAACGCGAGGTTTTCCAAGGCGAGCTGGGCCCTTGTCTTCAAGGCCGCACGGAAAAAGTGGATCAGGTATCGCATTAACGGGCAAATCTCCACTCGTCAAGGTCTCGATATCGCGTAGAATGGTGTTTGCCGATTGTGATCCATGATCGTCGCAAGTGCAAGCGGTGTAGGGATGACAGCATTTTCGGGACCGACAGCGGGACTACTCCTTGCGCACCATATCGTTCATCTGGACACCGTTCACGTTGAGGGAACCCTAAGATGGGTGAGTAGCCGGACCAACTATCGGCGTTCGTGGGGTTTGCGGAAGGGAGGTGTGCGATGGAATTACCGACGGGGTCGAAATCGTCCGGGTTTGTCCAAGGATCGTCCAGATGCGATCCATTTGCGCAAGCATGCGACCAGGAGTAAGAGATTCAATCGAAGGGATCCGGCTACCGGCTCGTTCTCGCTGCCTCGGGAAGCAAGAGCCTAAGAGCTTGAACGGTTTTGGCAGAGGCCAATCGGTCAGACGTGAATTCCAGTTCGATCTGTCGGTCGGGTTTCCCTGTCCAGGGCGATTGCTTCGCTGGATCAGTGTGGTCGTCCCAAGTCACCCCGCTAACGGCTCCTCTCGAGAACGGACATCTGCTACCCCAGGGTTACCCAAATGGTCACATCCTGAGGTGTGAGGAGGGCGCAGGTTTCATGCCTCCCCATGGCACGTCAATTGCTTGCCGTCATGTGTCCTACTCAAACCATCCCAGGAGCATCTTTCCCATGAGCACTGTCGCGACGATTCTTGGTGTTTCGCTTCTCTTCTCCGGTGTTCTTTGCTTTCCGGCAGAGGCCAAGGGCGATGACCAAGACGACCTTGAGTTACTCATGGCTGACTTTCCCGGTCCCAGGATTCCAACCGGAACGCAGTGTGGAAGCTGTCCGGCTTGGAGAGAACCGCTGATGAGTCGCTTGATCGAAATCGAAAGAGATAAAGCGATCCCGTTTGTTCGCGGGAAGCTCGACTCGCCGGATGAAGGCATTCTATGTCATGCGATCTCCTTCTTTGCTAGCGTTCCGGCGCCTGAGGTTGTCGACCGACTTTTTGAGCTTCTGGTAGAATCGAACCGTCTGGTCGCTTTCCATGCTAGAAGAGCTTTGCTCTCCTATTTCGTTTTCCCCTTCGCGGCGATCAACCCACCATCTTACGCCCCCGTGTCTGAAGGGGTGGATCTCGAAGCTGAACGAAAGAAGTTTGAAGGGGTTTCGAGAGCCGATATTCTCCGCTATCGGATGGAATCCGAAGATTCCTCTCGTTGGCTACCTACATCGACATTCTCAAGGCACGACGTGGTTGAGATTCTTGCGGAGTATATTGATGGGCCCGCGAAAGCTCAAGGGATAGCGCTAGCGGCGCTGAGAAGAACGAGGCTTGGATGGCTCATGGGGCAACGGGGCCCAATGCCGTTTGTTCGCGATTATTGGGGCTGGGTCCGATCCCTCACGAATCGAGATCGAGATATTCTGTGGGCATGTTATTGGCTTAGCCAACGCAAGCCGTCGGGACGTGATCGTTCTGGCCGAACGCGTTTGCGTCGAGCCAAGGAGATTTTTGATCTGGATGAAGGGAGATCTCTTCCTCTACTTTGTGAGCGCCTATCATGGGAGGAGCGATTCTGGTTTTCGAGGGGTTACCTTTGTCGGGAGAGTGACGTTATGATGTGGGCTTTACGATTTCGAGCACCAGAACTTCCGAATCGCAAGCGAGAACCTTTGTCCAGGGGGAAGATCGACCTCGGCAGCGAATTGTGGGAGCGACGGAAGTTGGTTGTTGCCGAGATGAAGCACATTCGAGCTGAAACGAAGAAGACGAAGCTACCACGACGATTTTCGACGTCGACGGAGCGGATAAAGATTCGACCCGGAGCGAAATGCGTTTGCGGCAGGTGCCCACCCCGGACCGGCCAAAAGACGAGTGATCCGAAGTAGCCTGCGAATTCGCGTCGGTTGATCTCCTCCCTTTGTTGGTCGACCGTAGCCTCATTTCTGTATCACCCGGATCGTTCCCGCTCACATTCCCTCGGGCATCATGGCTTCGGTCCAGGTCGTGAATGTGCTCGGAGTCGGAGGCACAGGATCGGTGAAGTCCAACACCGTGTCCGAGATGGAAGCAGCGAAATGCGCCTTGCCTTGGAAGCTTTCGAGTTTTAGGATTGAATCCTCTTCTAGTTCTGTATTGTGGGATTTGGCGAACGTTCGGACTTTCTCCGGAGGCACAGGCCCCATCTGCATGCAAGCGAAGCCCTTGCTGCGTAGGCGTTGTGGCAATTCGTCGCGGGACGTCACAACGATGCTACCAGGATCGCAATTGTCCAGGAACGATCCGAGGTCGTCTGCAATGGACGTCGAACTTCGCTCGCTAACGCCATCGACGAACAGCTCGCACCAACGTGACATTAGTCGAACCATGTTGTCGCTTGGTTTTCTGCCTCTGATTTTGAGCTTTTCAGCCAAAACGGTTTCGACTGATCCACTCCACTCGTCACTAATGACCAGTGGTACTTTCTCCCCATTGCTACCGGCGTCAAGTTGCCGGATGATTTCGGTGGCTTTGGTAGTTTTTCCAAAACCGCCCGCACCGCTAATCCAAAGTCGAAGACGCCCATCCTCGTCCTCGGGGTCGAGAATAGGCTCTGGCACCTACAACAGGATGCGATCGCGTTCATCGGGCAAGGTGCAGTCAAAGTCGCATGACCTTACACGCCCTGACATTGCCACAAATCTAGATCTTTCTCACCAGCCGAAAGTGGGATCGGTCAGTGGCGTAATTGGATGTCGATCCAAGATCCAAGGAATCATGGGCGCGGGGACTGGCTTTCCCCATGTGGGCGAGCTAATCGTTTCTCGATTCTCCTCTTGCGCCGTGTCATACTTCGAAGTCTACTGGAGTCAATCCAGCTCACGTTCGGGAGATCCACGGTTCTCCGAGGATCTAGCCTTATCGTTAATAGTATTGGGTTGAGTGATCGAGTGATCGGGAAAGTGCCAGAGACAATGAGATTCGCGATGGCGGCTGGAGCGCAGGTGTCGCCTATGAGAGAGAATGAACTGTGGAAGTTGCTGCAGGAGTGGAGAGAAATCTATTGCAAACCTATCCACGAGAGGACAGGTAAGTGGTCGTACGGAAAGAGGACATGGCATACATTCAGCCATGGCTTTTATCCTCACCAGCGGCGGCGAGGTGCGTTGCAGCGTTACCAAGAGCAAGATTCGAGTGATCTATTGGTGTTGCCCGACGAGGTGCATAGTATAGGCTTCTTTTGTGCAAGTGCCGAGCCGATTGATTTTTCACCCCTCCGTGGCGATGTGTGCATTGTGCCGAGATCATTCGAGTGGACAATGGTCTTCACGCATCATCAGCACGAGGGCTGGGGACCGTACTTCGCCGAAAAGGACATTTATGCTGTGTGAGTGGAGCAATGGTAACCGTGAACATTCTTCCTTCAGGGGTTGCGTTCGACGGCGCGAACATTTGGGTCGCTGGTTTCGGCACCGATTCGGTCACTGCTCGTGGCGATCGTATCGCCTCCAAGAAAGACACGCACTGGACCGTCAGCTGACGGTGACGACCGGGCCATGAATGAGCTTCGATGTCGCTTCAGCCGTTAGCTGACGCGCGCCGCCGATCGAGTGAGTGTCCAGTAGTAGATCATTGGGAAGCGTCAACCAGATCCCCACATCACGAACTTACGGCGCCATCCTTTCTCTGCGAGCCTCGATAGTTCGAACGCCATCGCGAGGTCGAGCTCGTCGGTTTCCGAATTCGCTTTTTGCTGGTGAAGCAGAAAGGTCAATCCGACGAGAAGGCGGAACGTAGCCGTTGGGACGACAAAAAAATCGCAGGCGATGGTTTCGTGCATGTGATTCCGAAGGAACGTACGCCAGGTTTGAGACGGACCTTTCTTTGGCTTGATTCTGTATTTGTCAACGGTCGATTCGGCGACCTCGTGGCCGAGAAGACGAAGTTCGGACTGAATTCTGGGCGTCCCCCAGGTTGGATTCTCTCGGGACATACGGTGGATGAGGGTGATGATTTCTCGGTCGATCCGGGGGCGACCTGGCTTGCGCGATTTCCATCGCCAGTAGTACTTGAAGCCTTGGCGGTGCCACCGAATTACGGTCTCGGGTTTGACGATGAGTAGGCAGCTTTTCCAGTCCGGGAAGATTCTCGAGAGGAAGACCCAGAAGATGCGGTCGATCCGATTGAGCTTGGATCGCGGCTTCTTTCGCTTGAGGACGGCGAGTTGCTGGCGCAGGGCGATGTTCTCAAGAGCGAGCAGGGACCTTGTCTTCAAGGCGGCGCGGCGTGCTCGGTCGATAGTCCGAAGGACTTTGAGTTTTTGACGCTCCTGTGGAAGGCTGTTGTCAGTTTGACCGTGGCTTTTGGTAAACCCGCTTTGGGTCGGTTGGGCCTTCACCAATCTCGATTACGCTTCCGGTTTCTACCAACCTCTTCAGGTGGGTTCGCACGGTCCGAGTCGTAAGCGATAGATGCTTAGCGATGCCGGATGTCGAGTGCGGTAGATCGTCACCGAGAAGAGCGAGAATGCGACTGGCAGTGCCCGTGATTGTCTGAGCAACTTGTATCTTGGCATTCCTGAACACGACACGGAAATGGGTTCCGATCTCCTCCAATTCAGGTCGCTGAAGCCCGAGTTCTTCACAGGATCGGGTCATGCGTTGAATACCGCTTCCCCATTGTTCGATGAGGCCTAGTTCGTGAAAAACCCGGCCGATCACTCGGTTTCGAAGTTTGGAAACACCGCTTCGAATCTCATCGACGGTCAAGCCGAAGGGGAGTAGCCCGGGATTCTCGATTTCGACTCGATCATCGAAGATCGCTATGCGGATCGGACTCCCTTTTTGAGAATAGTCAGCATGGACGACGGCGTTGATAACAGCTTCTCGAAGGGCAACCGGAGGGTATTCCGGAACGTCACGTCGCCGGGACCCCAGAATTCTCATTCCCAGGTGGGTGTGCTTCCTAAGGAATGCGAGTGCTTCCTCGATCGCAAGCACTGGATCAGCATCGGCCTCTGCCCGATCGAGAACGGAGCTGCGATCTTTACCCTCGAATCGCGCCAGTCGAATCCGTGCATCCGGAAAAGAGCGAAGGCGATCGCGACCGAAGAGGATGACGCCGCCGATGGTGGGGACTTCTCTGCGGTTCTCTCGGACCGTTAAGCTAAGCGTCAAGAGATCCCTCGATGTCAACTTGCGATGGTTAGCAAATCGTTCTTTGGCTACGTCCAGGTCGAGATCAGCTCGAGTCAAGCGTGGCATCGGTTGCTCGTCGAAAGAGATATGGTGTGCCGTCCGGTCTAGCTCGGCGAGGATCTCCAAAGATGCGAGCCGGTTTGTAGAGCCTACCCGGACGTAGGCACCCTTCTCACGGCCAAGTCGACTGATATAGTAGGGGCGCAGTGCGCCAGGGAAGACAGTGACTGCCAGTAGCGTTTTGCTTCTGTATGGAAGAATGTCAACCTCGGGAAGGATCTGCGGACTGATTCCATCTGTCGCCAGGTTCATGATCCGCTCCTCGAGATCGAGTGGATCAGAAATGCCACGGACTCTTCGAGTGCGATCTTCAACGCCGAGAAGGAGCGTGCCGCCTGCGGTGTTGCTGAATGCTGACAGAGTCTTCATGATGGGGCGGATCGAGGACGCGTCTCGTTTGAACTCGAGAGTCTTGCTTTCGTGTCGTTGTAGTAGGTCCTCGGCTTCCATGCTATGAAAACTACTATGAAGAGTCGGAAGCGTCAAGTGTTCCGAGTAATAGGGCTTGGGTTGAAGGGCTCCCTGCGGGAGCGCACGTAAATGATTACCTCACCATGAGTTGCGCGACCTACCGGCAAAACTGCGGGAGTTGGACACCCCTGTTTTGCAACCGCAAAGCACGCAACTACTTACACTTATGGCCTTTCAGTGTCCCAAGCTGAACGTCGCGGGTTCGAATCTCGTCGTCCGCTCCATCGCACCCTAATGCACTGCGTCGCAAGGTGACGCACCACGTCGCAAAAGTCGGGGAGTGGTTTGGAGATAGAGAGGGGAAGACTACCCCGGTAGTTCTCGCAACGCGACGCAAGGACTCGCAATGCGACGCACCGTGACTTGACTGCGGTGGGAATTCTGCGGGGATGTGCTGGAGATGGTGCGGGGGGGTAGAGGGAGAGGTTATATTGGGGCGATGCTAAATTATCTTCGCTTCCTAACGGTTCTTGCCATCCCGACCCTGGTTTCCTGCTCCTCGATGCCCGAGATCGATCTTGCGATTACCGGTGCCACCATTATCGATGGTACCGGGACGGCGCCTGTTAATGGCATGACGATTCTGGTGAAGGAGGGGCAGATCGTCGCGGTGGAGCCGGACGATTGCGCGGAGGCGAAAGCATCCCACGTAATCGACGCCACCGGAAAGTACGTGGTGCCAGGCCTTATCGATCTGCACGTTCACTTTGGCCGCGGTGCTCCCCTGCCCCGACGGGAGGACGAGGCCGACGAAGTTCTGGCGCGGCAGCTCTACTACGGCGTAACGTCGATTCTTCAGCTAGGTGCCACGGGCGGTAGCGCAGATTCGATTCGAAAGCTTCGCGAGCGACGTGCGGCGGGTTCGCTGCGAGGGCCGTTCATCTACGGAACTGGTGGACATCTTACGTTGCAGGGAACACACCCCATTTACACGATCTTTCCTCCAGCCATCCGAAAGGCAGCCGATTCGATGGCAGCGAAGACGCCACTCGATGAACCAGTGGATCTCGATTCTCTTGGCATCGGCCTTTCTTTTGTCCGATCCGAGGAAGCAGCACAAAAAGCCGTCCGAGAACGAGCTCAAGCCGGAATGGATGCGATCAAGATCACCGTCGAATCCGGCCCAACGCCGTTTGGAGATGATCACCCTCAGATGTCGGTGGAGATGATACGAGCCATTGTGGCCGAGGCAAATAGGAATGGGCTTGAAGTTTTTGCTCACGCCACGTCCCGCGACGAGCTTGAGGCAACCCTCGAGGGCGGCGCGTCAGGCATCGTTCACGCGGTGCGTAATCTGCCACTTCCCGATGCCGACCTCGCGGTGCAGATGGCTTCGAAGGGGTTTTGGGTGGTCCCAACCCTCAACCTCCTCACAAGACCGGACGACCTGGAAGATCCATTCCTTCGGGATACGGTTTCTGAGCAGGAAATCACTTCCTTGAGCAACCCGGAGTTTGTCAAGCGAGTTAGTGCGCGATGGGACTGCGGCGCACCGTTTGATGACGTTCTGGCCAACGTGGGGATGCTTCACGAGCATGGGGTCTTGATCGCGATGGGCACTGACACCGGGAATCCATTTGTTTTTCCAGGATACAGTGCCCACACCGAAATGGAGCTACTCGTAAGATCTGGCCTTACACCAATGGAAGCGTTGGTGGCGGCGACTCGGCGAGGAGCAGAGCTGCTCGGTGTTGCCGGAGAAGTTGGGACGATTCAGGCAGGGAAGCGAGCAGATATCCTCATCCTCGCTGAAGACCCGACCGAGGATATCCGAAATACGAGATCTCTGGAGACCGTTGTCAGTGAGGGGTTGATTGTCGACCGCGATGCACTTCTTCGACGCGGCGAGTGAGTTGATAATTTGATAATTGGCGCACCGGGTCGCAAGGCGACGCACCGTGACTGCGGGGAATTCTGCGGGGATGTGCTGGAGATGGTGCGGGGGAGGCTTGCGCCTAGTCGGGTTCGGTGGATCTGTTCAGCCAGTGTGGATCAGGTCCCTGTGGTCTTCCGGCTAGTGTTTTTGGTGGCGGAAAGCGTCGGAAGGTTAAAACCTGGCGATTCTGCTTATGGATCAGGGTCAGTATTCCGAGGCGCGCCCTCTCTTATTCCGAGGTGCGTCCTCTTCTTGAGAGGTCTCTCAAGATCCAGGAGAAGACTCTTGGCCCGGACCACCCAAGTGCTGCCGGTGCGCTGAAGGACTTGGCGATCCTCGAAGCCGACTACGGCGAGAGTCGCCGCGCTTTCGAAGCCGCGTCTCGATCCCTGCTTTCCCGCGAAAATCAGTTCGAAGCGAATCTCTGGTCTCAGACCGAGAGCGAGAGGCTCAGGTACGCCGCGACCTTGCGGGGAGGTCTCGAGGTTTTCCTGAGCCTAGCCCGGGGAGTGACGACTCAGGACGAGGTGACTTCCGTCGTTCTCTCCTGGAAGGGACGAGTTGCGCGGAGTCTCTCGGACCGGGAGAGTCAACTTGCCTCTCTCTCGTCAGAAGAACGCTCCATCGTTGGTCAGCTTCGTTCGGTGCAGAAGCGGCTCTCGGATGCCCTGTATTCGAAGGAAGTCTCCGACCGCGAGGCCCACCGAGAACTCCTCATAAATCTCCGCGACAGGAGAAAGGAGCTCGAGCTTGCACTCGTGCGGAGTCGGGGAGGGGAGAAGAAGGGGATCGAGTGGGAAAGGGGGGAAGAGGCGACCGCGGTGAAGGATTCTCTTCCCCAGGGCTCGGTGGCCGTGAGCTTTTTTATGCATGGGGACTACCGACCAGCGGAGTGGAGGGGTAGAGAGCTCGTCCGCAAGGGTGCATGGGCCCCGGCTCGAGTGTCGGCGTTCGTGGTTCCCGGTGGGAAGAGTAACGTTCAATGGCTGGATCTCGGGGAGGCGCCGATTCTAGAGGAGGCGACGAAGGAGTTTCTCGAGGAATTGATCAGCCGTCGGGGCCTTGTGTTGACCGACGAAAAGACCGGCAAATCCCCGCCGACCACGGCCGCGACCGACCGGCTCGGGAGTTCGAGTCGCCCTGCCACGATCCTAAATCATTTCTTGTCAATTAGTTGCGTCATTGCTATGTGCTGGTTTGTTGGCATTGAGTGTGTTTGTGCACACGAAAGTCCACTTTCAACATATTCGCGATTAGGCCATTACTGGAAGACGCTAGTGTCTAGGCTCAACCCTAGCACGGCCCCGACAATGGATCTGTCGCACCCCCCACAACGCTCCTCCGTTGCCCGGGTCGTACGCAGTTAGTCCCCACGAAACCGGGACCCCGGTAATCCTCCCCGACCACAAATTGAAGATTCTTGGCCCACAAAGACGCTCTTCGTCGCCCTCCAAGACGAGTGGAGGCCCATTACTACGGAGGGTGATATGAGACGAGCGTCAATTGTGAGAAGAGAGTGCGTCGTTGAAAGAGTTGTTGTCGTGCTCATGTTCCTTTCTTCGGCGGCTCTGGCGCAGGGTCAAGAGGATCTTCGAACGATCACCCATGCGCAAGAACCCAAGGCGGAAGAGTGGAGGCCGGAAGTCCCGCGGGTGTGGGACGACGCGGCGATCAAAACAATCGAGCTACCTCTCGCCACTGCCGAATACACGCCCCGCCACGTCTCGAGCGAATACTATTACAAGATTCCACCACGGGATATCTACAAGAGCTATCACGTCTACCATCCTGACCGCGAGCCATCGGGTTATTGGGAATGGCTCCACGAGCAGGAGCCTGAGATCGTCTTCGATCCGAGCAAGCTGACGACGAAGGAAGACTGGATCCGCGCGGGGGAGCTCGTGTTCATGCAGGGCGACGGTTACACAACGGGATCCGAACTCGACTTTGTTCGCGATCGGGCCGGGTACGTCGCGGCCGACGTCCGCTTGACCAAAGAGGGTCGCTTTCCTTATGCGCGCTATGTGGTCCGCAAGAAGGGAAAGGTCGAGCTCGAAACGAACTCCTGCGCGGGTTGCCATACCCGTGTGATGGATGACGGTTCGCTGCTGTTGGGCGGCCCGGGAAATAACCCCCTTGGCGAGATCCTCGCCTACGAGATTCGACAGGAGATCGCGAGTCTCCCGCAGGGAGCGAAGCCACAGTTCGTGGACAAAATGTCGATCGACTATCGGTTCGCAGCTGCCCCCTGGCTGGAGCCGGACCCGGGTAACTACGCGATCGGCATGTCGCTCGAAGAGCTGGCTAGGGTTCTCGAGGCACTTCCACCAGGAGTCTTCGTGCGCCAGCGGACGAGTTATGAGAACCCGGTCCGCGTCCCAGATCTCATCGGTGTCGCAGATCGACGCTTCCTCGACGCCACCGGCATTTCCCAGCAACGTTCGATGGCTGATCTCATGCGGTACGCCGCACTGAATCAGGAGATCGACGAGCTCGCGTCTTACGGAGGCTTCCGTCCCTCCGCCGAGGATTTCAAGACCCTCCCCGATCCGTCGACGCTTACGCGAAACACCGACGAGCAGCTTTACGCTCTTGCACTGTTCCTCGAGTCGCTTTCGCCGCCGCCCAACCCAAACCCCTTTGGTGTGGCGGCTCGGCGCGGACAGGCGGTGTTCCAATCCTTGGGGTGCAATCGATGTCACACGCCGCCGCTCTACTCGAACAACCGGCTTGTGCCCGCACCCGGTTTTGTGCCTCCGCCCGATCACCGAAAGCTCTTCGCGCCGATGCGGAAAAGAGTCGGCACTGACGTCGGCCTGACTCTTTCGACCCGACGAGGCACGGGCTACTACAAGGTCCCCTCCCTCCGGGGAGTGTGGTACCGCGGCCCATTCTTCCACGACGGCTCTCTCGCTACGCTCGAGGACGTGTTCGATTCCCGGAGGCTCAACAAAGACTACGTACCGACGGGCTTCCGCGGAGCCGGTGTCGACCGCCGCTCGGTGCCAGGACATGAGTTCGGGCTGGATCTCACCGAGAAGGAGCGTACCGATCTCATCGCGTTTCTCCGAACGATTTAGCTCGGATCATTTCACGATGACTCGATTGCATGCTGTACCATGGAGCGGGCACACCGGAATCTGCTGTCAAAGGTCGCACCGGAGCCCGTTGTCGACATGGAGAAACGGATGAAACCAAGGGATCCACAGCTTCCCGAGGGACATCTCATCGAGCTGGTTTACGAGCAGCTTCGGGAAATTGCCGAGCGCCGCCTTCTTGACGAGCACGCTGGACATACTCTCCAGGCGACGGCCTTGGTCCACGAGGCCTACATGCGGGTGGCTTCCCGACTCGATTCGCAACCCGAGAGTCGAACCCAATTCGTGTGTGCGGCGGCAGTGGCCATGCGCCGGATCCTCATTGATCACGCTCGAAAAAGAGGCCGGGTGAAAAGGGGGGGAGGCCGCTCGCGACTGCCGCTCGACATCCTCGACCTCGCTTCCCAGCCGGATTCTGAGGAAATCTTGGCCCTCGACGAGGCGCTTTCGCGCCTTAGGGTGCGGGATGCCCTGGCTACTCAGATCGTGGAGCTTCGGTTCTTCGCCGGGCTTTCGATCGAAGAGACCGCCGAAGCAGTCGAGGTTTCGCCCCGAACGGTCAAGCGTGAATGGCAGGTGGCGAGAGCCTGGTTGCACCGGGAGCTCACCAAGGACTCGAATCCGGGAGAATAGAGACATGGAGCAAGGGGCGTGGGATCGAGTGAAGAGGGTTTTCGGTTGCGCGCTGGAGCTTCCGGCAGGAGAGCGCTCGACTTTTCTTGACCAGGAGTGCAACGAGAACAAAGCGATGCGGCGCGAGGTCGACGAGCTCCTCGCCGCGCACGATGAAGCGGCAGGCCGTTTAGGTGATGATGTCGAGTCGGAGGGTCCCGGAACGCGGATCGGCCCGTACAAGCTTCTCCAAAAAATAGGTGAGGGTGGCTTTGGGGAGGTGTACATGGCCGAGCAGAAGGAGCCGCTGCGCCGGCGCGTGGCGCTCAAAATCATTAAGCTCGGCATGGATACGAAACAGGTCATCGCAAGGTTCGAGGCCGAACGTCAGGCTCTGGCGATGATGGACCACCCCGGTATAGCCAAGGTCCTCGACGCAGGATCCACCGGAACCGGTCGACCCTATTTCGTGATGGAGCTGGTCGCGGGCGTTCCCATCACGGAATTCTGCGATCAGAATCACTTCAATACTGACCAGCGCCTCGACCTCTTTATGCAGGTTTGCCGCGCGATTCAGCACGCCCACCAGAAGGGCATCATTCATCGCGATCTCAAACCGACCAACGTGTTGGTCGCCATGCACGATGGGCTGCCTCTCGCAAAGGTCATCGACTTTGGCATTGCTAAAGCGACCAGTGGCGACCTGACGGACAAGACTTTGTTCACCGAGTTTCACCAGTTCATCGGGACGCCCCAGTACATGTCCCCCGAACAAGCCACCCTGGGCGGGCTGGATGTCGACACGCGTAGCGACATTTACTCCTTGGGAGTACTCTTGTACGAGATGTTGACGGGCGAGCCCCCGGTGGACGCTCGACGCCTGCGTGAAGTCGCTTTCGACGAGGTGAAGCGGATCATCAGTGAGGAGGAGCCGCTGCGCCCGTCCACGCGTCTTTCGACACTTGGCGACGATCTTGCGAATGTGGCTCGGGCCCGACTTCAAGATCCCAACCAGCTTCTCCGCTCGCTTCGCGGTGATCTGGACTGGATCGTGCTCAAGGCACTCGAGAAGGATCGAGGTCGGCGTTACGCAACGGCAAACGAACTGATTGCGGACATCGTGCATCTCCGCATGCACGAGCCGGTGACAGCCTCGCCGCCGACCCTCGCCTACCGAGCGCGAAAGTTTATTCGGCGCAATCGGAGTCCGGTTGTGGTGGGATCAGCGCTGGTGCTCGTTCTCGTTCTCGGAATCCTGGCGACCAGCGCCGCCATGGTCGAAGCGCGCAAGGGGCGCGAGGTAGCTCATCAGAACGCGATGCTTGCGGCGCAGGAGGCGAAAAAGCACCGAGCGGTCGCCGAGTTCCTACGCGACGTCCTCGCCTCGGTTGCTCCCGGATCCTCGCGTGGTTTGGGAGGGGTGGGCTCCGTCGAGGACCTGCTGGACCAGGCGGCGGCGCGCCTTGAAGCCAGCGATTTGGTGGACCAGCCCACCACCTACGCCACGGTCGCGATCGCTCTGGCCGAGGCCTTCGACGGACTCTGGCTCCTGGACAAGTCGGTTGGGATGGCGACACAGGCCCTCGAGATTTTGGAGGACGGTCAGCAGGCTCCCTACGTCTACTCCGCAGCAGTAGCCATGCTAGTGGGAAACCATGGCAGACCCCAGGCAGACGCCGCCCGGCTCACCGGCCGTCTCGATGCGATGTATCGGCGAGCCCTGAGCCTGCTCGAGCCGGGACTTGATCAGCGAGATCCCGAGGCGTTGAGGCAGCTTTTGAGCTGGACCATTCTGCTGCCAACCCGTGCGCCTGGTGACGGAGAGCTGGCCGCCCGGCGACTGCTGTCGCTTCTAGACGGGATGCACGATCCACCGATTCTCCGCACAACCGTCGAGCTCAACCTGGGAACAGCGCTATTGTGGCAGGGCTGTGAAGAAGAGGCCCGCCTTCAATATAGGATCGTTGGGGATCTGCTTCGAGAGCAGCTCCAGCAGGACGAGATTGACAAGCTAGTCCGCTTCACGAAAGAGGGCAAGGAGCCGGACGGCCAACTGTTCGTGGACGCTGTGGGACATGATACCGTGGTCCGCATTGCGGAGCGGATCCTCGAAGTGGCGCCTCGGGACCATTGGACAGCCAATGCGGTGGAGGATCTGGCCTGGACCTTGATCACGATTCCAATCGAGGGCGACGATCTCATCGTCTTCAAGCCGCACCGGGACCAGGCCCTCTCACTGCTCCGGGAGGCCCTGAAGATTCATCGGGAGACGCTTGGACCCGACCACCCGGTCATCGGCGAATGTCTGTTCGTGATCGCCAACTGCCTGGGACCGGAAGATTACTCGGAGAAGGTCGAGACCTATCAGGAAGCCCAGCGACAGTGGGAGTCGACCCCGGGTGCTCAGGAGGGCTATTACGAAGCTTGCGCCCTGCTCGCGGCCACGCATCTCGCCTTCATCCGGGAAACGGCGGGTGTACGCGAGTCCGTAGAGGCAAAGCTCAAAGAGGCCGACCGGCTTACCGAGCGGGCGTTTGAATGGGCGGTCACGGTGCCCGAGGAAGAGGACTCGATCTGGAGCATTCTCAGCCGAGCCAATGCCGCACGCCTCCTCGCGGAAACGTATCGCGAGTGGGAGGAGGCAACACCTGGCCAGGGATACGCGCAGCGGGATCAACTTTGGCGCGACCGCCACCGTTCGGTCATTCCCCTGGTAGTCGCGAGGGCAAGCCGTCCGGGCGCCCCGGCGTGTGCCATGAACAGCGCCGCCATGAGCCTGCTTACCATCGAACCACCGGAGGAGCGTGATCCGGAGAAGGCACGTCGCCTGATCCGACGGGCCGTCAAGCGAACACGCGAGCGGTACCCGTTATTTCTCGACACCCTTGCGCTAGCCGAGTTCCAATGTGGCGACCTGCAACGGGCGGTCGAAGTGCAGAGCAAGGCAATCGCGCTGATTGCCGAAGATGATGAGTTTGGGATTCCCTTCCGAGAAAGGTTTGCCGACTATGAGGCTGCTCTGAAGAATCAGGAGCGTTGAACCCGTTCGCTGCTCTTAGTCCCAAGAAACGATTCAAAACCTCTCGCTTTGTCAGATTCTGGCAACGCCGAAGTCTCCGAAAATAGGATCGATCCAGATTTGGGGCCAATTCCTGGGTTCTGGGCTGTTGGATGGGATCCCGTTTCCTGGAAGAGGACCGAGGTCGGAAGATTCTCGAACCCGGCGGTGACACAGACGGGGCGACAGATCAATCGGCTGTGGGCCGGTTCTGGCGAGGCGAGTGGCGATTAAAGGTCTTGAGCGCGAAGTTACGCGGCGGCTCGGTAGTAGTACTTCAAGATCCCGCCGATTCGTTCGCTGACTGCGACCTTGCCGAGTCGGGTAGGGGCGCACCCACGAATCAGATTGTTGTCGAGACCCTGATGCGGGCGTTCAGAATGATAATGGTCGCAGAATTCCAAAAGGGCTCGTCGAAGGGATCGCTCGCCGATGAGGATCATCCTATTCAGGGTCTCCGTTTTGGCTGAGCGAACCCAGCGTTCGGCTACCGCGTTCATATTCGGGCCTGATAGCAGATCCGTACTGTCTTGATACCGGAATCCTTAAGGATCGCTTTGAACTCATCGGTGAACTTCGTATCGGCATCCAGAATCAAGTAGAGTTTATGAAGAAGGAAACCGTCTTGGCCATCGGTGAGGTTTCGTGCAACCTGAGCCATGAAGTCCGCGTCTGGATTCGTTGTCGTCCCCGCGATGTGGATTGCGCGGGTTGCGATGTCAACGACGAAGAGGGTGTAGAAGGTGGTGCGGCAGCGTGCAGTCCATACCTCTGTCGTGAAGAAGTCTGCGCCGACGATGACGTCTCGGTGAGTTCTCAGGAAGGTGCGCCAAGTGGTAGGCCGCTCGGGTGCTGGTCTGATGCCGTGCTCTTTGAGAGTTTTCGCGATCGTGCTGCGAGCGATGCGGTGAGTTGGTGAAGGGCAGTCTTCCGATTCCGGCGATACGCTGGTAGGCTTCGAGCTGCCTTGCAGAGGAATTGGATCCGCTTTGTTTGCCTCTCGTTGATCCAGCCGGGAACGGCGGCGATGAGGAAGTGCAGTGGCGTCATGATTTCGTCCAAGATTCCGCTGTCCTCTTCGGCCACGTACCAAACTTCGGGGCCAGAGTCTCGTAAAGCGGTGACGATACAACTGTCGATGTTCTCGTCTGCCACATACTTCACGCAGCGGAATCCCCTGTCGGGTGGACCACATCACTGCGAAGTACACTTGCCGCATAGTTGAGGGCCGCCTGAATACCTTCGTGGGTTAGACGAGGGTGGGCAGCTAGGATGTCTTCTGCCCTTTCGCCGGAACCAAGCTTTTCAAGGATAAGCTCGACAGTGATCCGGGTCCCAGCCACAACAGGTTTTCCCATGGCCACGTTCGGATCTGACGTGATCAGTTTCTCCATCGGAATCTCCAGCGAAGCCTGAGCTCGTGATTTTCAAGCCAACAAAGTTCTCAAGGTAAAGATTAGGCCAAATTGACCAGGAATCAGTTTATCCCAGCTAATCGGGCTCGGTGGATCTGTTCAGCGAGTTCTGTTTGGGTTCGCGAGCTTGGATGCCCAATTTGGAGGCGACTTTTCGGCCTGGAATCCGTTTTCTACTTTCGCGCATCCGGTGCCAGTTTAGGTTTTGTATAAACTGTGCACAATCGTGATTTCGTTTGATGCCAATGATTTCTCACATGATAGGGCCGAGCACGAGTACTTGCTCTGTCCGATTGGAGAACGCACTCGTGAGATGGATCGTCCTACTCTTGGTTCCGGTTTTGGTTGCTGGTTCCGTTGCCTCCCAGGAAAACCCCGCGCCAACCGACATCTCCAGGCTCCCTGCCCTCAGGGTCGGCGAAACCTTCAACGGAGAGATCAGCGAAAATGATCCCATCGTCAAGACGGAGATTTTGAAGACGCACTACTCCCATGACCCTACTCGGGGAAAAGTTTACCGGATCCAGGTTGAGGAGAGCGGCCCTTACCACGTTGATATGAAATCTTACTTTTTTGACGCCTATCTGGTGCTCCGTTCTGCGGACGGAACCGTGGTTTCTGAAGACGACGATGGGCTGATCTCGACGCACGCCCGCATTGTAGCGGAGTTGGAATTCGGCAAGATCTATCAGGTTGAGATCTGTGCGTTGCACGGAATGATGGGACCGTTTGAGGTCGTGCTGCGAAAAGGAGCCGCCAAAGAGATTTCTCCTGTAGAGAGAAGTCGTCTTGAAGTCGAAGACGCGCGCGAAAATGTGCGTCGTTTGGAAGCGGTATGTGGCCCGGACGACCCGGAGGTAGCAGTCTCGCTGGGCAACCTTGCAGGTCTCCTTGAGGACCGGGGGATGTATGCCGAAGCGCGCCCTCTCTATGAGAGGTGTCTCGAGATGTTGGAGAACACATTTGGCCCCGACCACCCGGATGTAGCAACCTCGCTGAACAACCTGGCGCTACTCCTTGATTCCCAGGGTCTGTATTCCGAGGCCCGCCCTCTCCATGAGAGGTCTCTCAGGATCAGAGAGAAGACGTTTGGCCCGGACCACTCAGTAGTAGCGGTCGCGCTGAACAACCTGGCAGGCTTCCTTGATTCCCAGGGCCTGTATTCAGAGGCCCGCCCACTTCTTGAGAGATCGATCGAGATCTGGGAGAAGACGCTTGGCCCCGACCACCCGAATGTAGCGGTCTCGCTGAACCACTTGGCGCAGCTCCTTGATTCTCAGGGTCAGAGTGCCGAGGCGCGCCCTCTCTTTGAGAGATCTCTGAAGATCAGGGAGAAGACACTTGGCCCGGACCACCCGGATGTAGCAACCTCGTTGAACAACCTGGCGCTGTTCTTTGATTCCCAGGGTCTGTATTCCGAGGCAACCCTTCTTCTTGAGAGGTCTCTCAAGATCTTGGAGAAGACGCTTGGCCACGATCACCCAAAAGTTGCCCTGGCGCTGAACAACCTGGCAGGTCTCCTGAAGACCCAGGGTCTGTATTTTCAGGCGCGCCTCCTCTATGAGAGGTCTCTCGAGATTTTGGAGAAGACACTTGGCCCGGACCATCCGAATGTTGCGACATCGCTGGGCTCCCTGGCGATGCTCGAAGCCGACTTCGGAGAGAGTCGGCGCGCTTTCGAACTCGCGTCTAAGGCCCTGCTTTCCCGCGAAAATCAACTCGAAGCGACTCTCTGGTCTCAAACCGAAAGCGAGCGGCTGCGCTATTCGGCCACGCTACGACGGACTCTAGAAGTTTATCTGAGCCTTGCGCGGGAGGGGACGACTGGCGGGGGCGGAGGACACGAGGTCGTCTCGTCTGTTCTCTCCTGGAAAGGGCGCGTCGCCCGAAGTCTTTTGGACCAGGAGAGTCAACTCGCTTCTCTGTCGTCAGACGAACGCGCCATTGTTGGTCAGCTGCGTTCGGTGCAAAAGCGCCTCTCGGATTCCCTCTACTCGAGAGAAGTCTCCGACCACGCGGCTCACCAAGAGCTCCTGATGAGTCTCCGGGACCGAAAAAAGGAGTTGGAGCTCGCACTCGTCCGGAGCCGGGGGGAAAGGAAGGGGAAGGGGGAGAAGAATAGAAAGAGGGGGATAGGATTGAAAAGGGCGGAGGAGTCGAAGGCCGTGCAGGAATCTCTCCCGCAAGGCTCGGTTGCCGTGAGCTTTCTCGTACATCCGGTCTACCGACCTGCGGAGTGGAGGGAAGAGGAACTGGTCCGCAAAGGAGAGCATTGTCCGGATCGAGTGTCGGTGTTCGCGGTCTTCAGCGGGAAGAGTGACGTTCAATGGCTGGATCTCGGGGAGGCGTCGATCCTGGAGATGGCGATGCAGGAGTTTCTCGACGAGATGACCAGTCGTCGGGGTGTGCAGAGAAGCGAGACCGGCGACTCCTCTCCGACCACGGCCGCGACGGACCGGCTTCGTGAGCTCCTGTGGGATCCGCTCCGCGAGCTCATCGGGAAGTCAAAGCTCGTGATCATCTCCCCGGACACGTTTCTGGGAACGCTGCCGTTTGAGACGTTGCAGGAAAAGGACGGGAGCTATCTCGTCGAGAAGCGGTCCTTCGTTTACATCCAGGATCTGTTGAGTCTCGTGGATCGCGACCGGGAGAGAAAAGAGACGCCGCCGCGTCTGTTCGCGGTTGGAGGGATTGACTACGGCCGAAGAGGCAAGCTTGATTCGGAGTTTCTGCAAGAGCGGCTCGTGGCGCAAGCCGAGACTCGTGGAGGACTCCCGCCGCGGTGGGGTCGACTCTCGTTGACGGGTCAGGAGGCCGACGCCATCGTCGGTCTGTTCGAAGAGACGAGGAGCGAGGATGCTGACCTTGACGACGATGCGAAGGAAGCGTTCACTCTCCTCATGCGAAGAAAAGCAACGGAAGAAGCGGTCAAGGACCACCTCGAGAGGCACACCCACGTGCATTTGGCGACCCACGGCTATTTCCAGCCGGAGGGTCTTCCTTCCGCGTGGAAGAAAGTACAAGAGGAGGCCGAGAAGAATCGCGGTGGGGTGTTTCTTGAGGAAACCGAAAGAGCGATCACGGGTCTGATGCCGGGGCTTCTCTCGGGACTTGTCTTTTCTGGTGCGAATGCGGAGCCGGAAGAGGGGCGGGACAACGGTCTTCTCACCGCGGAGGAGGTGACGTATCTCGATCTTTCGGAGTGCGAGTTGGTGGTATTATCCGCGTGCGAAACCGGCCTGGGTCGACCGGAAGGGGGCGAAGGGATGATTGGTCTGCGGCGAAGTTTCCGACAGGCGGGTGCGCGAACTGTGATCAGCTCTTTGTGGCAAGTGCGAGACGATAGCACGCAAGAGTTGATGGAACGATTCTATGAGAACCTCTGGCTGAAGAAGATGGGGAAGCTCGAGGCGTTGCGGCAGGCTCAGCTCTGGATGCTCCGGCGAAATCGGGAGGAAGATGGGGCGGGGTTGCCATCGACGTGGGGTGCGTTTGTGCTGGATGGGGATTGGGAGTAGGGTTGTTGCGTAGAAAGAATGATGAATTTCGTGCAAAAGACCAATTCAGCCCGGTCCGGCATCTGTCGATCGGCTTGACGCTGGCTGTGCTCTTGACGGGCTGCGGACGCGGGACAATGCCCGACGCAAGAAGATCCCTCCTCGATGGCACTGAGCCAGAACCGATCAACATCACCCAGCATCCGAGTCAGGATCGCGAGGCGGATTGGTCCCCCGACGGCCGCCGGCTGGCGTTCTCGTCGAATCGCACCGGCGATTGGGAGATCTACTCGATCGGAAAAGACGGGACGAGCCCGCGTCGGCTTACACACAGCAAGGGGGCGGATCGCGCTCCCGCCTGGTCCCCCGACGGCACCGCGATTGCGTTTCATTCCGAACGGGCCGGCTCCGTGGATATCTATGTCATGGATGTCGTGCGAGGGGGGGTGACCCGGATCACGACCTCTTCCGCCCGCGACAGCGATCCCGCCTGGTCGCCGGACGGGCATTCGCTCGTTTACTCCTCGGATCGATCCGGATCGACCGACCTCTACGTGATCGCGACCGATTCCTCGGACGCGGTGCCTTTTCGACTGACCCGACATCCGGCGGCCGACCTTTGTCCCAGTTGGGCTCCCGCTGACAAGATCGCATTCTTCTCCAAGCGGGACGGGAACGACGAGATCTATGTCACGTTGGCGGATGGAGCAAAGATGTGGCGAATAACGCTACATGCCGCCAACGAATTCGTTCCGGACTGGAAGAGTCGATCCGGAGAGATGGTGTTTGCCTCCAACCGTCTTGGACCGGGCCGAGGCCAGATCTTCTGGCTCGAGCATGAGTCCAAGACCCCATATCCTCTAACGCGCGATCCCGCGCGGGCCACCGAGCCGTCCCTTTCCCCCGATGGGAACACCCTGGCGTTCACATCGAACCGGGATGGTAATAACGAAATCTATCGATTGGCGCTTTCCGGCTTGATTCCCATGGCTCGTCGCAGGGCGAGCGACGCCGACTAGCGGATCCGCAGCATTTGGATTCTGCCAGGGAGGTTGTGGCGCTGTCCGAACTTCTTCGAGCCCAAGAGCCCTTGCTCTCTCTCGGAAGGCGTCTCCGTAGATCGAGTCCCTGTCGCGCAGGAGAAACCGCACTTCGAGGCCGGCGTTATGAAGAGCCTGCTGAATTTGAAGCGTTGTCTACGGTCCCCACCGTATCTCGGGGCACTGTCCAGGGTTTTGCGACGTGGTTCGGGCGTCGCCTTTTTGGTCGCAGGTTTTTTTTGAAAAGGCTGTCAGAATCGGCGGGTCAGTTCGCTTGCCCCTCCAGGCATCCGGTTTGCGGGTCCCACAGTGAAAGGAATGAGAAATGTCCAACGGAATCATGCTCTGCCGCCGAAAGCCGCTTGGGATTGTGGAGGCACGGGCGATCCTCGAGCACCGCGACACGAGGACTCATTCTAATCATTGAGACAAGGAGATGACCGGGAAAGACGACTCACCAGGGTAAATAGGAGAATCACATATGTCTATTCTGAATCGCACGGGTCTTGTGAGCAGACAAAAAGGGCCTTCCGATCAATCGGAAGGCGAAGAAATCAATGCAACCCGGAGAGCCAAAGCAAGAGCCGGCAAACCCACCCAAGCATCTCGATTCACTGGAAGTATTTGGCTCGGCCAGTTTCTCCTGGCAGCCCTAACCATGATCTCAGCTGTCGCTCCACTCAGGGCAGCTGAACGCACTCTGACTTTGAGCGGATCCATTACCAGCCTTCCGGGGCTACCTGCCCCCCCGTGGGATCAGGTTCAAATCGGCGATCCGTTTTCCGTTCGCTACACCTACGAGGACGCCATTGCGGATACCGATCCCGCTACCGACCTTGGCAACTATCCCGCGATTTCCAGCTACACTCTCACGATCGGTGCTGCCACCCTCTCCGAGACGGTGGCCCCTCAGAATACGTTCATCCGCATCTTCAGCAACCGCCCCCAAGGTTTCGACCAGTACGAGGTCTCTATTCCGGTCGGCGGGATTGGAAACCTATTCTTGCAGCTCGATGATGATCAGGACCGATCCTTCTCCTCCGACGCCCTGGTTGATTGCGGCGACCTTACCTTGAGCAATTTCTCCGTAAAAGACATGATGTTCTCTCAAGATTTCCCTGGCGACGAATTCATCGGTGACATTGAAGACATCAGCTGCGACAGCTTTGTCGAGATCCCTGGAGTCCAAGAGTTCACCGGACAGTTGACCGTCCGACCCATTCAAGTCGAAGAGTGGATCGACCGTGGATTCACTCTATCGGAGGCCGAAACTCAACTGCAAGCGGCCCGCGACTACTTACTCGGGTCCACCGTGATCACCTATGTAAACGCGACCGATGAATCGATTCTCTCGATTCCCCAAGGGATGACGGAGAACGAACTCTCCCTCCAGTTCATGGCCCAAGGACTCTTCCAATATGCCGAGCCGAATTGGCTCGTCTATCCGATGGCTAGCCCCAGCGATCCTGAATTCGGAACCCAATCGCACCATGTCAGAATGGGATCGTGCAGCGCCTGGGAGAAGCATACTGGGTTTCCGAGGGTCACCGTTGCCATCTGCGATACCGGCATCTTGACAACCCACGAAGATCTTCTCCTTCATCGCAAAGAAGGCTACAACTCGGTTGATCGAGAGTGGGAGGTTTCGGACGGAGGGGACATCGGTCCGATCCATCCTCATGGCACCCTGGTGGCAGGCGCCGCCGCGGCCAACGGAGACAACTGCGTGGGGATCGCCGGAGTGGGTTGGAACCTGAGTCACCGAATGGTGCGCGTCACGAATTCCATCTTCGGCGGCGCCACTATTAGCGTACTCACTCACGGTGCCAGGACAGCAATTGAAGCGGGCGATCGAGTCGCGAATGCGAGCTACTCTGGTGTTAACGCCAGCTCGGTCAGAACAAACGCAACTTACATCAAATCGATGAATGGGCTCCTTGTATGGGCCGCGGGCAACTCCAATAGATACTTCGGTAGGAACCGCGATGATGATGACGTGATCGCCGTCGGCGCCACGACCACGAATGATGTCAAGCTGGGTTCTTCTAACCACGGTCCTTACGTAGATGTCGTCGCTCAAGGACAAGGGGTGTACACCACCGACTTCAACGGCGGCTACACCTTTGCCAGCGGAACCAGCATTGCCGCCCCACTTGTTGCGGGTCTAGCCGGACTGATTTGGTCGGCCGATCCCACCCTCACTCCCGATGAAGTCGAGCTCATCTTGAAGGTGACCTGTGTTGACTTGGGAGCAATTGGTGTTGATGATATTTATGGTTACGGAAGAATCGACCTTGACGCAGCGATGACTCTCGTCAACGGCTCTCCCTGTGGCTCGCCCCCATCAAGAATGACGGGTTGGTGGCCCATGGAATCGGCGAGCCAAACCGATGACATCGCAGGATTTCATACAACCAGTACAATTGGCGCCCCCATTTCGGTGGAGGGAAAAGTCGGCGATGCCCTGAGCTTCAACGGAATCAACCAGGCTCTTTCGGTCCAGAACACCTTCCCCTCGCTCAACCTGTATTCACGTTTCTCGGCCGACGCCTGGATCCGAACAACTCCGTGTGAACCCATTTCTCCCATCTTGGACAAGCGCACTTTCACAGGTCCAGAGCCTCGAGGTTTCCGCTTCTACCTGTCTGACGGAAAGCTAGCTTTCTCTTTGGCCGACCACCTCGCCAACGGCTATACGAACTACTTGACCTCCGAACCGGATCTTCGGGATGGTTGCTGGCATCTGGTGGCCTTTACCTATGATCGATCGATCAATGAGCTCAGGCTCTACGTAGACTCGGTAGAAGTTGGAGCGTTCAATACTGCCAGTGAACCGGGGATCCCAATCAACAGCGCACCTCTCCTGATTGGCGGAGGTTACCCGCTTGTCGGTCCGGATCCTTCTACATCTTTCTTCGGGGAGATTGATGAGGTCGAGGTGTTCAGCAAGACCCTGACCCAATCCGAAATCGGCGAAATCTACGCCGCAAGTAAGGCCGGTAAATGTGATTTCGGTTGCGACGCCCCCTCCCTCTCCTTCTGTCAACCCAACCAGGTTTGGAGCAGTCCGGTGCTGCGCATCAGAAACTTTGCTTCCACCCCCTCCGTGGGTCGTCTCTTCGAATGGGAGATTGATGGAGAATTCGACAACGTTCCGATCGTCTTTACTCCCGCGTCCGGAGGTCCTACTCTCGTATCCGCCACCGGCTCGCTTTCCATTCCCTTCAATGTCACCTGGCCAACGAACATGAGTACGGGTGATGTGGCCGAGTACGCCGTAACCGTCTCCCTTTTTGGCACTGACAAAAAAGTGCGATGCAAGGGGACCATCACCAAGTCGGGATGGACCCTGAGCAACCTCACCAACGCAGTCTATAGCCCTCTCGGACCGGAAGGGTTTCAGATATTGATCAGGAACGAAGCCGCAGGCACGGGCGAACTCACCTACCAGGTTCGCTCCATCAACCCGGACGGGTCTCAGGACCAGCGAGTGGTTAGCTTCGGCGGACTTCGTCCTGGGGAGCCAGTCATTCGGCGTATTTCCATCCCACAGGGTGGCACAGCAACTATCGATCTTGCTCTCCGCCTTGCGAAATACGAGCTCCTTCAAGCTCCCAGAGTGATTGTCGAAGCCGATATCGATGGAGACGGAATTCTCGAGATACTGACTTCGGCTCAGATCGTCCCCGAGGAGCCGCCCCTGCACATCGTGCACGAACGGGGCCTTGCTAGCGCGAGCAATCCCTTCAGCGGCTACATCGATCCACACCTACGCCGCAATGATGGCGGAGAGCTGGGAATCGACCGTACAACCCTTGTCTTTAGCCGGCCCGCCTTTGACCTTGGCAGCACCAATGAGGGAACACAGCCCGGGATGTTGACGACCAACGCCTTCGTCATCCATGAAACGGGAAATGCAAGTCCGCCGCAAATCACAGCCATCAACACCAGCGATAATCAGACCGTTGAGGTAGTCCTTAGCCGGATCATCACGATGCGGGAGTGGACCACCCTCATCGCTCAGGTCGAAGACCAAGACGGGAACCCCATCGCCTCTTTTGGCAGCATGGGACAGAACCGAGATGAACCCGACAGGGTCGACCTTGCCTTTCTCCAGGGTGATATTAACCAGGACGGTCGAGTCGGTCAGGGAGACATTGCCCGACTTCAAACCTACGTCGATGGAACCTCTTTTCCGCGAGGGGGAGGGCTGCTTGACTACGACATCAACGCTGACGGAAATCTTGATGCTGAGGACGTAGCTGACCTGGCCCGACTGCTCTCTGGTTTGGGCCGCCTTCGACAAGGCAATACAACGACCCGTGAGTTCAGCGAGACGGAAAATCCGGACTCAGCCGGACAGCTTCAACACCGGCAAGCTCGAAGAAGTGGTCTTCTTCGACTCATGCATGATCGTCCTTAGTCGATCCCGATGCATGAATGACAGCATTTTCAAGAAAGTACGCCAGGTGGCGGGGCGTTCCGGTGCCGGTCTGATTCCGTGTTCCTTGAGCGTTTTCGCGGTCGGGCTGCGGGCGAGAGCTTTCGTCCCGGTGTCTTTTCCGTTGTCGAAAGGCGATGATGTTGATCGTCGGTGAGTCTGAGTCGTTTTCCCCCGGATCTGCTCTTTGATAACGCGGCTTTTCTCCCTTACGTAGCCGATCGCTTGGGCCTGTTGGCGGCTAACCCGGTCAGCAATAGTGGCGAGAAGGAGGTGGATCGTGGAGGAGCTCATGCCCGTCCGGTCAAAAGGTCCTAACTTGATGCTCTTCAGCTCGTTCGGGTGTCGGATCGTGCGACGAAGCATTCCAGAGTTGCGCTCCCCTCCACTTTCTTGCACTATTTCCGACTGTTTCCACGTGGTTTCTCGTCTGGTGGGCGTACGAGCCCCAAGAGAGCTCGCGATTCTCCTGATCACAGGAGTTTGTGTCTCGCAACCAAGATTGGCATCGGGGCCGCCGCCGCCTGGCAATATTCCGGCGAACGTCCCAAGAGTCGGTAAACGTGAAAAAGGAGGATTCCCATGTCCCACAAACAACGAACAGAGGGCCCTTTCGCTCTGTCCATGATAGGCCTTCTTTTGGCCCTACTCCTTCCCTCCGGAGTCAGCGCAGATACCTTCATCGTATCGAACCTCAACGACGCTGGAGCGGGCTCGTTCCGTCAGGCCATGCTCGATGCCGAGGCGAACCCGGGTTTCGACCGCATCGAATTCACGGCCGCCGGAACCATCAATCTCCAGTCCGCGGTTCCCACCATTACCGAATCGATCTTCATCGCGGGCCCGGGAGCCTCGCAGATCACTGTGCGGCGGGACGACGCGGCTCCGGCGTTCCGGATCTTCAACATCGCCGCAGGCTCGTACATCGCCACTATCCGCGATATCACGATCTCCAACGGCCTCGCCGACTTTGGCGGAGGGATCTCGACGGACACGGATCTGGTGGTCCAGCAGTGCGTGATCTCGGACAACACCGCGACCGTCAACGGCGGTGGTATCGACATGTCACCACTCCTGTCCTACGCCTCGATCGAGAGCTGCACGTTCGTCGGCAACACGGCCGGCTCGACGGGGGGAGCTTTGCACTACACCGGGGGATCAAATCCCCCTCTCTGCTGTGAAGGGTTGGTCACCAGCAGCACGATCACCGGCAACAGAGCTCCCTTCGGAGCCGGCATAGCGGTCAGCGCTTTCAGCGGCCTCAACGCGTTGCTCCGCGTGGAGAACTCCACGATCACCGAGAACCTGGATGGTGGTGGCGGCATCCGCTCTTTGGTCTCGAGCGGTCAAGCCAGGGTTACCCTCAGCAACACCATCGTCTCCGGGAACGAAGGCGCGGAGCTTGTGACCTCGGGCGGAGGCACTTTCGTTACCGAAGGATTCAACCTGCTCGAGGTCAACCAAGGGGTCGAGGGAGTCTTTCCTGCTGGATCGCCCAACGCGAACGACGATCAGGTTGGGTCTGCGGCGAGCCCGCTCGACCCTCTCCTCTTGCCCCTTGCCAGCAACGGTGGCCCCACCCCGACTCATGCCCTCGGATGGGGCTCGCCTGCCATTGATAACGGACAGTGCAACTCCTTTGCGGACCAAAGGAATCAACCCCGGACACTCGACGGAGACGGTGACGGAATGTCGGCCACTGACATCGGCGCTTTCGAGCTTCGACGCTACCCGGTTACAACTCTCGCGGACAGCGGCGTGGGATCTCTGCGCCAGGCGATTCTCGACAACAACGTCGCGGGAGCTGGTCACGTGGCAATCGAGATACCTGGGATGATCGTTCTTACCAACGAGCTTGCGCCTGTCACGAAGCCGGTGTCGATCAAGGGTCTCGGAGCGTTGCAGTCTGAGATCCATCGAAACGATGCAGCTCCTGACTTCAGGTTTTTGAAGGTGGAGAATAGCGGCCATCTATCGATCTTTGGAATGACCCTTTCCAATGGCAAGGCCTTCGGCGGCGGAGCGATCCTTGCCAATGGCCCTCTGATGGTCGATAGCTGTGTCTTTCGAGATAATTGCTCCGAGGCGGCCGGCGGAGCCATCGGCACCGATGGATCAGACAGCGCATTTTTGGTGCAAAACTCGACGTTTGTCACCAACGAAAGTACTGCATTTGCGGGAGGAGCGATCAGCTATCGCTTTGGCGGCGGCCCGGTGAACGTAGGACGAATCATCAACTCCACATTCAGTGGCAATGATGCCCTTTCCGTCGGAAGCGCGATCATTATCCGCCCCTTGACGACCCAAAGCAACCTTGAGATTCTCAACTGCACATTGACCGAGAACGTGTCCGGAAGTCCGGGTGGCGCTGTTTGTGGCCTGGATACTCCCTACGTGGTGGTCTTTGGAAATACCATCGTTGCAAACAACACATCTAGCTCAAGCAGCCCGGACCTGATCGCTCTAGACAGTGGGAACTTCCTCTCTCTGGGAGGCAACATCATCGGCAATCACTCGGGTGCCCCGTTAAGCTTCCCGGTTGGACTCCCCAACGGAAACCTGGACTACGTGGGCAATAGTGGCTCACCCGTCGATCCTGGGTTGAAGCCCGTCGGAAACTACGGAGGGCCGACCCCAACCCATGCTCTGGAGCTCGAATCGGTCGCAATCGATGTAGGGGTTGGTGTTCCAGTTCTCTCCGGTCTGCTTCTCCCCACGACGGACCAACGCGGTCGTCCGCGGGCACAAGACGGTGACTGCGACGCGATCGAGCAGGCCGATAGCGGTGCCTACGAACAGGACGATTGTCGGGGCGGCAATGTGAACGGTGGAGGCGGCGGAACGATCCACGACACGCTCTTTATCAACGGTTCGGCAGGAGCGGGGGTTGACCGAAGGATCAGCGTCGGCACGGGGCAGTCCATAACCATTGAGCTTCAGGCCTCCCAGGCCGGTCCGGCAAGTAACGCTCGTTACTTTCTCTATGCGTGGCTCGGGGATTCGAGCTCCCCTACGGTGTTTAGTGCGGCCGGGACCCCTTTTGGGGTGATCGTGAATCCAGGACCGATCCAAGGCGGTGGTCCTCAGCCATTCCGCTGTCTTCGAGGAACGGGTATCTCTCCCGCTGTCTGTGTGAACGTGCCGGAGATCACTGCCCCGGCTCGAGCCCCCTTCTCCCTCACGGATGGAAACGGAGTGAACAACCCCAACGTCAAGTTTACTCTCCAGGGGTTGATCGAAGACTTGGGGTCTCCGAACCCGCTGCCGTTCAGCGTAACCAATGCGGTAATTGTTGAGCTGTTCTAAGTGGATTGATTCAGGAGTATGGGGTGTTATGCGGGCCACGCATAATGCCTCAGATTTCTGAATCACACCACTATCTTCTGCGCGACGGCAGCGTCATATGCTGGCGGACCGTCTCGATCGCGCTACCAAATACCAGGTAACGATGCCGGGTGCGGCGATGGCCTGCAAGGAAAAGAACAGCAACGTCGCCCAGCCAGTAAATTCCGAAGGATCGCCTTGAGAAAGCAGCCACTGATCACCGAGTGGGCCGGAGGAAAACACCACGATCGCTACCAGGTTCCATCCAAGATGCAGGCCGATCGAGGCGAACAAAGATTTCGTCTTGGCGAAGGCGAAAGCGAACATCCAACCGCCAGCTCCGGTCAGTAGCAAGACGTATATCATCGGTACAAGTGGTCCGCCAAACATCTCATAGCTGAACCAGTGGTAGATCCCGAACACAATCGCGTCTAGAAGGCAGGCTTTGACCACGCCGATTCTCTTGATCAAAAGGTAGAGAAGGGCTCCCCGGTAAAGCAACTCCTCAAATACAACGGCCTTTATCGTCCACCAAACGCTTCCCAGGAGTTGGGTTAGCCCGAAGTCCGGGTTCTGAATGTAGGTGACTTCTTTGAATGACGATTGCCACAGGAAATTAATCATACCGATCAATGCCATGAACAGAATACCCGCAGAGAACTCCTTGAGTCGGCGACGATTCGGTTGAATGCCGAGCACAGAAATATGTTCGCGAGAGACGAGCAAAAGAACGGCCCACGACACGATGAATACAACGAGTATGCCCAACATGAATATCTTTACCTTTCGTTCGCCGGATTGGCCAGGGCGAACTACCGATCAGCCCGAGCAGATGCAGAGTTCCTTCGTTCCTTCCGCGTACCGTGCAATAATTCGGACCTAACATAAACCTTTGTGCGATTTGCCTGATCGGTCAGTCTCGATCAGCCATGTTGGGCCCATCCCCCACGACTCCTCCGGGTATCAAGGCTCGCTGTTTGTCTCAACCGGGAACAACGGAACAACAGCTGACTTGAAGCTGTCACGATTCGGGACACTCTATGTAATCCCCTGGGGGCCGGAGCGTTGAAGGTCGATTCGGGGTGCGGTCCCGGGGCGGCAGTCACAGAAAGTAACACTCTTTCTCGATCCGTCGAACCGTGCACGATTCTGCGGCCACCTCTATAAACGACTTGGAATTAGCGACTTGCGTTTATTGTCTTCGCGGTGCTTGCACTGGCCCGTAACTTGCTCTACCGACGATCTGTATGAGAAGCGGGCGCAGGCGCGGACATTGGAGTCTGACCTGGCTTGATCTTCCAAGTAGTCAACTCAACTCACGGAGAACAACGTATGAAGTACCCACGGACCACACGATGGCTCATGACGAGCGCCCTCCTGTTCGCGGTCAATGGAGGCGCACAGGCCTGTACGGATCCGCCCTGCAATATCAGTACATCCGCCTGTAGCTTGTCATCGGGGTCGGTAAAAAGAGACCTGATCAACCCTTTCAGCATCACTCTTGAATTTTGCCTCACGAACATCGACGGGCCCTGCGGTGGGTCCCCGGTGACCATCCCGAACATCGTGATCGCTCAGCTCGACAGCTTTGGAGATGCAACCGCGAGCCTGACCGGCTTTCCTGCACCCCCGTTCGACCTCCCGGTCGACACGACGCTTTGCGGGGATCTGACCCTGACCTTTCCCTCGGCCGCGGCGGCCGGTGAGCGAAGCTTCGGAGTCTGTCTCCGGGATCCCAACTGTCCCAACTCTCCTCCCGATTGCGTGGCCACGGTGAACATCACGGAGACGGTCAGCGTGGTGCCGATCGAACCGGGCGGCTGTGCGCTTCCCGGCCTCGAGACAAAAAGGTTTTTCCGCGTCTCCAACTGCACCGGGATCGCGCGGACGGTGGATTTCTCCGTGACGTCGATTCAAACGACGACGACGGCGAGCGAAGACGGGGATCACTTTCCGATCTCGATCTGTCCTGCCCCGGTTCCTCCGGGAGATCCACTTGATCCCGTTCCTCCGGTCTTGGCATCGACCGTCAATGTGCCCGCGGGGGTGGGAAGCTTTGTCGACATTGCCATCGCCTCCGCCTCCTTCCCGGGATGTCACCCGGGATCGGCATGCAAGTACCGGTTGGTGGCAACGGATCAAGCCACGGGAGAGGAGTCGATCGCTGAGTCCACCCTCATGGTGATCAACAGCACCTGGAACAAGATCGATAGTCCCCTCGCGGGAAATGTGGGGGAGAATGTCCTTTCGGTGAATCCGGTCATCCCGCCAAGTACTGATCCGTGTGTGGTGGTCGGGGTGGGAGATCCGGTAACGGTCCAGATGGATGCGCCTACTGCCGGCCCCGTCCAGGCGAAGTACGTACTCTGGGTGTGGCCGGTTGGACCGACGGCCCCGACGTTCCTCAATGTGGGGCAGACCGTTCTTGGCTATCTTGCCAACCCGGTCCCCTTGACCGGCGGGGGCCCCCAGCCGTTCCGATGCGTGAGGGGAGGTCTCCCCAATGTCGTCTGCTCCGGTGTGACGCAAGTCAATGGCCCCGCGCTTGCGCCCTGGTCGCTGACCAAAAACTCCGGGATCGCCCAGCCGGTGACCTTCACGCTCCAAGGCCTCATCGAGGATCAGGGGGCGAACAACCAATTCGGCTTTAGCGTCACGAACGCCATTGTCCTGAAGGTTCAGTAAGCGCGTCTGATCGTCATCCATCGATTCTGGCTCGGTTCCCAGGGAGCTGGGCCAGAATCGTCTCTCTGACGGCTTTTCGGGACCGACGGGTTACTTTTTCCGTTTGCAGGAAATTTGCCACACGTCAACCAGTTGGCCGTTGATGTTTTTCTTCAGAACCCAGTCGTATCCGTTCTCAGATAGATTGTGAAAAACATATCGATCCGTTCCGTTCTTGAAGACGATGGTGTCGTCAACTTTTTCTCCTTCAGCAACGGTTGTTCCGAATCCGGGCATCTTGAACCAGGTAACGACCCACTTCTTCTTTTTGTCGTCAAAAATACGCATGTTCGAAGTCGACACCTGAGACCCGGAATTAAAGCTTTGATCTAGAATCGCGTGCCCATTCATGACGTATCGCGCGTTCCATTCTCCGGTGACCCATTCCTTCCAGGTGCCGTCCTGGTTGCGCGTTCTTTCTTTGCGGTCAAAGTCACCAACCATGAAATCAAACTGCGCAGTCTCCTTTGGAGCATCCGGATGCAATCGTCCGAATGGATACTCCTTGCTGACGCCGTACTCGGAGAGGGATGTCACCTTCAAGGATGGTTCTTTTCCTTGAGCGAACGATGCGCTACTGAGCACTAGAGTAGAAATGGCTACGCATATCGTCCTTTTCATGTTCGTCACAAGGAACTCCTTTCGTTGATGCCGATGACAACCGCGTGAGGCCTGGCGATTCACGATTCACTAGCTCACCGATTGGTCTCTCCTGATTCTTGCTTCGTCGAAGCACAACATCCATACGTGTGTTGGTCCTCGCTGTTGACCCGGAAGTTGCAGACTTCATAATGCGTGGACGACCGCCTCTCGTTGATCCAGCCAGCAACAGCTGGCGATGAGGAAGTGCACGGCCGAAACTGACAGGATAGGCGATGCCGAAGTGTCTGAGGCTACATGGGTTCCGGGCGTACGGCGTTTTGTACAGGTCGCGAGAGTTGAGAGCTCCCTCTACCGGCCCCGCATTTCACGAAGGGACCGCATCTTCCCAAGGTGCCTCGAAGTCTCCAAGACCGATTTCGGCGAGATATGCCTCGTCTCGGGGAGCATTCTCCGTGAATCCGCGGGATTCATGCTCCATTGCGTTTGCCAGGTGGACGCCAGCGAGCGGTCCGATCGCATGCACCGGGCAGAGCGACGGTTGGTGATGATACTGGATGGAAGAGATCAGGCTGTCGGATAGACCCCAGAGGCCGATCAGATAGGCTCCCACTTCTGCGTGGGATGTTCCAAAGACCATCTGCTCCGCTTTCACCCGGGGCATCTCTTCGTTGTCCATGATCTCGATGACTTTGATGTAGTTGTCTGGGGCTTCGAACGCGAGGATGAGCTGGCCGATGTCGTGGAGCAAACCAGCCATGAAAGCGTCTTTGGCGATTTCCTTGGAGACGCCTTGAGATAGACAGATTTTCTTTGCTACCAGTCCTACTTTTGTACTGTGTTGGGAGAGGTCCTTGAGCCGAAAGCGGTTGAGCCCCTCTTTTGTGCTCTGGGAGAATACCCTCTCGGAAAGAACAAGGGCTTTGATCATGTTCAGACCCAGATAGACCGTCGCCTGGAGTGGGTTGTCAATCCTGAACCGCACGCCAAAGGCTACGGAGTTCACGATCTGCAGCGCTTTCGTCGTCATGCCCAGATCGTTGGCCACGGAGCGGGCGATCCTGGAGATGGATGGATCCGACGATCGGAGCTCCTCGACGACTTCGACGTAGAGGGCGGGAAGGCACGGCAAAGACTTCACCCCCGAGACGAGCTTGCGGAGTTGAGGATTACTGAGGAGGTCGCGCACGCGGATTGCTCTTGTCAGTGTGCTTTGCATCTCCTGGACGTTGACAAAAGCAGACAGGAATTGATGAGCGTAGTGCACCGCGGAAAGAAAATTCTTCTCATCAGATTGATCGGACCGGATGATTCGGATCGACTCCGGGTGGCGTTCCATCACCGCGGTGAAGTGCCCTATGGGGCGGTTGTCTCCGGAGTTCATAGAAGCACTGGGGCTCTTTGGGTCTATCTCTCAGTGTTTATCGTCCATGAGGGCGGGCGGCTACACCATTAGACCCCGCGTCGATGGTCCTTTTTGGGTTTTTCGGGGTGGTCGCGGTCACATCAGTGCCCGCTGGGCGAGTGTCACAAGGATCGGGGCTCTGAGGGGCCCGGATCGAGAGAGGGGTCCCTCCGGGTTTTTGGAACCGCGGAAGGGTTCAGGATGGCCACGAAATCAAGCTGGCCACGAACGACGTGGCGTTGCGCCCGTGCTTGCCCAATGCGTGAGTTTCACCGATAGTGATTCGTGCGGTTCCGATGGATTGACCGCGAGCCAAGCTTCTCCATCAGGAAGAATTGCGAAACCCATGAGCACAGAAAAAACCCAGGCGTTCGAAGCCTCCGCCGACGGGCCCGATCGAGTCGGCCCGTATCGTGTCCTCGAGACTTTAGGGCAGGGCGGAATGGGTGTGGTCTACCTTGCAAGCCAGGAGAAGCCGGTCCGACGTCGGGTTGCGCTCAAGCTGATCAAGCTCGGCATGGACACCCAGGCGGTTCTCGCCCGGTTTGAATCGGAGCGTGAGGCCCTGGCGCTCATGGACCACCGCAACATTGCCCAGGTCCTTGATGCCGGAACTTCCGAGAATGGCCGTCCATTCTTCGTCATGGAGTACATCAAGGGGATGCCGCTCACCGACTATTGCGACCGCAACCGCCTGTCGACGGAGCAGCGCCTGGATCTGTTTCTTCAGGTTTGCGCGGGCGTCGGCCACGCCCACAGCAAAGGGATCATTCACAGGGACCTCAAACCGACCAACATCCTTGTCACGGAAAAGGACAACAGGCCGGTGGCCAAGGTGATTGACTTCGGTCTTGCCAAAGCGACGGAGCAGAAGCTCACGGATAAGACGATTCACACGGTGATCGGAACGTTTCTCGGGACTCCTGCGTACATGAGCCCTGAACAGATCGAGCCGACTGGACTGGGTGTCGACACGAGAAGTGATATCTATGCGCTCGGGATCATCCTCTACGAGCTCCTCGTGGGGGAGCGTCCTTTTGATCTCACCGAGGCGGTTCGAATGGCGAGCCAGCGTGAGATCCGACGGATCATCTGCGAGGAGAACCCGCAGCGCCCGAGCACGAGAGCCAGCGGCTTCGACGACGAGAGGGCTCGAGCGATCGCAAAAGAACGAGCGGCCGACCCTGATGCACTGGTCAAGAAACTGCGAGGAGACCTCGATTGGATCGTGCTCAAGGCACTTGATAAATCGCCGAGTCAACGCTATGAGACAGCGGCGGAGTTGCGGGCGGACATCGAGCGCCATCTGAGCGATGACCCGGTGCTGGCGTGTCCGCCGAGCAAGATCTACCGACTCGGGAAGTTTGCGCGAAAGCACAAGGGCTGGATGATCGGATCCGGAGCAGTGGCAACAGCCTTGATTCTCGGTCTGATCGTCAGCACGGGGCTTTATCTGACGTCCGAGGAGCAGAGACGACAGGCGGATGCGGCCAAAACACTCGCGCAGGAAAAGACATCCGTTGCGGAGCGGGAACGCCGGCGCGCGGAAGAGAAGGAGAGGGAGGCGGAACGGCAACGCGACGAGATCTTGAGGCTTGCCGATATCAAGCGTCTCAGCGACTACGATCTCGAGGCAGACAACCTCTGGCCCGCTGAGCCTAAGAAAGTTCCTGCGTTTCGATCTTGGCTGGACAAAGCGGACGAGCTTGCGGCCCGGCTTCCCGGTCATCTCGAGGACTTGGAAGTGTTGCGTTCCGAGGCTGAGAGCCGGGGCGATGGCGAGGAACGAAGGTTCTATTTCGGCGGGGACGTGGAGAGGCAGTGGCGACATGACGCACTCACGGACCTGACTCTTGGGCTGAAGGAGTTTGTTGCGCCCGAGGCGGGAACCATCGCCAGCGTCCGACGAAGGCTCGCTTTTGCCAGCACGGTAAGTGCGGCTACGATCGAGCGATACGCTCCCGAATGGACGGAAGCCATCGCATCGATCCGAGACGAGTGTCCCCAGTACCGTGGTTTGGTGATCAAGCCTCAAATTGGGCTGATCCCTCTCGGGCGTGACGCGGGCTCGGGTCTCTGGGAGTTCGCGCACATTCAATCCGGCGACATTGCCGAGCGTGAGGCCGATGGTGGGCTCTTGCTCACGGAGGAGACGGGTCTCGTGCTCGTCTTGGTCCCGGGAGGCACGTTCTGGATGGGGGCGCAGAGGGGGAATCCGAATCGACAGAACTTTGACGGGAATGCGTTGGGGAATGAAGGAGCGGTGCACGAAGTGACGCTTGATCCGTTCTTTCTTTCCAAGTTCGAGATGATCCAGGCCCAATGGAGAAGGATCGCACATGCGAATCCGAGTCGGTACGGCGCTCACGACTACGGCTCACGCTGGGATCGAACTCCGGCGAGACAGAGGAGAAAGCTCATGGGACTTCATCCTGTCGAGCAGGTGAGCTGGGAAGATTGTCGGGACCTGATGCGGCGCCTTGGCCTCGTCCTCCCGACGGAGGCTCAATGGGAGTACGCCGCCCGGGCGGGGACCGCCACTGTCTTCTGGACCGGCGATCATGTGACATCCCTTGATGGCGCTGCGAACCTCGCCGACGCCTATGGAAAGGCCCATGGTGCGCCGCCGAGTTGGACCCACGAGAAAGATCTGAACGACGGTTACACCGTCCATGCTCCGGTTGGGCGATTCAAGGCCAATCCGTTCGGTTTCCACGACATCCTGGGGAACGTCTGGGAATGGTGCCAGGATGGCTACGGAGCCTACGCGATACCGGTCAACCCCGGAGATGGAAAGCGGCTTGTTGAAGGGGCTCGTTCCCGTGTTAATCGGGGAGGCGGTTTCGACAACACGGCCTCGAACTCCCGATGCGCCGCTCGCTCGAGTGGAACTCCCGATGCCCGTCTCAACTTCCTGGGGCTGAGACCCGCAAGAGCCATTTCAGATTGATGTTCAGGGTCAGGAAGCCAGCGTCCAAGAAGACCGCGAAGTGTTGGCGATGCTCGGTCGCAAGAGACCTTCTTATACAAGAGCGATTGGCGGTGGCGTAGCCTCCTAGTTTGACTTGATCAAGCGGAGGCTCTTGCGGCCCTTGTCATATTCGCGTTTTGCTTCTTTTGGCATGTCTTTGTTCGAAACCAATTTGTAGGCAAGCCAATCGGTTCGATTAAGTCGATAGAACTCTGTATGAAAGTGTTGGCCGTTTTCGTCGAGATCCGTCGAGAATCCGGTTGAGATCGCGGATTTTACTTTCTTCAGGACCGGTGATTGGCCGTTGCCACGCATGACGGTTTCTGTCTGGCGCATCAGCTCATCGAGAGGGATATCTCCGATCTTGAGGCGTTGCACCTGAATGACAGGGTTTCCAGGGGCAAGGGTTCGGGTGTATCCAACAATCGATTTCGAGCGATCTTTTGCGGTCTCCGCCCAGTGACTTGGCAAGGAGAGCTGAACTCCGGCAAGGTGGATGGTTCTACGTACATCTCGATAAGTAGGTTTTGCTTTGAGAACCCGCGTGACGGCAGATCCGGTTTTCGTCACGATTGCTGATGAGAATGCTAGCGATCCGCCCATCTCCCCGTTCCCGGTTCTTGCTTTTCCGTAGACGTTTCCGGTGCCTTTCAAGTTCAGCGAATGAAGGTGTTTCTTCTCTAGATCGATCTTGATCTCCGCAGTTGCGATGTAGTCGATCCCACCGGTCATGTCTTCGTCTTCTGCTATTTCTTTCCACTCAACAGCTCCCTCGAGGGAAGCGGTGTTGTTCCGGGTGTCGACACTCATTAACTTGAATCGGGATTTCTCAAGCACCACTTCCCCCTCTGCACCCGTGACTGTCAAGAGGAGGGGAGCTAGGTCGACCGAGAATTCCTCGTTGAGGGCCTGCTGACCCGGCAAAGCGAACCACGGTCCGATCCAATGATATTCGGTGAGGAGGCGCCCTTTGAGTTTGACGTCGAAAAGTCGACCCTCGGCAAGCGTAAGGTTGATCTGACCATCTTTCTGCGTGTATCGAATCATGGCTCCGTTCAAACTTGAGTCACGGATATCGCCGTCGGCCTTTGCGAGAGCCTTTGCGTAGTATCGCGACATCTCATAGTGCTTGTTGTCATCGTCAATCTTGGTGTACTGATCAACAAGCGTCAGCTGCTCGGTTCGGTCCGTCTTGTTTTTGACGGTTCTGCCATCGAGTGTCATGGATACCGTTCCGGACATCTTGGTTTTGATCTCGATCAAGATGGCTTCATCTTTGTTGAGTGCGATGCGGAGATCGTAGGCTTCAGCAGCGTCGGGTCGGGGGGAAGTGCGTGCTTCTTCTGCCGGAGGCTGAGCGGTCAGAGGAAACGAGAGAGCCAAGAGGAGCATCCAGGAGAGTCCCCATGGCAGGGTCGTTTCTTTGGTGAATCGACATTGAAACATTGAATTTCCCTTTCGTTTGTTGGATCTGCTGTTTGGTGCCATCATGATCTATTCTCCTGGATTGGGTGCGTCCGTGGTGATTTTCAGGCGCTCACAGAGGATACGGAATTCTTCGGATTGAACGAAACTCTCATAGAGAGGGGTTTGTGGTAGCGATCGTATCTGGAGGATTCCTCTCCGGTGAAGTTCTTCAACGAGCCTCCCGGAAGTTGCATTGTCCTGCTCTTCAAGGCTGATTTGAAGCAAGGTAGTAGAGGCGATGATGAGGTCTGGATCTTCGTTGAGCGCCTCGAGGCAAAGGTCTTTCGCCAGCATCCGATCCGAGAGCCCCAGGTGCGCGATTGCTTTTTGAACGAGCAGGAAGGGATCTCCACCAACTTGCTGAGAAATCGACTCGATCGCCTGAAGAGCTCTGGCGTATTGTTGATCAGACAGCATCTGATCCAGAAAAATGAAGCTGAGGGATGGATCGTTCCCGTGATGAAGGTCGACCAGGGATCGCGCCTTTCGATGATCTTCGGGGGACGATCTCCGTCCATTGTCAGTGAGAAGCAGGAGGAGAGTCTTGTTCTGCTGTTCAGATGGAGTGAGAGTGTGATAGAGGGTGAGAGCCTCTTCGAACGTCCCCGCCTGGTAGACGTTGGATATTTGCGAGACTCGATCAACTCGAGAAAGAAGTTCTTCCTCTCCCGGTGAAGTTGGGTCTCCATCGTTGGTGAACATTCTCTCGAAGACTCGGTTCATGCTCTTGCTGACGAATTCGCCGGCGTTGTAGACGAATATGTCCTCAAAGGCCGTTCCCGATTCCGCAAGAACGTACGCGTGATAGGTGAATTCTCCTTGTGGCCCGAGGAGTCTGAATATCGCGCTTTCTCTTTGTTGAAGGACGTGGGTGCGGAGGAAGGAATAGTCGAAGCCAAGAGCGACCTGGGTCTGGATTCGTTCGAAGAACCGAAAGGAGTCGAGAAAACCGGCCCTGGAGTCCACAAGTTCCTGTTCATCAAGAGTAATGCCTTGAATCGCTCGGAGGAAAAGACGGTCCAGGTCGAGGAGTTGATTGGCCGCGACCGTGTTTTTGTGACGGATCCACGTTTCCAGTTGGCGCGCCAGAAAGCGACATCGGTCCGTCCCGTTCGATTCGGGAAGGGACGAGAAATCGAGTCGAGCCGGCGATGTACGAGGATCGTCCCAAGACAGAGCCAGGAGTCGTGCATCCTCCCTCGCCCGGGTTTCAAGGTGAGCCTCGTCGAGGGCGACTTCCATGGTTTCGTAGACAGAGTCCGGAGCCCACAAGCTTCGTAGCGCTGAGAAAACGGACTGGCGGTGGATCGGGTCGGACCAATCTTGTGGCCGGACGCCTCCATCCCAAACAAAGATAGCTCCGTCCTCGTCCCCGGTAACAATGTACTGCCCATCGGGAGTGGCGGCGGCGCAGTTGATCCCGGATTGACTCCCTCCCAGGCTGGCAAGTGGCTCGCCGTCGTGAGTGTGAATCTGAAGGATCGAATCTTTTGATGTTGAGAAGATTCTGTCATGAGGGAGAAACCCAACTCCGGTTACCGGGGCTCGATGCCGGTTGAGGATTAAGAGTGATTGTGCTGTTCGGGCTTCCCACAACCGAGTTCTTCTGTCGGAAGAACCGCTCAGGAGCAGGCGCCCGTCTTTGGAGAGGGCAAGGGCCGTCACCACGCCCGTGGTTTCTGAGGCGGGGAACGTTTGAAGGCGTTGTCCTGATTCCAGATCCCAGGTCGTCAATCCGACTCCGAACGGTGCCGCGGAATAGGCGAGCTTTTCATCTGAACTGAGGGCCAGGGCGTGAGTGAAGCCGTCACCCGATAGGGTTTTCTTCAGGGAAAGATTCTCCAGATCCCAGATGCAGATGGATTTGCCAGTGGATCCAGTGATCGCAATTTTCTCGGTTCTTGAAATGGCGATCGAAACCGCGGCGGAGTCCGGGTGAGGAATGGTCTTTTGCAACTTGCCGGTGCTCAGGTCCCAGAAGCGAAGATTTCCATCCTTCTCTCCGGAGAGAAGGAGCCCCCGCCGAGGTGCAACCCCTACCGTGTTGACGGAGGAACGGGCATGCATGACCCGTTGTTCGGGTTCTTTGGGGGAGGGGGACAAAGTGTGTTGGACGGGCCAGAGTCGCACAGTACTGTCTTTGGAGCCGGCGACGAGCCAAGGACCATCGCCAGTGATGGTGAGATCTGTCACGGCAGCCTCGCTCTGTCCGAACTTCCAGGTCGAGCTGGATCTCCTCGTCGAGAAAAGGCGAGTAGATCCGTCTTCCGATGCTGACGCCAGAATGGTGCCGTCCGAGGAAAGGGATAGATCTCCGATGCCGCCCGCATGACCGGTGAATGTGCCCAGTCGTTGGCCATTACGACCATCCCAGAGGATTGTCGAGTTCTCGCTTGCAGTGGCGACTCGCTCGGCTCCATTTGAAAGGGCAATGCTTCGAACCGGCTCGCCATTCGCCGTAAGAACAGACTGAAGGGAATTCGTACCCAGGTCCCACACGCGAGCTGTTCCATCCATGGAAGCCGTGACGAGATGCTTCTCATCGGGAGATAGGCCAAGATCGGTGACCCGATCCGTGTGTCCTTCCAATCGGCCTATTTTTCTCCTGCTGGGTAAGCTCCACACGGAAATCTCTTTCCCGTGGCTGACCCACAGGGTTTCAGGGGTTGAGCTGAGTTCCAGATTCGATGGAGATTTGTTGACGGGGAATTCCGTCAACTCTCCCGTTTTTGGGGCCCAGAGAAATACGTGTTTGTTCTGTCCGGTAATGGCGGCTACCAGGTCTCCGTTGTTCGTCAATCGGACGGCGATGGGAGGGTGAGGCAAGGCTGAGGATGTCGCGAGGAGGGCACCCGTTTCGGTGTCCCAGAGTCTCAGGGTGAAATCCGCTGATCCGGAGGCCAGGCGCTCTCCGGTACTGTCCACGGAGATGCAGAAGACAGTTGACCGATGAGACCGAAGAAGATGAATGGGGAGGCCGGTTTGCGGGTCACCGACCCAGATTGTGCGACCCACTCGAAGGTAGAGCTTCTCTCCTGATGGATGGAGAGATAAGGCCGGAAAGCTGGTCGGGCCGGGAAGAACGAGGAAAGAAGGATCCAGGGACTTTCGAAGATGATGCCATTCCCATCCTCGGTGTTCTCGAGGGCAGGCAAAGAGCCGCTCGATGGCCTCTTCGGGGTGACCGTTTTTTTGATGAAGTTCCGTGGTGCGGAGGTTGGCGAGGTAGGTCTTCCAGCGAGCCTGATCGAGAGCGAAGATTCGTTCCGACTCTTTGATTTCTAGAGTTGCCTGTGCGTCATCGACGATTTTCTCATGGTCTCGAAGCGATTTAGCGTAGGACTTGACCATCATCGCCTGTTGGTTCCCTCGTTCCTTTTCTTGCAGGAGGTCGATGGAGAGAATCAGCACGGTAATCATGGCGACAAGAGAGACAAGACCCGTGGTCGCCAGGATCCGGTGGCGTCGCGACCACTTGGCCAGTCTCTCCCGAAGACTCGGGGCGCAGGCAAGGATTGGTTTGTGGTCGAGAGTGCGCTGTAGGTCTTCGGCGAGCTCCTTCATGGATTCGTATCGACGTACGGGTTCCTTCTCCAGACATTTCATGCAGATGATCGACAGGTCATCCGGAATCTGGGGGCGAATGCGTTGGGGATGAACTGGATCTTTGAGCTGGATTTGTTGCAGGATCTGCTGGGCGCTTTCTCCGTCGAAGGCTCGGCGTCGTGTGAGGGCTTCGTAGAGGGTTGATCCCAGAGAGAAAATATCGGTGCGTCCGTCGATGTTCCGAGGGTTCAGCCCCGCTTGTTCCGGGCTCATGTAAGCGGGCGTCCCGGCTAGCTCTCCTGTTCTGGACAGGTGGAGTTCCTCTTCTACGTGCGCCAGTCCAAAGTCGGCAATCTTCGGGTTGCGATCCCGGTCGATCAGAATGTTAGACGGTTTGATATCCCGGTGGATCACGCCGGCCTGGTGAGATTCGTGAAGTCCCCAGGCCAGGTTCAGGAAAAGCCTCGCAACCTGAGCGTGGTCAAGAACGTCTTCGTCGGCGGAGTCGGTGTCCAGCAGGAGGAGGTCGGCCAGGGTCAGCCCGTCGGGAATCAACTCCTGGGAAATGAAGTGGATTCCGTCGTGTTCTCCGAGTTCATAGACGGTGACGATCGCCGGGTGGCGTAGGCGCGCTCCCGCTTCCGCCTCTCGCAAGAATCGTCGAAGACTGAGAGGAGATAGGCTCTGATGAGGAAGGAGAAGCTTGAGTGCTACCCGTCGGGGAAGGGAGATCTGTTCGGCCTCGAACACGATCCCCATTCCTCCGTGGCCCAGTTCGTGCTTGAGGACGAAGTCTCCGAAGACTTGACCGGGTTCAAGGTGGCGAGGTCTTTCTCCAAGGATCTTTCGAAGAGATAGATAGTCACTGACTAGGGTCTCAACCTCTGAACGAAGCTCTTTTGCGACAGTGGCGAGAAAGTCCTCAGGCTGGATGTCTTTGCCACTCCGCATCTGGACAAGGAATCCGTGGAAGATCTCCTCGGCGCGATTTCGAATTGTGGGATCGTCTTGCCCCATCGTCAGCGTTCCTCGTCTCGAGCTACTTCTCGCCTTGCCTTGGCGATCGCCCGCTGGAGAGCCATCCTTGCCGAAGGGTGGGTGAGGTTCAGATCCTTTGCTATGGCGGAGACTCCTTGACCTTGAAGGTGGGCTTTCAAGATTCTTTGATCTCGTTCCGGAAGGCGGAGTAAGGCCAGAGCCAGTTGTTCACGCATCTCCGTTGTTTGAGCTTCTTCGGAGGGTGACGGATCGACCGTCGGGACTCGATCCGTTTCGGTGCCATCGCCCTTATTTACAAGATCTTCTCGGCGGCGTTGTCTTCGTTGTCGACGGTCCTGATCGATTGCCTTGTGCTTCAGCATGGTGGAAAGAAGTCCAAGGAATCGGGCTCGATTCTCGAAGCGTAGATCAAAAAGCTTCTCCCAAACGTTACCCAGAACGGATTGAGCAAGGTCGCCGGTGTCCAGAAAACGACGAAGGCCGGGAGATAGTAGACGGTGCCCGATCTGGAGGAGATCTACGAGGAAATAGGCCAGAAATTCGTTGGAAAGGGAGCGATTGCCGGAAGCTTGACGATGCACTTCCAACAGCACTGCGTCCTCGAGGGCGAGTCCGGATCGGCGCGACGATTGTACGAGAGTCTGGACTGCCGGATCGGCGAGTAGTCTCTCGCTAGCGGGACCTAGATGGTCGCGGGCAAACGTCAGGGCCTCCGCAGCTTGCAGCTCGGGGGTAGATGAACCGGAATCAGTCAAAGTCAAGCTCCCCTTCGATTTTCGATTCGAAGTCCAGGTCTGGTCCTCGTCGTCGCATTGTGACCGACGGGAGACAGCAGGGGAACGTCAAATTTTGTCCGGGCGAACAAGGTTTTTCGAAGTAATTGCTTTTTTTTGAGCCTGTTGATGGCGGGATACGACCTTTGTCAAGGGAGTGACCATGGGAGGCATGGCCAGATTTGACCGATGAGAACTTGTCCCCCGCGTTCGCTGGAGCGACTCGGTAGCCGGGTTCTAGCAAACGGGGCAAACCAGAGCTACGTCGTCATCGGCGAAGTATTCGAATACACGAAAATGCTAAAAGGCATCGAGTTAGGTGCTCTTGAGCGAACGGGCAGAATCAGGCCATTGGCAGACGCACATCTGTAGGGCAGCCGAATTGCTGTTTCCTGCTTGGAGGCTACTCCGGCGGTTGAATCTCGATCCAACCCGTATCGAGGCGAGTCAAGCAGCGTCTAATGAGGTCAAAGGGATCGTAGTTGCCTTCGCCTCCGCAAGGGCTGTACTGATAGAGATCATGTCCATTGGCGTAGGCTTCGTGCCAGGGGAACAAGGAGTGTGCTTGCAAGCCTGAGAGCTTGCCGTATGGCGTGTAGCCCACACCATCTTCGCAATCGACTCGAAGAGTGAAGAAGAATTGGGCACAAATCCGAGCAGTAACTGCGTGACACCCGGGCGCCGCCCAAACCCAGCAGTAAAGGAGCGTTCTATTCTCGATCTCTCTTGGTATCTCCGTCGTGGCCCGAACATCTCCGGAGCCTAGTTCAGGTCCACATTCGGGATCACCAGCACCGCTGAGAAGACGCCAGTTGGCGTAGGGCATGTTGCAATAGGTACTAATATGGGGCTCAACATCGCTGCGGCCCCATTTCGTTGATAGGCCCAACTCTCCCGGGTGAATCACGACTCCTTCCATCACCTCCAACAGTGGATTGGTATCAATGTCCGCGCTGATTCTGGTACGGAAAGTATCGGACTCGTCGTACTGAAACGACCGGTTGTCACCGGAAAACCAAGCCAGTGGCGGCAGTAGCGGCGGATCGAGGGCGATGACCTCAGGAGCTATAAAGGTTTCGTAGACGAATTGTACCTCGGGAAACCGGTCATCGATCGTTAGAACGACTTCATCGTAGACGTCGGCGACTGAATCGACGTCGGCGTCCCATTGTAGCTCTACGGTGATCTCTCCGGAGAGACCTTCCATATCAGCTGCTTGGATCGAGATCTGTCGCGTCCCAGAGTCGGAATTCGCCTGCCACACTCCTGAGTTGAGCGGGTTCCCATTATCTTGGAAGAACTGAAGGGAAGGTGGGTACACGAGACGCCAGTACCCTCCGAGAGGAAGCTCGCTCAGATCGACAATGGCAGTCCCATAGTCGTTGTTTGCCGAAAAGAACGGCTCGTGTCGATCTGCAATCTCGTTCCCGTTGTCGTCGTCGAAATCGAAGCAGAGGATCTTTCCAGGCGGATCCATCTCGACGAGATTGTCATTCTCACCAATTGCGCCATCGTTGTTGCTATCTACTTTCAGGTCCAAGTCAACAATGTGAAAGGCAACTACGTCCTGACTCATGAGATTCTGGCCTGAAAGACCTTGAACCACGGCCAGTGCGGGGCCTGGGTCCGCGTTCTCATCGACGACGATTTCTACCCTGATCGGCAGACTATTAACGCCGTAGATGTTCCCGGGAAGAATTTCGAGTCCCGAACTGTGGACGAATCGGAGGTCGTCGGCACGGTCGGTATCCAATCTGAAGGTCCACCCTGGCTCTGCGGAAGGCCAACGCAAGTCGAGTTTCTTGGGGTCACGAGTCGCGTGGGCAACCGAGTTGCCAAAAGGACAATCTTCCTCGTCCGGAAAGATGCCACCCACCAGCGAAACGTCGATTTCTGGAAAGATAAAGAAACCTACGTCTTTCTCGACCGGAGCATCAAGGAAGTGACGTTGGCCGGTATTGGCACACCAAGTAGGCCATGTGTCGCGCGCTGTATAACCGACCGAGGTGAACCGCACCGATTCGTCAGTCACCTCAGCCCGATAGACCCCCGATTCTCCGTCAGCGGTGGGGAGGTAGGATCCATATGTGGGGTCCGTGGGAACCCACTCGTGGCTAATCGCGTCGCGAAAAAAGAAGGCAGAAGTATCATCTTCACAAAGCGGATTCATCGTTCCGCAGTCCCAAACAAAAATATCATCATCGTGGGCGTCTACGTTCATGGGGCGCATCATGCCCTGGCACATCTTGATCTCATCGACCGCTCCCGTCGGATCCGCTTGCAATAGATCGCCCTCCATGAAGGACAGCATGCCGAGACAACCACAATCGGCGAGTCCCTCAAGAAGTGGGCATTGTTGGAGATCTCGTTGTTCGATCTCCCGACACGTGGGGGTGTCTGGGGGGACAATTTCTACGTCATATCCGCTTTCGTCCCGAAACATCGTCACGAGGAACGAGAGTGTGGGGTTAACCGGAGGGGCCGTTGTGCCTCCCCCCCCAGCCCCCCCGGGCTGCCCGGGGCCTCCTGCGGTCGGGCAGGAAGGATCCAGCGGTGGATCGTCTCCGAACAGGGCAGGTGGGGTGTCGCCGAAGTGATCGTCGCCAAAGATCGTGATCGTAAGAAAACGGGTTTCCCCGATCGCGAGGGACCAAGGGGGATGGTACACGACCGTCTCGTTGCCGAATTCTCCATTCGAGCCGCCGATCGAAGAGAACATCGCTCCGTCTGTATCGACGAAGAACCCCGAATGATCGAGATCATTGGATTCCAAAGTCCACTGAATGCTGTATCGATCACCCATAAAGACGGGAAGAACCGACGAAGCACCATCTGCGTTGCAGCACCAGAAAGTCACTTCATCCGTCTCACATGGAAGAACGCGAAGCACGACGGCTTCCGGGAAACATTGATCGTTCTCAACGTAGGTGCCGTTGGTTGTGGTGGCACTCATGCCCCCTGAGATCGATGTGCCCTTCAAATAGAGCCTGGGATAGGGTTCGAACAGATAGTGGGACTCGCACTTCGGGCTGATGGGTTCACCCGCGAAAAGATCTTGCGCAGGGGAACCGAGCGCACAGAACAGGCACAATGCCAACACCATGCGATAGAGAGTTCGTACCTCCCTTTTCTTCTTGAACTTGGTCGTCAAGGGTAGTCTCCTCGCTAAGGGACGCTAATCTCGGCGACTCCGAGTTAGCCGCTCCACACCAATGGTCGATGGAGCGACCGAATCTTTCCGTCCAAAATCAAAAACATCGCGAGGAGGGTCAGGTCAGATGACGTCGGATGGATGATTTGCGTTTCTTGCAGCTTGGATGACTTTGCCCCTAACGCATCCCGATCAACCACGGCTTCGCAGAGGTCTTCCCGCAGCTCAGAGCCTTGTAGAACCCATCGGAAACGCGAAAAACTCTCTGCGTTTCTTGCGTTCTGCCCGCCTTGTTACACACCTGTGACCAAAGAGCAAGGCTTCGGGGGGTAGTCTTTGTGGAGCCGCCATTGCGGCCGGCGTCGGAGAAACGACATCAGCGGATTGAAGCGCCTCCGCCTCGCAACCGTCCCCCAGTGAAAGGAAAGTGGTCATGAAGCAAGCTGTACTCATCTCGTTCATTGCCGTTGGCAGCCTCGCGCTTGCCAGCCTCGCCGTCGGTAGTCCCTCTGCTTGGGCTTACGCCTCTGGCAAGGAGCTTTCGCGCCCGGGCGGCAAAACGGCACAGGTCAACGAGCACGTCATCGAGCTGGCGATCTGCCTCGATACCAGTGGCTCGATGGATGGGCTGATCAATTCGGCCAGGCAGAAGGTGTGGACGATCGTCAACGATCTCGCGAAAGCCGAGCCCACGCCGAAACTTCGCGTGGCCCTGCTCAGCTATGGCAACGACGGGAACAACCCGGAGAACGGCTGGGTTAACGTCGAAACACCATTAACGGAGGATCTTGACACCGTTTCGCAGAAGCTCTTTGCGCTGACGACCAACGGTGGCACAGAGCTCGTCGGTCGTGTGGTCCAGACATCATTGCAGGAACTCGACTGGCACGCCTCCGACGGGGCGTTGCGAATGATCTTTGTGGCAGGGAACGAGTCCGCCAACCAGGACGATCAGGTCGCCGCCCGCACCATCTGCAAGGAAGCAACCGAACGCGGGATCGATGTGAACTCGATCTACTGCGTCTATGGCGACGATGACAGTGAAGTCCGGCCGGGCTGGAGGGAGCTTGCCAGATGGGGCAACGGCGACTCCGCCTTGATCGACCAGAACAACGGGTCGGTCGTGATTGCCACGCCCTACGACCAGAAACTCATCAAACTCTCCGCCGAGCTCAACGAAACCTATATTCCCTTCGGAGACGCGGGTGAGGCCGGTTGCAGCAACCAGTCGGCGCAGGATGCCAACGCGATGCAATTGAATTCCGCGAACGCGGCATCACGGGCCGCGACGAAGGCCGGAAAACTGTATTCGTGCGCGTGGGACCTCGTCGATGCGAGCCGCACCGGGAAGGTTGACCTGGCCAAAATGGATGAGAAGGATCTGCCCGAAGTCATGCGGGCACTCACGTACGCCCAGCGTGTGGCAAAGGTCGACACCATGTATCAGCGACGGACGAAGCTGCAGGGTCAGATCAACGAACTCGATCAACATCGCCAGACCCTGCTCACCGAGGAGCTGGCACGTCAGGCGACGACGAACATCGGGAGTTTCGATCTCGCGATCCGGAGCACCATTCGCAAGAAAGCTGAGGCGCTGGGGTTCACATTCTCCCCGCTCGGGACAACTGTTGCGATGTGTACGTCTCCCGCCGAGGATGCCAAGACCTGCGACTATTTCGTCCAGTTCGGCGGTTCAAACATGGATACATGGGTGGCCAATGACCTCGTCGTGGACTTTGAGGACGCGCGTCTGGACGGCAAGGACTTTGCGCACGACCGCCATGTTGCGCCGGGAACGCCCGAGGCGAATGCGCTCATCGAATCGCTGCCGACTCACGTGCGGGATCTCGTCGGATCGTTGCAGGGAATGATCTACCTGCGCTGGCATGACAGGATCTATCTTGTCACTGGTGGGTGTTGAGCGCAGCGATTCGCGGACAACTCGGAAACACAGACAAGCCACGGGAAAAGCCTTCCCGTGGCTTTTCAATTGTGCTCCAGGCATGGCGCGGAGCGCCATGGCGGCGCTCTCAACCGGGGAGCGAAAGTGAACCGGGAAGTGACTTGGAGGTGAAAGTCCTTTGGAGGCCTTGATGGCAGGAACTCCTAGCCGAACAGCAACTGCGGCATCGCGAGGTGTTCGTGGGAAGGAAGCTGTAAGCAAAGCTCCGGCCCGAGGTACACGAAGCGCATGTGAGGCGTCCCGACGGTGGGCGAGAGGGCAATGAGACTCGAAGCCCAATGCCATCCGGGCCCGAGGGGCGTATATGCGACGGGTATTTGGAGCGAAAGTCACGCGTCTTACCCTGGGAGATCTGACTTCCTGCTCGAAAGAGCTAGAGTTGTCGAGAGGCGACGCGATGGGTGGTAAGAAGTCAGCCGAGGCCATATGAATTGTCCGTGCAGGACGACAAAGGGCCGAACACGAGGAGCAGAGCTGACAGCTATTCCCGAGCTCAGAAGATATCGCTTGAAGAGATGAAGGCGATGTCCGATCGCATCGATCAGGCCGAGTCGCCTGACGAGGGCGTGGATCAGACCGATGCCACGCTGAGTCCCGGCTTCAGTCCGTAATCTCGTAATGGATATTAGACGCCGATATCATCGGATCGACAGAGCTATTTGCCGGTGAGTTCCTTGGCGACACGATGGGCGTCGTAGATCTTCACCAGTGCTTCCATGATTCCGTCGACATGGACCGAGACGGCGCGGGGCACGTCGTCCTTGAACACGAAATCGTTGTGAAGTGATTCGATGTTTCCATCGACGATCAACCCGACGACTTCGAGCGCCTTGTTGACGACGACACTTCCTGCGTTGCCGTCGGTGATGTCGTTCGTGCTGACGAAGTTGACGGACTTTGTCATGTCGATCTCATTCTTTCGGCCCCGCCAGATCTTCGGGAGGTTGAAGGGGTACTCGTTATCGAACTCAGCGTTGCGTGCGTAGAGCCCGTAAAACGTCGTGCGGTGCGGCGCGACCGTGCCGTTTGAGGGGTAGCCCTTGACGACACCGTCCGTGAATCGAAGCGTCGTCGTCGCATCAGGACTGACGTTCGTGCCGTAGCAGTCGAGCAATGCGCGACCGATCTCAGCACCGAGGGCTTCTTCCGTAGCGATGAGGTCATCGCCGACCTTCTTGTTCTCCCGCATCAGAATGACGAGTTCGCGCGCGAAGACGATCGCCGGATCCTCGCTCGCCTGGATCGCCTTCCAACCCGATTTGACGAGAGCGTCACGTTTTCCCGCGTAGGCGGCTAGACTGCGGAAACCGCTGTCCGTCATGGCGGACTCTGGAGATCCAGAGATGAATCGGCTGTCCCCGTAGATGGCGTTCAAGAATTCCCCTCCGCTCTTGCCGCCAAGCGCCTTCGAGATGAAGGGGTCGTCTTTGCTCAGCCAACCACGGGCGCGGTCGACATGGTCTACGAAGAAAACTCTCCCATATACGTTGTCTGACAGTGGATCGCCCCAACGATTCAACGTCTTTTGGGCTTTGTTTCGATGCTCCTCGGTTTCGGCGGGCTCGCACGATTGCACCGTGTTGATTGCTGCATCGAGAAGGGCGAGGCCGCCGGTTGAGTAAAATCGTTCCCGGGCCTCGTGCGGCCGTCGCTCGTTGGCCACGCTGGCGATCCGGTCCCAGATGTTGCCGTACTTCTCGGCGAGGTTTTTGTCTGCCATCACGCGTCCCTTGAACTTCTTCTCCGCTGCGGTTTTCGGCGCCATCAACTTCGCGTCGTTGAGACCATGCAGGTTCCCGCGCGCCGCCTTCTGACCGTTTTCCAGCTCGAGGATCCGAGTCCGGACCCAGGCATAGCTCGAAGACGGGTTCTCCTCCCAGATGCGTAACGCGTTCGTGAACTGTTCGATTTTGATAGGGATCCTCATGTCCCGCTCGAACTCCATCTGTGCCCTGGTGAATAATCGGTTCGTCGTGCCGGGGTTGCCGGACACGAAGACGAGTTCGTCCCTCAATGCACCGCCCGATTTCCACTTGAAGTAAAGCTTCGTTGTGTCCACGGGCTTGCCGTCCTCGTACGCGCGCAGAAAAGCGAAATCGATGCAGTAGCGCGGATAGGTGAAGTTGTCCGGATCACCGCCGAAATGCGCGGTTTGCAGGTGCGGAATGCACACCAGGCGAAGGTCGTTGTACACCCTGTGTTGGTAGAGCTGGAAAATGCCGCCGTGGTAGAAGCTCACGATTTGCGGCATGAGTTCTGGATTGGCCTTCCTGGCAGCGTCGAGAATCGTCTGCTTGTTTGCCTCGCGCTTTGCCTTGACCTGGGTCTCGATGTCGGTTGGGAGAACACCTTTGTTGACCTTGTCGGTGATGTTCGTGATCTTGTTGAGCTGCGCGGCGGTCAGCCACTCGGTTCGACTTGACCGCAGCCGGATCTCGTGTTCCAGCGTTGCGGCGACGAATCCGGTGTTGATCATGTCGAGATCTCCCGGTCGAGTCCTTGCGACCGCATCACGCGCGCATCGGGTGCTTGTCAGGATCAAGCCATTTGGCGAAACGAAGGATGCTGAGCCGAGGCTGGTCATGGCGTCTTCGCCACCGACGCGCAGGGAGCCGAGCCGAAGGGAATCCAACCACTCCTGGTCGGGTTTGAACCCGTATTCCGTCTCAAAGTAGTCGAGAGGTGGATTCTCGAAGGTCCACATCCGACCGAGCTCTTGGTTCTCTTGGGCGAGCGTGGCCCCGGCAAGGCTCAGTAGCAGGGCGATCCCTGAGAGGAAGGTCAATTTCATGGGCTTCTGTGAGATGAGAGTTGCCAGCTAGCATGATGAGTTGAATAACGGGTCCAACTTGACGTTGCATCATAAGCTCGGGGCAAGATCGCCTGTGTAACGGTCTTGTCACAACCGTCCCTGGCCCGCCGCAAGGCGAGAGAAGGAGGAACCTTAGGGCCGCCAAGCTTTCACGACCCCTCCAAATCCCAAGATCTTGGAGAGGATGACCCAGAAGAGACGGTCGAAGACTCGGCCACTTTTCTCTGGAATGTCAATGCCGACAAGTAGCAATTAGCTCTGCTCTACTGGCATTGGAATCCATGCCCCCAGCAGTTCGAGGAACTCAGCCTTGTCCATTCCACCTTGTTTCTGTTGGAGTACATTCCCTCTTGGATCAGTGACGATCGTTGTGGGCGGAGCACCGACACCATAGCGACTCATCGCTGCGGCTGCTTCGGGGTCATCCACGTAAATCGCCACCGGGATGAACGTTGCATTGACGGTATCCGTCACCTGCTGATCTGCCCAAACGTTCCGTTTCATGATCCGACAGGGAACACACAACTTACCAGTGAAGAAGAGGATCATGGGCTTGCCAGCCTGGACAGCTTGCTGTTGGGCAGCATTGTAGTTGTCGGCCCAGGCGACGCTATTGGAGGGGACGTAGAAGCTGTACCAAGCGTAGGAGAGTGAGACAACGAGGAATGCAAGCCAGAAGCATCGCCAGAAATGAAAAAATTTCTTTTGGACGGGTGGTGATTCGGGGTCGCCGGACGACGGTAATTGGGATTGCGAGCTTTTCATGGATGTGGTTGGGCCTTCTCATGCTTTTGCCAGGTCGGGCGGCGAACAAGTTCTCAGGTGGAATTTGTTGGGCCCCAAGGTAGTCAATTCTTCCGATTAATACCATACTTTGGCCAAGCACCACACTTCAGTCCTGGTTCCACTTTCCATCTGAATGGATCTTGCGAGGTAGACCGACATGGCATCGAGGTTTGTAAGGGCAGCGCCGTACGCCGCCGACGCGATGAACTTACCAGTAGCGAACGCCGATGAGGCGGTTCCTTTTTATGAGACGGTGATGGGATTTCATGTTGTTTCGCGTGGTGAAGACCCCGCAAATACGATTATTCTTGGCCGCGATGACGTCCAGATCGGCCTTGCAGAGAATGGCGGCGATCCAGCTCAAGAAGGGTGCTTCTTCGAGGTTGATGATGTCGAGGCTGCATTTGAGGAACTTCGGTCGAATGGTCTGGGGCGGGAAGACGCTGGGTTTCGAATTGACCGCTACGGTGAAGTTTCTTATCGGGTGTTTTTTGTCGTTGCGCCAGATGGTCTGTGCTATTGCATCGGTCAGCCTCAGCCGTAAAATTGGCTGTGCTACTGGTGCAACCAAGAAGACCGGTTCGACCGGGCGCTCAGACTATTACGGGACGGAGGGGGCCGGCAACCAGGCCGAGGGCGTCGATTCGACGGTTAGGATCCCGCAACCGGCACGGCTCGTCGCTGAGGGGATTCTTCCTCAGGAAACGGGACGGGGTCTACCGACGTATTCTTCCAGCGCGACCACGATTTCTTGTCTGCGCACCGGCTTCTTCAGGTAGTGATCCATTCCTGCCTGTAGGCACAGATCTCGATCGTCGGCCAACGCATTGGCGGTCACAGCGATGATGGGGATGTGCTCGCCGGTCTTCTCTTCCATTTGTCGGATGCGTCGCGTCGCTTCGTACCCATCCATGACCGGCATCTGGCAGTCCATCAGGATACAGCAGTAGGAGTTCTTGTTGATTGCTTGCAGTGCTTCCTCTCCGTTCTTGGTGAGATGACAGCCATAGCCTGATCGTTCCAAGATCCTCCCGATGACCTTACTGTTGAGAGGGTTGTCTTCGACGACGAGCACGGGAAGCTGCGTCGGCTCTCGATTGACAGGTGTTGAGCTTTGACTTGCCTCGACCGGAGCCGTCGCGAGGCTGATGGGGAAACTGAAGCTGACCATTGTTCCTCGTGGTTCGTTGGCGGAAAACTCCAGCTCTCCTCCCAAGGCGTTCAGGCACTGGTCGCTCAGGGCAAGTCCCAGGCCGAAGCCCGCGTACTTCTTTGTGGTCGACAGATCGCCCTGAACAAAGGGCTCGCGCAGCTCACTCAACTGATCAAGGCCGATGCCACAACCTGTGTCGGTGATCCGAACGCGCAGCTTGTGGTCTTCGAATTCGATGGCGACTGTCACCGTCCCGCTGTCGGTGAACTTCACCGCATTGTGGACCAACAACCTCAGAGCACGTTCGAAGGCCCATTCGTCGAGGTATGCCCACCGTGGCACGTCCTTCGATACCGCGTATTCGACCTGCAGCCCTTTTTGGCGGGCGGTGGCTTCAAGCGGCTCATAGATTGCGCGGCAGCAGGCTGGTAGGTCGACGACTTTTCCATGCTGTCTACGATCCTGTGCTTCTGTCAGTTGTAGTACGCCGGTCAACAGCTCCAGCAGTTGTTCGCCCGACTCTTTTAGCAAGCCGATCGCACCATGAGGATCAGTCTCTTGAACGTCCTGAAGAGAATCGGTGATCCCGATGAGTGCGTTCAACGGCGTTCGTATCTCGTGGCTCATGTTTGCCATGAACCGTGCCTTGACCTGATTTGCACTTCGAAGTTCTTCTTCGGCGCGTCCGCGTTCGACGGCAAGGCCGGTCATTTGCGCCGCAGCGCGGAGTGTGCTGATCTGTTCTGCGGTCGGCGCGCTAGGCTCCGGACTGTAGAGTGCAAGGGCTCCAAGAACACGCCCACCCCTGGCGGCGAACGGATGCGACCAGCACGCTGCCACGCCGGCCTTCTTGGCGAGCTCGGCAAAGGGAGCCCACAGTGGGTCTTTCTGAATGTCCTCGACGATCACCGGGACATTCCAGTAGATCGCAGTACCACATGCTCCAACGGTGGGTCCAATCGCATAGCCGTCGATCGCGTCATTGTAGTCGTCAGGAAGGCTCGGACCGGCTCCCTTGACGAATCGGCCGTGGGAGACAAGGAGGATGGAGCATTTGTGGCCAGGGTTTTGCTCCTCAACGATCTCGGCGATCTTGTGCAAGGTGCTCTTGACGGTGGCCTCGACATCGGGCTCGTCCCGAGACGCTGTTGCCGCGCAAGTTTCGACGCACCGACCGAGTATGAAGGGGCCCTCTCCCTGGTCCCGTATCCGTAGATCCAGCAGGAGTGAGGCGCCGTCGCTCGTCACATGGCGCACCCGGCAGTTCTCATCACCGCCCTTGATCGCGTCAAGAAAGACCTGTCGAGTCTCGGCGTCGATCCAGTCGATAAACGGCTTGCGCGCGAGCTCTGCTCCGGTGAAGCCGACCCTGGCAAGAAACGAACGGTTGGCGCGAAGGAACCCCCCGGCCCGGGTAGGTCGGACGATCATTGGTGGGTCAGCGTGTTCTTCCGCTGGTGGATCAGCGTATTTTTCCATGAAGGACCTCGAGTTTCTCTTCGGGTCAACTCTTCTCGGTGAGATCCATCTTGGTGTGCGTCTTGTTGGCCGGATTCGGCGCCGGGACTCAGCGAGCCGGCGACAGGAGGATCCCGCATACTCAGACCATCGGCACGGCGTCCACAGAGCTTGACCGGATTCTCTCGAGGAATAGCCCGAAATACTCATTTCGGTCGACCTTCATGCGTGAAATCTTCGCTCCAGCTCCCCCAGGTAGCTTTCGACCCGATCCCCATAACGAATCATCTTCAGCCGCTGGCTTCCCTTGCTGTACAGGCTCCATTTTCCTGGACCGGCCAGGTGTTGAAAGAGAGGGCGGCCCGTCACCGGACAATATTGCAAGAGTCCCCACGAGGCTGGTCGAGTTGGCCGCGGAGGGTAGACAAAGGGAGTTTCTGTTTTGAGCCACGCCAGGTGGAAGGTGTCCTTGTCTCCGAAAACATGATGATAGTAAAAATCGCTATGATTGTTGTAGTGCTCTGTCAGGTGGAGCGCCTTTGAGCACCGTTCTTTGTCCAGTAGTAGCTGCCCCGTTTCCCACTCCAACTTGTCCCGATATAACATTCATCAACCGGTTGCTTATCGCCTCCATCGATCTGAATGAAGAATCTTTTGCAGCCCGGAACCTGCGCCGTGCCGTCACAAGTCAGGCGAAGGGAAAACAGATTGGGCTGGGTCTTGCAGGAAAACCCGATGCCCTTCGCCTTCCAGACCTTCCGGTTCGCGTCTGACAGATCCTCGGAGAACTCAAGGAGTGCGTCAAAAGCAGCACAGTCACCTCCGTCGGAGCGGTCATCGTGAGCGCAGCGCGGAGCACCTCAGGAACACAGTCGCAGCAGGAAGTTTCCACGAACCCTGTCGGACAGATGGGAGGGTATGGATAGGGGCCATCTACGGCTTCCGCCGGAAGACAGCAAAAGCAGCTCGGATTGAATCGAATCTTCTCGGCTCCGACCTTTTGCGAGTGGCCCTTGTGAGCGATCTATTCTAATCGCGTGTATCAAGAATTCTATGCAAAAGTACAGCCTTTGATGCTTGTGTGAGTCTATTGGACAGAGATCTCGATTGTATGGCGGACGGGACGAACTGCCTCGTGCACGCTCTGGCGATGCTGTTCATGACGAGCCGCAAGCCTTCCCCGAATGGCAGTCACCGCCGAGTGGATCTCGGTGTCCCCGGCAAACTCGCGCTTGAGCGTTCGAAAGTGGGTCACGATGCCCTTGATCATCGTTGTCTCGTATGCCTGCTTCTTCCCGATTTCTCCCATCAGGTTTTCGAAGGCGTCGCAAAACGGGTTCACCGGGAACGCTTCGGCCAGGTTGATCCCGGAGGAGAGCTCGTCTTTTCCGAAGGTGCGTTGGGAGGAGCCCCACTGAACTTTGACCTTGGAGCTGGATGCGGGAAGGTTGGTGATGACCAGGCGGAACCGGTTCAGATCTTCGTGAAAGGGGATAAAGGGAAGGATGCTCGCCATTCCAGCCGGGTCTCTTTCTTTGCCTGTGATGCAGAAAGGATAGCGGTTGCTGAGGATTTCGACTGTTCCTTGCCTGGCAGAGAGGACTTCATGACCGGCGCTAGCGTTGGCTTCGCCGGTCCAATCGATGGAGATCTCGCCGAGATTTCCATCCAGACCGAGTGCTTTCAGGAATGTAAAGGCCATCAGGAGCTGTCCGTTGATCCAGGGATGAACGCCGTCGGCGCCCGCCACATGATAGGCATCGCCGTATTCCTTTTTGGCTTTTTGCATGGCCAGGAGCATGGTTCCGTTCACGTCCGCAAAGGGCATCTTGTACTCTTTTGCGATGGTGCGAGCGATGGAGCTCAGCTGGGCAAGGTTCTGGTTGTAGATCTGGGGCGAGAGATAGCGAAACGTGTGGGTGTCGACCACTCCCGGAGAACCTACGACCACCTTCATTCTCTTGTCGATGAGGTGCTCCACGATCCGCCGCAAGCTGGTCCCGTAGACCCTGCCGATTCCCCTGTCGAATGGGCGATACAGCCCGTCGTTCATGCCATAGCAAAGAGTGACCACGTCGGGTTTCCAGGGAAGAAGGTCGTTCTCCATTCTTGCCTCGAATCCCGGTGCCTTCTCACCTGACCAGCCCAGCTGAATCACGTCGATCTCGAGTTCTGGACGGCATGCAGTGAGATAGGTCTCAATGAACTTACTGTACAGTTTCTGTTCAGTGATCGAGTCTCCAACGATAGCGAGCCGACTCCCTTTTTTCAGAAATGGGTTCTCGTGGCTCTCATCAGCGTGGACCCTTGCCCCCAGTGTGAGGAGGAGAACAGGGATGATCAGTCCGCACCCCATGAATTTGAATCGGTACCGTCGTTTCATGAGCTGGATCTTCCTTGGTTGTGAGATCGATGGGATCAACCAGGCGTCTTGCTGTTTTTCCTGCTGCTTCTAAACGTGCTGATCGACAAGAATTGGATTCCCGTCCGGATCGATTGCGACGAAGCTGGCAGGTCCGGTGGTTGTTTCGTCGGCTTCGGCGATGAGCTGCACACCTTGTGCTTTCAATTGACGCTGGATTTCGCGAACGTCGGTGAATGTCTCGAGTTTGGTTGCGTTGCTGTCCCAGCCCGGGTTGAAGGTCAGGGAGTTCTTTTCGAACATACCTTGAAAGAGACCGATGACGTGGTCACCGTTCTTGAGGATTAGCCAGTTTTGGGCCGCATCTCCGCCAAAGGTTTTGAAACCGAACTTCTCATAGAAGGCTCTTGAGGTTTCAAGGTCTTTTACGGCCAGGCTGATGGAAAAGTTGCCGAGTTGCATGGCTTGCTCCTTTGGAGGCTGACTGCTCGGGTTAAGCACAGAAGGTTCAAGTGCGTCGACACACGCCCCGGTGCAACGTTGAACCTTTGCGAGAGTTTTTTTCTGTCAGGGGACGGGGCGCTTGGACTGCAGATTAGACAGGATCGCTCATCCTGAAGTCAAGCTCCGCATCTTCGTTGAGGCGGGATGGGGAGAAATCGAAAGTCCGGGTGCCGTGGAGCTCTCGTTGATCTGGTGGGAGAGAATAGAGCGCTTCCATGGTGAGTTTTGCCATGGAAGCGCTATGAAAGAGAAAGACTGAAGAAGAAAGATGGTCCTACTCGACGATGATCTCGACAAGCTCGAGGCGATCGCCGGTAATGAGGTCCACTTCGAGGACAGGGCCGATGCCGGGAGCATAGAACTTGTGCTCCATGAGGTCTGCTTCCAGAGGGGTGAAGTCCGCTGTTTGTAGGCAGTCGCTGAAATCACCAAACGCGATGCTCACAAGCTGACCCACAGCGATGACTTCGGCGATGTCTTCGGCGTTTTCAAGGTCATATTCTTGCCGATAGATGTCTGT
>JAJDCM010000385.1 GCA_029260825.1 Planctomycetota bacterium | reverse complement strand
CAAGCGCCTCCTTCAAACTGGCGAAGATGGACCGCAAGAACGTTCCACGTCCATCCCCCGCATCGAGCAAAGCCTTTGGGCTTCCCATGCGACGGGAAGCACCGGCACAGAGAACAACGGCAAGAGTGGGTCGGGTCACCTGCCCGTGGTTGCCGAGACCAAACCGCGGAACTTCAGCGAGAGATCCTGGGGTGACGATGCGTAGTCAAGAGCCGTCGCCTGGGAGATGAGCCCCTGGTCCCACAAGCTGTAGAGAGCTCGATCGAAGGTCTGGGTACCATAGACCTCCTCTCCCTCTTCCATCAACTTGAAGATCTTTGAGATCTCCGCTCCCTCGCGAATAATCTCCCTCACCAGAGTTGTCACGATGAGGACTTCAACCGCTGCGACTCGTCCTTCCCCTTCCTTGACCGGAACCAATCTCTGAGAAATGACCGCTCGCAGACAAGCAGCGAGCTTGTTTCTCATCAGACGCTGTTCGCTCTGAGGGAAGTAGTCCATCAATCGATTGATGGTCTCAACGGCATCGCCCGTGTGAAGGGTCGAAAATACGAGGTGACCCGTTTCTGCCGCCGAGATTGCCGCCCGCACCGTATCGGCATCTCTCATTTCGCCGACCAAGATCACGTTGGGATCCTGGCGCACCACGGTTCGCAGGGCATCGAGAAAAGACGCCGTGTCCACCCCGAGCTGCCTCTGGGTGACCAGACCGACCTTATCTTCATGCACGAATTCGATGGGATCTTCGATGGTGACGATATGAAGCGGATACTTCGAGTTGATCTCGGTAACCATGGAAGCCAGGGTGGTCGACTTCCCTGATCCCGTGGGACCGGTCACGAGAACAAGACCATGATGCTTCTTGCAGATGTCAAAAAGCGCCTTGGGAAGATTGAGATCCTCGATCGTCGAGATCTTGAGTGAGATCAGACGCATGGTGATCCGCACATTGCCTCGTTCCCGGGCAATATTGACCCGGAACCTGGAAACACCAGGAAGAGTGTAGGGAAGATCGATTTCGTTGCGCTGATCGAACTGACGCTGCTGAACTTCGTTGAGGATCTCATCCTTATAGAAGTCACAGTCTTCGGAGCTGAGCTCCTCCTGATCCATTCGCACGAGGTTCCCATCGATCCGCATGATGGGAGGGCTATGAGCCTTGATGTGGAGGTCCGATCCTTTTTCCTTAACAATCTGGAACAACAGATCTTTCAGGGGAGTTGCCATTATGCCTCGCTCTGCGGTCAGGGGTTACCTGAGCCCGACTTCCAGACGATCAGAAAGCTGAGCTCCTACTCCAAGACGATCCACGGTGGCCCTTCGACAGCACATCGACCCCCTTCGAGGCCTAGCTTGAGCCCCGAGCACTGAGTAAACGGGCCAGAAAAAGCCCGAGATCCCGTATGACTCCCGGACTCTCACCGAACATTCGCCCAATACAACGAGGAGGCGATGGCGCCCGATGAGCGCCCCAGGTATGCTGCACCTGATCTTATCGAAAAGACACAGAGGCGAGAAGCCCCTGCCGCTTTCGTGCCTTCCCGATGGACTCGATCAAAAGAAAACTCGGAAAATGACAAAAACTACTGTCGTCACTTACCTTGGAAAGTGGGAATAGCCCTAGGAGAGATGAAACAGTCGATGAAATACGGGTCACGGCCGGAAAGCAGATGGGGAGTGTGCTGACGCCTAGCGACTCCGAACTCGTTTCTCGCGTCCTGTCAGGGGACATGGACGCGTTTCGTCTGCTCGCCGAAAAATATAGCCAAGCCCTTTATGGCTTTGCACTTGCGATTCTCGGCAATCATCACGATGCTCAGGATCTCGCTCAGGCAGGCCTGACGGAAGCCTATCGATGTCTCGGAGGTTTTGACACGAGTCGAAACTTCAAAGGATGGTTATTCGGGATCACCCGGAACCTTTGTTTCGACCATCTGAAGAAACGTCCGCGAGAAGCCGTCATGGGAGTTGGGCTCGACCAGTTCGACCTCATGGATGTGGAGCAGGCCAAGCAGAAAGTTGAAACGGAAGAAGATGAGCGGCTCGTCAGCATGCGTGCGAAGTTCGCTCAGCTCAGTGAGCAATATCGGGTAGTTCTGACCCTTCGCTATATCGAAGGAATCAGTAAGACGCAAATTGGAAAGACGTTAGGCATCTCTTATGATGCGGTCGGGCAGCGGCTCTACCGGGGTCTAAAAGACCTCAAGAGTCGCCTGATCACGGAGATCAGCCCGGACGAAATCGAGAAACCGGAAGATGGACTCTAGCAGGATGAACTGCAAGAAAACCAATCTACTGCTTTACGTAGATGGCGAACTCCCCGACCAGGAAAAACTTGCGGTGGAGAGTCATCTGAACGTCTGTTCTGAATGCCGGGCAGAGGCCAAGAATCTGCGGGAAACCGCAACCACCATCGGGCAAAGCTTCTCTTCCCCGCCTCTCCCTCCCGAATTCATCGACACGCTGATGAGCGGAATAGCCAGGCAGCCACGGCCAACATCGGCCCCCCAGAGAGTCTCTCTCCTCTCCCGACGGGGGATCCTCTTCACCGCCGCAGCTGCTTTGTTGGTTGCTGCATCCGCAGCTGTTCTTCCACTCCTCAACCGAGATTCCAGTTCGCACGCCCTCTTCGCCGAGGCGCCATCAGGAATGCTCATACGGAGCGGAGATGGAATCCGGTACACGGCAGGCCCTCGGGATCTGTCACCGGGGACGACGGTGGTCACCCTACCCCAGACCCACACTCGGCTCGATCTTGAGGGCGCAACCGCCGAAATCGGGCCGTTGAGCAGTGTTCGCCTTCCTCGGGAAGACGAACGACTGGCACGGATTCAACTCGAGTCTGGCCAGGTGCTCCTTTCCGTCACGGAATCCGGCACAGGCTTTGATGTCTCCGCTGGAGACTGGGACCTGAGCCTGTCAAAGGGCCTTTTCGAGCTGGAAGTCGACGCATGCGCATCGACGACCCTGATCGTTCACGCATACCAGGGAAACGTGATCGTTCGAGGCGAGGAAGGCTTGATCTCGACGGTTCAGGAGGGACAGCAGGCTACCGGGCTCTCGTCCGCGACCGCATCTGGCCGGATCATCACAACACCACACTCGAGTCCGGCACCAACGTTCAAGACGTCATCGCCTCAAAGTTCGGAGCTCACACGCAGGCTATCCGACTCGAAACGAGGAATGATCGTCGAGCTGGAATCACTCACCTCCGGGCAAGAGGAGCAAGATCTTCGCGCCGAAGCACTCCAAACTTTGACCTTGATCGCCCCCGCGACAGCGGAGCACCTGGCAAGGACGATTCTTTCCGAAAAGCCTCCGGTTCGAGCCGAGCTTTTCAGTGCGTCTGTGCGGGCCCTGGACGCCCGCGGAAATGCTCAGGACGCAAGCGTCCTGAAGGACCTGTCGAACGACGAGCGACTCACGATTGATCGACGCCTGATCGCTGGGAGCGCCCATTTCGCCATCGATCCAGTCTCCGCGACGGAGGGGGCTCCTCCCCTTCCGAACGAGCCTGCAAGCAACCATCGAATGAGTGGGAAACGGACACCTCTCCCGGCTCCAGGCCCTCTCTCCGCCAAACGCATCGTTGCCCTGCTTGGACCAGCTGCCCCGACCGCTTGGCTCAATCATGCGACTCTCGGAAACGATGAGGAAGACGACGAAGACTCGGACACCCATGGAGCCACCTCGAACTTCGATGGCTTCCTCCGATCCAACGAAGTCGCTTTCAATATCCTCGCCGCAAACGCCGCGTCTGTCGTCCAGGATTCTCGAACAACATTCTTTCTGCAGCGATTGCTGAGGAGCACCGAGCCCACTCTCTGGATCGCCGCACTCACGGCTTTGAGAAGGCTTGAGAACCCGGATCTCGCACCCGACATCGAGGCTGTGATCCGGGCCACCAAGGACATCGCGAGTCCCAGGCTCCGATCGAAGGTAGAAGCCTCCCTGGCGGGCAACGCGGTGAGCAACTCTCCGGAACTCATCCCGGCACTGCTTGACCTGTATCGCAGCGAGTCGAATCGCGACAACAAGCTTTGGATCTTGAGCGCTCTTGAATCGATCGACGCCGAAGAGGTCGCAGATTTCCTTCACGACGAGGTCCTCGGTACCGAGAGTTCGTCCCTTATCCAGGCAAAAGTTGTGGAGATCCTGGCGACTCGACAGGATCCACGAGTCGTTGAAAGCGTGAGAAGCGGACTCTCTAGCCCTTCACCTCGCCTTCAAGAGCAAGCCCTCCGCTGGGCCAGCAATCTGAAGAGCCCCGCACTCCACGGAGCAATCTGCACGATCCTGACGAACCCGGGCGCTTCGACCACGATTCGAAACGCCGCCGCCATGACTCTTGGGGCAATGGCCGACCCTCGATCCGCAGATGATTTCCTATCTCTTCGATTCAGAACCGAAAGGCGATTCGCTGGAAGCATCGGCTATGGAATCGGTGCCACGATTACCGCCGATCAGCTCGACGATGCAGTGAACGTCCTGGCCAGCCCGGAAACCTCCCCCTGGATGAGCGCAGGAATCCTGAGCGCCCTCTTGCCGCGGGTCGAAATCTTTGGAGACACCTCGAGCCTCGCTGCAACGCTTCCCCAGGCAATGGATTCACCAAACCTCCGTCTGCGGAAGCGGGCCGCGATGATGGCAGGGCGTCTGGGTGATCCAGCACTGAGTCCGAACCTCCATCCGCTCCTGACCGACTCATCTGTGGACGTAAGACGCGCAGCTGCCGAAGCAATTCACGCCCTCGGCGACGAATCCGGCGTCAACACCTTGCTTGCAGAGCTTGAAGATCGAGCCCACGTCCGCCTGGCCCTCCGAGGCCTGGAGACGATTCTTGACACATTCGACGAGACGACAAAGGAAAAGGTAGCCCTTCGGGTCTCTGAAAAGCTCGCATTCCTGAACCAACTTCCCGGGGATGGACGAATTTCGGCGCTTCGCATTCTGGTCAAACTCGAGAAACCGGTCGACATCGCTCACCTGCGCCCCATCCTCATCCGTGAGCCGACCGGACTGGGGGAGCGTCACCTCGAGAGGCTTGCGGCCGCCCTGATTCTGGTTCAACAAGGAAATCCGGATGGGGACGATATTCTCCGGTCCCTGCTGATCGATCCCAAGGTCGTTGAAGACCTCTTGTTCCGCCTCTCTCCATTCGTGCGTCAAGAGATCAATCGCGCCGATTTGATTCGTGATCTACATCACGTCCGGATGCAGCTCGAGCGGAACGTCTTCGTGAGCGGGACCATCTTGGCCGAAATCGTAAGAAGGGCGTTGATCGGCCAAACTCTGGGCCAGGCCCTACCCCGGTATCGGGACGTTCCGAACCCGGCCTATTCCCAGCTCTATGAAAACGATGCAGAAGCTCGCGAGCTCGAGATCCGAGAGATCGATCGGATCCTTGCCCGTCGTAACTCGATTGTCACACGGCTCCAAAGCGTTGCCATCGGGACGGGAGATTCCCAGTCCCAACGGCTTGCTTTGGTCCGACTCGGATGGATCAGTTCGCCCCGAGCTGTCAGTGCACTTCTTCTTGCTGTTCAGGATTCAAATCCAGAAGTTGCCCGGACAGCCGAAAGAATCCTGAGTCAACTCGGCCTCTCGGCCAACCTGACGCAGGTTGAATTACGGGAACAGGTCGGAGCGGACCCGGCCACGATCCTCCGGCAATACAGGAATCTCATGGCATCGACGCTTGATGATCACTAGGTTGTCATGGCTCGAGGAACCACGAGGATGCTGAATCCGCAGGAATCCTGCGATAACCACCAGGGATTTTGGAGGTTGCCAAGCTCGTTCACATCGTGCTAACATGAATAAGGTTGGGAGTCTTCTTACGCTAACGAGCATGTGGGGTGCTGGAATGCGGGTGTCACGAAGGAGAGCGTTTGTCGGTGGAGTCGCTTGCGTCATCATGCTGTGTGGCGCCCACTGCCTGAACGCCGAGCGAAATCGCAACGAAGAAGAGAATCCAATCGTTATCGTTCTCGATAACGACGAGATCGCCTTTGATGACCCGGCTCTCTACGGCACCGTTTTCAACAGCATGGGTGGCGGAGTTCGCATTGACGCACGTCTCCCGAACGGTCGCCACCTACCGGGCTCACCCGACGTCACCGGAAACGACGACGGATCGGAAAACTGGTTTTGTTTCCCGGTCCCGGGAGTTCCGGGAATTGAAATTCATCTCACCGCGATCGATTCCGATTTCAAAGAGACAACCATTCGGATACCCGTTCGCTAAGCCCCTTTTTGCCAGGTCGTAAGCAAGTCCACCCATTCCTTGAGGTCGTTCACCCCACCGATTCCTGATCACTCGCTTCATCCCTCTCTTTCGTCCACTTTTTGATCCATATACTTGAGTCCCCTTCGCGACTGCCCGGATCTCGGTTATAGTTTCGATTGATCCATCTCGATCGTTCCCAACCGTTCAAAGGAGCCTGACACATGTGTGGAATTCTGGGAATCTTCGGTGAAGAAAATGTAGCGGAAGACCTCTACGAGGGCCTCATCGCCATTCAACACCGGGGCCAGGATGCAGCCGGTATCATGACCTACGATGATGAGTTTCATCTTCGTAAGGGTGACGGGCTCGTAGCCGATGTCCTCGACGCAGACGCGATGACCTCCCTCAGTGGCCACATCGGCATCGGGCACGTGCGCTATCCAACGGTAGGTGTCGGGGGCGCTGAAGACTCCCAACCCTTCTACGTCACCTCACCCCACGGCATTGCCATGGCCCATAACGGGAACGTGACCAATTACCGAGAACTCTGCCAGGAGCTTGGCAAGGAGAAGATCGCATCCAATTGCGATGTTGAGGTCATCCTCAGCGTCTTTCAAACAGCGTTCGCTCGGGCCAATTCCGCCAATGCACCCGAAGAGAGAATCGCCGAAGCCGTCCGGTGCGTTTTCGATCGAGTGAAAGGAAGCTACTCGGTCGTGGCCATCATCGCTGACTTTGGAATGGTCGCCTTTCGTGATCCATTCGGCATCAAGCCTTGCATCATGGGTCGAAAAGATGGCAGCGTCGCCGTGGCTTCAGAATCGGTGGCTCTTGACCTACTCGGGTATGGCAGGACCCAAAATCTTGCCCCGGGAGAAATGGTCTTCATCGATCTCGACAAGAAAGAACACTTCAAGCAAGTCGTTCCCGGGAACGGGCATCCGTGTGTGTTCGAGTACGTCTACTTCGCCCGACCCGACTCTTTCCTCGATCGGATCAGTGTTTACAAGACCCGACTCCGCCTCGGCGAGGCCCTCGCGGATGAAATCAAGAGGCGGCGAATCCCCTTGCCGGATGTGGTCATTCCAGTTCCGGACTCGGCTCGAACGGCCGCTACGAGCTTGAGCAAGGCTCTTGGCGTCAACTATCGAGAAGGGCTGGTGAAGAACCGGTATATTGGCCGGACATTCATCATGAAGGATCAAACAAACCGCCAGAAGAACGTGAAGCGAAAGCTCAACATCATTCAAGTCGAGTTCGAAGACAAGGATGTGTTGATCCTCGACGACTCGATCGTTCGCGGCAACACCTCCCGCAAGATCGTCCAGATGGCTCGAGACGCCGGGGCAAAGCGAGTTGGATTCGCGTCCTACTCTCCTCCTCTTCAGTACCCATGCGTTTACGGAATCGACATGCAGACTCGGGATGAATTCCTGGCCCGAGGGAAGGACCTCGATGAAATTCGGGACTATATCGGTGCCGACTACGTCGTCTACGGAACCACGGACCAGCTCCTCACCGCGGCCAGAGCCGGAAACTCCGATATCAAGAACTTCTGCTCGGCTTGCTTTACCGGCGAGTATCCGACCGGTGATATCACCGAAAAAAGGTTGGGAACCATCGAAGACGAACGACTCGAAGCTCAGCTGTCCGAGCTCCGGAAAAAGTAGATCGGGAGGCCCCCTCCTTCTTCTCCTGCTGCTCTGGGGCGGAATTCTCGTCGCGGGCTGCCAGAGCCCGTCGGCGGAACCGGCCACCTATTCACCCGGGCTTCCTCTTGTTCCTCGATACGACGACATCGAAAGCGTGACCTCCTTGAAAGGACTGATGTCTCTCCTGGAAATCACGTGCAGGGAGCTTCTCGCCGCCAAGGCTGATTCCGACACGGAAAAAGTCATCGATTCCGCACGACGCCTTCGAGCAGGCTCTCGCAGGATCGGGCCCCTCTTCTCCTCCTCCTACCCGGCCCTGGACGTGGACGTGGACGTAAAGCCTTACGCCGGTCGGCTGGACGGGGCGGCATCCCTCCTGGTCGAAAGCTCCCGCCACCGAAATCGCCCCATGGCCGAGAGAGCCATCACTCAAATCCAGTCAGCCTGCACCACCTGCCACTTCGAGATTCGGGATCCAAAAATATCCATCAAGCCAACAGGCATTCCCGGCCGATAAGGTTTGGCCGGAAATTGGAGCCGGCGAAAAAACATCGAAGAAGAACGCCACCAAACCCCTATCTCGAGATCTTCCATGAACTACCTGCGCAAAATCGGAAGGAAGAAGTTCGGAGAGATTCTCATCGAGGAGGGCCTTTTACGTCGCCCCGACCTCGAACGAGCCCTCGATATCCAGGACACGACCGGGGAAATGTTGGGAGAAATCCTCCTGGATGAGGGACTGATTTCGGAGGACGACATCGCTCGGGTGATCGTCAAGCAATATCAGTTTCCCTTCCTCAGGACCTCTCAATGCACCCTCGATCCTGAGATCAGAAAGATCTTTCCACCCAAGTTCCTCCACGATAATCTCATCGTTCCCGTCGACGTTTTTGGCGACATGGTGAGTCTTGTTATCGGGAGGTTTTCAGCTCTCGACTTCATCGACGAAGTCAAAGAAGCCTATGGCTTTACCCCTTTTATCTACGTCGGTCTCATCTCGGACATCAAGAACACGTTGGAGTCCAACTTCCCGATGAGCCTGGCTGAGTATGGCGAGTTCGACGGACTGCTGAAGGACGTAACCAGAACCTTCCAGCGCAAAGCCCGAAAACGACTCGAGAACAAGAAGGTTGCAAAAAAGTCGTCCTAGAACACCAACTGGGTCAACCACAAGACTTTGTAACCATCGGGTCCGAACAGATCGAAAGCGCGTACGATGACCATCTGTAGCATGGAAGGAGTTCCTCCTTTTTCATGTGATGATCACGGAGCGGGTGCCTCATAAACCCGCTCCGGATCAGCAGATCCATGGACTCATTCTTCACCTCATCTCCACCCCACCGAATTCCCCTCCATCTCGAAAAACCCGCTTCCATCCCCGACCTGTTTTTGGTGGGATAGACGAATCGTCGAGTCTCTACGGGGGAAGGCCCGCCAAGCTCACTCACCCGGTTTAACGCCAAGGTCGCGCCCAACCGAATTGAGATCCGAGCGGGATTCACATCAGTTTTCAGAGGCCTGGGCGCTCCGCCCCCTGACGAAAACCGAAGCCGTCCTATCCGAGCACCCGACCCGACAGGAGGAGAGCAACCTTGAGCGTGAAGCAGAATCGGCTGGTCATCGCGGAGAGCGCCGAGGAGTTCATCGCACTGGCGGCAACCAACATCACGGGAGCCATCAATTCGGCCATTGAAAAGACCGGGAAATGTCGATTGGCTCTTTCCGGAGGATCAACACCCGCGGCGATTCACGCACATCTAACCCAACTCTCCTCCACAAAGTCTCCCGATTGGAGCAAGGTGGAATTCCTTTTCGGAGACGAACGTTGCGTCCCTCCCGACGACAAGGACAGCAATTTTCGAATGGCAAAAGAAAGCCTTTTTGACCCTCTTGGAGCCCAGATCCAGGAGTCTCAGATCTTTCGAGTTCGAGGCGAGGATCCGGATCGGGAAAAAGCGGCGTCCGACTATGCAAACATCCTCACCGAACCCATCGACGTGATGCTCCTTGGAATGGGTGAAGACGGGCACACCGCCTCTCTCTTTCCTGGCCAGAAAGTGCTGTCCGAAAAGAACAAACTCACGGCAGTTGTGAACGGCCCAAAGCCACCACCCTGGCGTATCACCGTCACCCCACCGGTCATCGAGGCAGCCAAGGAAATCATCGTTCTCGCCAAAGGAGCCGGAAAGGCCGAAGTTCTCCCCAAAGCTCTCGATGAAAATGTGAACATTCAAGAGATTCCATCCGGACTCGCTCGGCGCGGGATCTGGATCGTCGATCGCGAAGCGACTGCTTCGCTCAAATAACACTTCGACAGCCGTCAAACCCTCGCGTTGCACGATGAGGTGGAGACGACGACCGAATACGTCGTGTATTCGCAAGAAGCAGGTAAAGAGAAAAAGTAATAGGAGGAAGTAGCGATGTCGAACTGTGAGTGGGGCGTCATCGGCTTGGGCGTCATGGGTGAGAACCTCGCCCTCAACCTGGAATCCCATGGATTCCCGGTGGCCGTCTGGACCCGTAATCAAGATACCGTCCAGAGCATCGTAAAGAAGCATAGCGGAGTGAAATTCACCGGCGCCAAGACCATGGCAGACTTCGTCAAGTCTCTAGCTCGGCCTCGTCGAATCCTCCTCATGGTCAAGGCAGGCGGCCCGGTCGATTCAACGATGGAAGGTCTAAAACCCCTCCTGGAAAAGGGTGACATCGTCATCGACGGTGGAAATTCCTGGTTTGAAGACACCCAGCGTCGCGACAAAGACTACACCGCAGCCGGACTCAACTTCTTCGGCATGGGTGTATCCGGTGGCGAGACCGGAGCTCGCTTTGGACCGTCGATGATGCCGGGTGGCAACAAAGAGGCCTACGAGCACGCTAGACCGGCTCTCGAGGCCATCTCAGCCAAGACCGATTCCGGCCCCTGCGTGACCTACTGTGGCCCGGACGGCGCTGGCCACTGCGTCAAGATGGTGCACAACGGCATCGAATACGCGGACATGCAGCTGATCGCCGAAGTCTACGACGTCATGGGCCGCTGCCTTGGCATGGGCGCCTTCGAGATCGCAGACGTCTTCCAGAAGTGGAACAGCGACACCGATCCGATCGCGTCCTACCTCATCGAAATCACCGGCCAGATCCTTGCCGTCAAGGACACGGATGGTGCCCCTCTTGTCGATAAGGTTCTCGATACCGCGGAGCAAAAAGGCACGGGTCTCTGGACGAACCGGCTCGCTCTGATGATGTCACCTTCCGTGCCGATCCCCACGATCGCCGCCGCAGTCGATAGCCGGGTTCTTTCCAGCAAAAGAAACGAACGAATCGAAGCCTCGAAGATCATTCCAGCCGCACCCATCCCCGAGTTCACCGGGGACAAAGCTGCCATGATCGGAGCGATTCACGATGCTCTTCTCGCAGCAAAGATCTGCTGCTATGCCCAGGGTATGTACCTGATCCAATCTGCTTCGGATCATTACAACTGGAACGTCAGCATGAAGGAATCGGCCCGCATCTGGAAGGGTGGTTGCATCATTCGAGCCAAGCTCCTCGATGCCATCATGAAAGCCTACGATCGAAGACTCGATCTCCCGAACCTACTTCTGGATGAGTCCTTCGCTTCTCAGGTTCGAGAAATTGCACCGGCCTGGCGACAGGTGGTTTGCCTTGCTCAGAACATGGGAATTCCGGTTCCGGCGATGTCCAGTTCGTTGGCCTACTATGATGCCTATCGAACGGCTCGTCTCCCCCAGAATCTGACCCAGGCTCAACGAGATGCGTTCGGCGCCCATACGTTCCAACGGCTCGACGATCCCGATGGCCCCCATGCTCACCACGAATGGCTCTGAGCCTGAATGTGAATTGCTGAATTCACCAACCGGACGACGGAAAGAAACCGTCGTCCGGTTTTTTCGTGAACTTACTCCGGCTTCTCGGTATTCAGCTGCAGGATCATCTTGCTCACCGCCGACTCTCCCTGGAAGCTGATCACTCCGGTGATCGAGTCGACCAACCGGCTCCAATCGGAGATCTCCGCAATGGTCTGCTTCATCTTCGGAATGTCGATCCGCTCGATATCACCCTGCTTTTCCTGAGCTCTTCGATCCAGGGCCCTCTCTAACTCGGGACCTCGAAGACCACTCGATTGTTGCAGCTCCCGGCGAACCTCACCTCGAAACTTGATCCAGTCATCCGGCGACATGAAGTTGGCATCGTTGGCGATCTTGTCCGAATAGTCGACCAGCCAATCCAACCCTTTTCCCCCGTTGAGATAAAAGAGAAGAGTGGCCTTATCGCCGACCGAGTTCATGGCCGTATCAAAACCCTCGTCCTCCATGAGACCGGAGAGCTGGCCCTTGGCCACCAGGATGATCTGATCAAGAAAATCCGGAGAGGTCGAAATGATGAAGCGATCATCAAAAATCGCATAAGCCATATCCGCCCCATCGATCTTGCTTCTCCCTCGCGTCACGGATACGCCGGCAAGGTCCGACTTTGTCACTCCAGCAATCGCAAACTCGTCCCGCTCCAGGATCTTCAGATAGTCAAGGAGAGCTGTCGAGTCCAGCGTCTGAAGCATGAGGGTCATTGCCGGCTTGGGATTGAATCGTTGAGCTCCCGTGAGCTGGCTAATATCTCTTCGAGAAAAGATCGCGGCCACTTCATCGGTGAAATGGCTCGAAGTCTTGGCGAGAAAATCATTGAGGTTGTCGAGCTCGGGGATCTTCTTCAGCGAATCGTTGATGAGCTGCCGATCGGCCCCCGAAAAGTTGGTCATGATGAGCTGAAAAAGATCGCGAACACCACAACGAACAAACATGAAGAAGAAGGTGTCTTTGGGCAAAATCGCCCCGAGACGGTCCCGGATCTCGGAAACCGGAAGACCATCCGTGGTGAGAATCCGACGGTTGTTACCGGCTTTGCTCACATCGAGGTCGATGCGGCCCTCCAGCGTGAGAGGTGTCTGGGGGTGAAACACTCCCACGAAACGGGACATCGTTTGAAGGCCCAACATGTCGGCGGCAATCTTTGTTCCCGTCCCGACCTGTCCCTCCTCAAGCTTCTGGTCAACCCCGTAGAGGCGCTTGACCTCGGCAAGATTGACGTGAAGCCCCACCGGAGACGCGACACCCTCGGGACTTTCTTTCGATTCGGCCAGGGCCTCCACCGGATCTTCATACTCCCGATCATAGTAGAGGCTCGTACCCGACCCCTCAAAACCAAGGGCCAGGACTTCCCGCATGAGTTCCTTCTTGTTGCTGACAACCAGAACGTCCTTCACTCGCCCGAAGAAAAAGCTCATCGCTTTTCCAGATTGGACGTAGCTCACTCGCTTGAACGCTCCTCCATCCTCATCCCCAAGAGAAAGCGCCGGGTCAAGTCGCGCACGCTTCAAAATCTGGGGATGGGTGCAAAGGTCAATCATCGGGCGAATCTTCCATCCCACCCGGGTATAGAAGATCACATCCCACTTGGTCACCTCCGCGCCCAGAGGTGTACCGGCAATTCCAAGCTCCGATCCAAACACGTCTCCAAAGATATCAACCGGCAACTCGTTGTTGATCTGTTCCAATCGATCCAGGTTCTCTTGAATCGCAAACCGCTGATCGGCGCTCAGGAAGAACTGGGAATTCAGGAAGGACTTGACTGCCTTCGACTCCCCGATTTCCTTGAACTCTCTCTGGTTCGGCAGAGCCAGGAGCTCGTCCCCCAGATCTCTCTTGGTTACGAAGAAGGAAACGGATCGGGGTACGAGGGTCCCGATGGCATCGCAGCTTCCTTCAAGAGGGTTGTAGATGAAGATGCAAAAAAGGGTCGTCAGGACGACTCCGATGACCGCGAAGATCATCAGAATCGAGGTCAATATGCGTTTCAATCGACGGTTCATTCGTCTCCTCAGGACGGGTGTCCGGATCGGGGTCTCGTCCTCCGGACTTCTGCAGGGGGCTCTTTCGGGTCAAATGGCGGGTATCGCTTGGACGACAACCCACCCGCGAATCTTCCCAAAAGGAAGCCCTTCTTCGATTCGGGTTTCTTCGAGTAGTTTGTTCCCCCAGATACGGTTGTCAAGGTAGGCTAGCTCCTTAGAAATCTTCCTGTTGCAACCCGTTAGCGCACCACTAGATGGGCCTCACAAGTAGGAGACCGGCACCCTTGGCTCACCGAGATGAGATCATCGCCTACCTGAACGACTTTCTTCGGATTGGAGATTCCGGAGATTATTGCCCTCACGGACTCCAAGTTGAAGGGCAGGAAGACGTTCGCCGCATCGCCCTTGGCGTCACCGCCGAAATGCCGTTCTTTGAGGCGGCACTCAAATCCGGATCGGAACTCCTCGTCGTCCACCACGGCTTTTTCTGGGACGGGGAGCCTCGTACTCTCATCGGGAATCGGCGGCGTCGGATTCAGTTTCTTCTGGAGAATCGACTGTCCCTCGCGGGCTACCACCTTCCTCTCGACCGCCATCTTGAGGTTGGAAACAACGCGCAAATCGCCAGGAGACTGGGATGCGTTGACCTGGAGCCGTTTGCCGAGGCGAGGGGCGCATCTCTTGGTGTTCAGGCACGGTTTCCCGAGCCCATCTCCAAAGATGAGCTCCTGGCAAGATGCCGGAAGAATCTAGTCCCGGAAAAAGCCTTCATCGACCAGGGCCCCGAGGAAATATCCACGGTCGCCATCATCTCCGGCTCCGCAGCCCGGATGATGTCCCTGGTCGTCGACTCCGGCCTGGACCTTTTCATCACCGGCGAGATGGATTTTACCGCCCCCTCCTATTGCAAGGAAACGGGAATCCACTATCTGGCACTCGGCCACCATGATTCGGAACGCTGGGGCCCCATGGCCCTCGGCCCCATCCTCGAGGAGAAGTTCGAGGTCGAGACCGTGTTCTTGAACATCGAAAATGCCTACTGATAAGAGGACCTCAAGAACTCTTCTTACGCCGCACTTTCTTGCCCGATGCACGAGGTTTTCGGGCTCGAGTCGCCTTCGTCTTCACCGGAGGAGATTGCTTGGGAGGAGTGGCAACGGGCGAACGATTCTCATCCGGGCCAGAGAAGATTCCACCTGAATCCTCCTGGAACGGATCAAGGTCCGGTCGGCCAAGCCCCGGATCCCGACGACGGACCGTACCGGGAACGTCGTTCAGGTCATCGATCAAGCAACGAAACTTCCCGAAGCCGGACCGCTGGAACTTGAAAGAGATTCTGGGAAGGGCATGGAGTTCCGGCTCGTCGCTTTCCTCGGGGCTCGCCTCGACCGCTTCCATCCGCCCCTCCTCGACAAGGGAGGCATACTTCGAGTTGAGCTTATCCAAAAGACCCTCGGTCACGGGCTTTCGGACCCGGATGACCAACCGACCCTTCACATATCGGATCGAATGGTAGTTCTCGAAGAAATGAAGCATCTCGTGGCAAGCTTCAGCAGGGCTCGAAGTGACCTTGAAGAGGTTGAAGTCTTCCTTGGAGATCATTCCGTTGCCAAGGAGCTCCTTCTTCAGCAAACGAACCATGGATTTCCAGTAGGTTCCTTGAGGGTGATCCATCAACACGATGGGAAGAGGGTGGCATTTTCCTGTTTGTGCCAGGGTCAGGAGCTCGAACATCTCATCGAAAGTCCCGAATCCACCCGGGAAGATGAGAACCGCATCCGTCTCCCTGACGAAGAAGAGCTTTCGCACAAAGAAGTACTTGTAGTTGATCAGTTTGGGGTCGCCCTCGATGACTGGACAGGCTTCCTGCTCGAAAGGAAGGCGAATATTGACTCCGAAACTATTCTCTCTTCCCGCCCCGATAAGTCCGGCCTCCATGATGCCCGGACCTGCACCGCTGATGAGCATGAAACCCGCCTTACAGAGACGCCGGGAGACGTCTTTGGCAAGCTTGTAGTTCGGGTGGCTGGCGGAGGTTCGAGCGGAGCCGAAAATCGTGACCTTGCGAATTCCCCGATAGCCGGAGAACACCTTGTACGAATAACGCATTTCCTTCAATGCGTTGCTCGCAATCTTGGCGTCACTTGCCGAGGCTCCTTCTTCAACCAACTTTAGAGCCGTGGTCATGATATCAGCGATGTCATCTTCCGAGGTGGCATGCCCCCGGAGTCGGATCAATGCACGGATGATGTCGTCGATGGCCTGGACGCCGCTGGAGTACTGGTGCGCCACGCAAGATCCTCCTTTTGTTTCCGCTTTTCAGCCCGATCTTTTCACCCCGGTAAGACCCCAACCCCGAAATTTCGGGTCAGGCTTAGCCGGCATTCTTTCGAAGCTCGTCAACAACAAGGTTCCCGACCTCGTCCGTTCCGAGTCCCGAAGATGCATCGAGCGTCGGGATCCTCTTACTTGAGAGGAGATTAGAAATAACTCCCTCGATTCCGACTGCCGCTTCCTTTTCGCCCAGATAGTCGAGCATCATTTGCACGGCAGCAATCGTCGCTATGGGGTTGGCTTTGTTCAGCCCCCGATACTTGGGAGCCGATCCGTGGATTGGCTCAAACATGGAAACCTTTCCAGGGTGGATGTTTCCGGACGCCGCGATCCCCATTCCCCCCTGAATCATGGCCCCAAGGTCGGTGATGATGTCCCCGAAAAGGTTGGGGGTCACGATCACATCGAACCATTCCGGTTTCTTGAGCATCCACATACAGGCTGCATCCACATAAGCGTGGTCCTGCTCGATGTCCGGATATTCTTTCCCGACCTCGGCAAAAGTCCGGGTCCAGATGGACTGAGCGCGCACCGCGTTGGCCTTGTCGACCAAAGTGAGCCTTTTCTTGCCGCCCCGCTCCCTGGCCAGCTCAAAGGCATACCGACACGCCCGCTCACAGCCCTTTCGGGTGTAGATCATGGTCTGCAGAGCAACTTCATCTGCCGTATCGACCTTCAGGTGGCCGCCGATCCCCGCGTAGGCGTCTTCGGTGTTCTCTCTCACCACGATGAAATCAACGTCATCGGGGGTCTTGTCTTTCAAAGGAGTTAGATGCTCGGCGTACAACTTGATCGGGCGCAGGTTGATGAAGAGATCAAGCTTGAACCGAATGCCGCCGATGATCGCCCGCTCGAGCATCCCCACTTCGATTCGCGGGTCTCCGATGGCCCCCAAGAAGATTGCGTCGAGCTCGCGAAACTCGTCAAAGACCTCCTCTGGCATGGTGACCCCTGTCTCAAGATAGTGGTCAGCACCAAAGGGATACGTTTTGGTTTCATAGGAAAAGCCATACTTCGAAGAAGCGGCATCAAGAACCTTCAGTCCTTCACGAACGACCTCCTCACCGATACCGTCACCGGGAAGGACCGCGATTTTGTGGGTACGAGACGACATGACTCACTCCTCAAGAGACACGAATCGGCCCGGGATCGGGCGCAAAAGCGCGGTATTCTAACTCCCGAGTGATCCCCTCACCATCCTATTACCCGAACCAGGACCGACTTTCCCTCGGAGTGCGCCACTTCGAAGCTCTCCGGATGAGCCTGCAAGGCCCCGAGCAGGTTCGGGACGTTGGGAGCGTTCAGGCTCGTAAAGACGACATAGTCGGCCCTTAGCTCCATCAACCCCTGATAAACAACCTCGGGATTCGAGCTTCCTGGATAGGAATAGGTCTTTCTCTGGGACCAAAAATGAACCCACGGGGCGAGATCGGAAACAACCCGGGTTTCTGCAGGAGTCGTCTTGAGGATCATGGAAATGGCGCGGAGCTCCTCAACCCCGGCCGTCATGTAGGTTTCTTCCCGGTGATACCCGATAAGAGTCCGATCTTCAAACAACCCAAAAACCGCCGGAACGACACCGAAAAGAATCCCAAGAACGTCGAGTGGAGCTCTTCCCTTCCTGGCAGGTAGAAACCGGGAGGCCAGACGCTCCATTCCCTCGAAGCACCCGAGAAAGGAGTAGCCGATCAGGAGTGGGACGAGGGGCACAAGAAACCGGAGGTCTTCCCGTGCCGGCCAGAACAGGCAGAGAAGGAGCGAGAAGATCAAATACCACTCGAGAAGGCCCCACCGGTTCTTTGCGGAGATCAAGCTGAAGAGAAGCCCCAACACCACGAGAGACGAAAGCCCTGACCGTAACGGGTCCTGAGCGACATGATTGCTTCCTCGCAAAACCGAACCAACCAGCCCCGCGTAGTAAGGTATATTATCCAGGAGCCGCGAGGCCATCCCCGAGACACCTGCGGCTGAAGACCCTGATGTCTCCGCATCCTCAACGAAGAACTCCTGGACGTACGAGACTCCTTCTCGCAGTCCATGCGTTGTCACTGATTCATTTCCCATGCCTCGAATTCCCCATCCCACCAGGAACACGATCGCGGGGAGAGCCACAAGCAACGAGACTTTCAAACGCTGAAGAAAAGCCGATCCATGTCGACGAGACCCAAGAGAGGAAAGAATCCACGCGGCGATCAAGGTGACCCCCGCCAGACGAAAAGTGCAACTGACGAGAAGCAAGGCACCTCCCCAGACGAGTCGTTGCCTGGAGAGAGGCTCCTCCCTGTTGCGACCGGATAGAATGAGGACACAGAGGAGCGTCAGAACGGTAAACGGTAGGTCCGAGAGAACATACGTCCCGAAAAAGAGACACACGGGAGAGACGGATACGAGCAGGGTCAGGCTAAAGAGCCAGATCGGGGGAAGACGCCTCAGGAAAAGAAACGGGGTGAGACATGTCATTCCCACCCAGCTAGCCACACCGATCGCCTTCAGGATGGCATGATTCCAGCCAAAGCTCCCGATCACCCCCGAAAGCAAAAGAGGGAATCCCGGCGGATACTTGGTGTGGGGCTCACCCTGATAGGTGTAATCCCCTCGGACCAGGATGGAACGAGCGAGGTCCATATAGATGGCACTATCCCACCAGGGCTTCCACAAATCCGTGATCGAAAGGCCACCCAGGACGGCCGAGATCAATCCGCAGCCGATTCCGAGGATCCAGCACGTCCGAATCGAGGTTTTGGCAGCCGCTTGCCACCGGAAGTCGCTCAAGCTACAATCTCCATGTCTCTTGTCTCGGTTCACCGTAACGAATTATCCGGGCCAGCAGACGATTTGTTTGGTTAGAGAGGTTGTGTCCAGTGAAAAAGGATTCGCATCCGCTTACGGCTGCCGAGGAAAAACCAAAGGAAACCCGGGTCAGTCAATGGTCCTACACCGCCATTGATGTTCGCGACCTTGAAATCCTTCCCGTTCAACCCTGGCATCCGGCCGTTGACGTCTACGAGATCGAAGACGAGCTCATTTTTATCATGGAGCTGGCGGGCGTTGATCCCAATCAGATCCAGGTCTCTCGCCACGGAAACTACCTCGTCATTACGGGTACGCGCAAGAGTCCCATCCCGGCCGGCGTGACAAAAGTCCACCGGATTGAAATCGGGCATGGGCCCTTCGAGCGTCGCTTTCGACTTCCGAGTCCGGTGCAAAGCCACGTCGTTGAAACCCGCCTCGTCGGCGGTTATTTCGTGGTGACCCTCCTCAAGCGTCGCGTCTAAGCCACCGTCGCGTCTAGGCAACAAGGCTCCTCTGCTGCATGACCGACCTCACAATACCCGGCGAACTTCCCGTTCTCCCTCTGCAAAACCATGTGATGTTTCCGCGGGTCGGCTTCCCCATCAACGTGGGGAAGGAACGATCGATCCGGCTGATCGATGAAGTCGCGGTTTCCGATGACAAGATGCTCATCACGGTTGCCCAGACGAAACCCGATGTCGAGGATCCAATGCCCAAGGATCTTTACCGGGTGGGGACGGTGGTGCAGATCACTCGGCTCATCAAGACTCCCGAAGGACATCACCACGTCATCGTTCAAGGATTGTCTCGCGTCAGGCTCGTTCGATTCGTGCAGACCGATCCGTTCATCCGAGCTCGTGCTCGGGTCATCGTTGATGAGGTTCCTCGCCGGCAAAAGAAAAAATCCGAGATCGCGTTTCTTGGCCTGATGGACATCGCCCTGAAGCTCGTCAACGCCGATCCCAAGACCCCGGACGAAGCAGCCCTCGCTCTTGCGAACGTGGATCAACCCGGAGACCTCGCCAATCTCATCACGTTCAACCTGGAGCTACCCACCAAGGAAAGACAACTCGTCCTGGAAACGGCCAATGTGGTCCGTCGAGTCGAGATGGTCACCACCCTTGCATCCCGGGAGCTGGCAAAGCTCGAGCTCTCCCAAAAAATCCAGACGAAAGCTCGAGCCACGATCGAGAAAACCCAACGGGAATATTTCCTGCGGCAACAGCTCAAGGAAATCCAGGGCGAGCTAGGAGAGGGAGACGAATCTCGAACCGAAATCGAAGAGCTGCGAAAGCAGATCGTTGCCGCACAACTCCCACCTGCCGCCCACGAGCAGGCAATGCGCGAACTCGACCGGCTGATGCGAATCCCCTCGGTTTCTCCCGAACACGCCGTTTCCCGCAATTACGTCGAGTGGCTGGCGACTCTTCCCTGGACGCTTCACCTTGGACCCCGCATCAACTTACGGAAGGCGAGAGCAGTCCTCGATGAGGACCACTACGACCTGGAGAAGGTCAAAAAGAGAATCGTCGAATTCCTGGCCGTTCTGAAACTCAAGGAAACGCATCGGGGCCCGATCCTCTGTTTCGTTGGTCCTCCCGGAGTCGGAAAGACATCTCTAGGACGGTCGATCGCTCGTGCCGCCGGACGCAAGTTCATCCGGGCTAGCCTGGGAGGAGTTCGAGACGAGGCAGAAATTCGAGGTCATCGACGAACCTATGTCGGCGCCCTCCCGGGTCGCATTATCCGTGGACTCCGAGATGCGGGCACCAAGAACCCGGTCTTCATGCTCGATGAAATCGACAAGCTCGGAATGGATCATCACGGAGACCCGGCTTCGGCCCTGCTTGAAGTTCTCGATCCACAACAAAACGATACCTTTGTGGATCACTACCTTGATGTGCCGTTCGATCTCTCCGACGTCATGTTTATTGCTACCGCCAATTACCTGGATCCGGTCCCGCCGGCTCTTCGCGATCGAATGGAAATCATTCAGCTCTTCGGCTACACCGAGGAGGAAAAGATCGAGATCGCCAACCGGCACATCCTTCCAAGGCTCCTTGCGGATCATGGCCTGAAGAAGTCAAACCTCCGGATTGGAAAACGGGGACTGCGGGAAGTAATACGGTCCTATACCCGAGAGGCTGGGCTTCGACGCCTGGAACAGAAACTCGCCAGCATTTGCCGATCGGCGGCATTCCGGGTCGCCAATCGAAGAAGCACGTCTCTTTCCGTGAACACTGCCGCCCAGGTCGCAACCCATCTTGGCCCGCCTGTCTTTCTTCTGGAAGAAGTCGAGCGCCGATCCGTACCCGGCGTGACCATTGGCCTCGCCTGGAGTCCGACGGGGGGAGACATTCTCTTCATCGAAGCCACCATGATGAGCGGGAAGGGAGGCCTGATTCTCACCGGGCACCTGGGGGAAGTGATGAAGGAATCAGCTCAAACTTCTCTGAGCTACGTGCGATCCCGCTCATCCCAGTTTGGCCTCGATGACCGGCTCTTCGCCGAAACTGACCTTCACATTCACGTTCCCGCCGGCGCCATTCCAAAAGACGGACCTTCTGCGGGCGTCGCTATCTTCCTTGCTATCACGTCTTTGCTCTCAGAAAAGCCTGTACGACCCTATCTTGCCGTCACCGGTGAAGTCACCCTGAGAGGTCATGTCCTTCCTGTGGGTGGAATCAAGGACAAGCTCCTCGCCGCCTACCGTGCCGGCGTGAAAACTGTCCTCATTCCCAAAGGCAATCAGATCGACCTCGAAGAGCTACCCGCCGAAGTGAAGAAGAACCTCGAGATTCGACTGATTGCGAACCTGGACGAGGCGCACAACGAAGCTTTTCCAGCTCCGAAGAGCCGGTCGCAAAAGAAAAAGACCAAGAAAACGACAAACCGAAAACGGAAATAAGGTTAAGGCGTTTCTCGCCCCTCTTGACCATCTCGAATCCGGCACACGGCCTCGAGAATCCGGACAACCGTCCTCCTGAATGGGAAGATGGAGGGCGAGACACCTCAAGGGGTTTGAGGGTTTTCCCGATACTAGTTCCAATAGAAACGGGTTTTCCCTTAGGGCCAACATGGGAGCCCCTAGATTCCGGGTGTCGCCGTGGAGACGTTACCGAATACTTCTGACCTTGGTATAGCTCCTCGAATCCTCGTTGTTGAAGACGAGGAGAGCCTAGCCAACCAGCTTCAGATTACCCTGGAAGCCGAAGGCTACGTCGCCTTCTGGGCAAAAGATGGAGTTGATGCGCTAACCATCTTGCAGAGCCAATCCGTCGACCTTATTCTCGCTGACGTCATGATGCCGAGAATGGATGGATTCGAACTCTGCGAGTCCATTCGACGCGACTCAAGCCTCGGTGCCATTCCACTCGTGTTTCTCACCGCTCGCAACTCCAGGGAAGATCGCCTGAAGGGTCGCGAGCTCGGAGCGGATGACTTCATCACCAAACCCTTCGAAATCGAGGAGCTACTCGCGATCGTAAAAACTCGTATCGAGAGAACGCGTCAGATCCGAACCACAACAGAAGACGGCTATGCGGCCAAGATCACTCGAAACCTCTCCCACGAGCTACGAACTCCCATCACCGTTATCCAGGGGCTGGTCTCCCTTCTTGAATCCGAACGAAATCTCGAACCCGGGACCCAGAAGGAATTCCTGAAAGCCCTCCGACAGAACAGCAAGCTCCTGAACAAACTTGTCGAGAACTTCCTACACCTGGCACGAACCGAATCGAATTCCTTCGAAATGGTAAAACGACCTACAGACATCGGTGACGTGGTGAATGATGTCCGGAACAGCTTCTCCGAGATGGCAACAGAAAAGGGAATCGCCATCACGGTCGAGTGCGACAAGGACCTCCCGACCATTCACGCACATACCGGGAGCATTACCGTCCTCTTTTCAAATGTCATCGACAATGCCATCAAATTCACACCGGCCGGTGGATCGGTGTTGATTTCCGCGTCGAGGAAAGACGGCACCGTGGAAGTCCGTGTCAAAGACACGGGTATCGGGGTGAGGAAAGAAAACGTCAGTCGGGTGTTTGAAAAGTTCTACCGGGAAGAGACAGCAAGCCACCAGAATCCGGGAGCGGGCCTTGGCCTCACCATCGCCCATCGAGTGTCGGAGGCCCACGGCGGCTCTATCCGGTTCGATCGTGATCCCGGAGGCGGATCCATTGTCTCGGTCGAACTATCGCTCAGCTAGTCCGCAATATCCAGAATTACCTCGTCCCCTAGCCCCCGAACCAACTCCGAGCGTGCCACCGAGAGAACATCTTCCTCCGTCGCATCCAGAGTCACCAGAACCCGGTATTTACTCTTACCGATCGATGGGTAAGAGCCGATGGTAACCCGGGGATGGGCCTCCTGAACAGCGCGAAGAAGCCCCGCGATTTCCACCTCCGTCAGAAGAACATGCAGGCGATCCGAGAAAACGCGGGTTCCCTGAAGATCGGGCAACGCCGCCTGAAACTGAGCCTCAAGAAGCTCGGGAAAACCAGGAAGAAGAAACACGTTGGCCACCCGAAGAAGAGGTGGCTCTCCCTCGGCGACAAAGGTCACGGTTGTTCCCTCCGGAAGGTCTGCCATGGTGAGCGCTTCTTCGGTCACTTGAGAACCATAGTAACCTTTGAGGGCCGCAGCCATCTCAGGATGACGAACCCTGGGACGGGATAGACCAAGAGCCACCGACTCGAGGGTCAAATCGTCATGGGTAGGGCCAATCCCGCCTGTGGTGAAGACATAATCATGGCTGTCCGCAAGATCTCGAACCCAGCCAGAGATCACCGCAACCTCGTCTGGAATCGTAACGATGACCCTCACCGTTAGCCCAGCTTCCAGACATCTCCGAACAAGATAGGGTGAGTTCCGATCGGCAACCTTGGCCGAGAGAACCTCATTGCCAATGATGAGAATGGCTGCCGTTCGTGCCGACCCGACTTTCCTGTCTTGCTCACTCATCCTGACAAGAAACCAAACACGGGCCAGGATGACTAGCCCGCGTTTTCATGAAGGTCGGAAACGTTCACAAAAAAAGCCCGATTCAGCGTTTCTACCGAACCGGGCTTCAAATTTCTCGACGTCAGGGTAGCCAGGCGTTAATTCACGCCTTTCATCATGCTCTTGAACTCATCCTCTCCTCGCAAGAATTCGAGGTCAGAATCAGCCCGCATGTGGTCGTAGTCGGTGAATCCGTTTTCGATGGCTTTCTTCAGGTACTTGAGAGCAGGACCCTTCTTCTTCAGCAAACTATATCCACAACAAGTGTTGTAGAAAGCGGTCCCGGTCTGGAATCCATTCTCGGCCGCTTTGCGAGAGTTCCGGGTGAACTCTTCGTAGTTCTTGAGCTGGTACTGCGAGTACCCGCGGAAGAAATAGGCCTGGCCCGAAGTCGGATCCGCTTTGAGGACGTGGGAGAACGCCTCGATCGCCGCTTCCAGGTTCCCGGACTGATAGATTCCCATCGCTTCATCAATTGAAGGCGCACCGGCAGAAGACTCCTTCGGCTCTGCCTTCACCACATAGGAGGAGGTCTCCTTGGGGGCGCTTTTCCTGGACTCGTATCGTGGCGCCTCGTGACCCCTTTCCTGAGTCTCCACGGCATGGGCGGTCGAAGTCGACTCTCCATGATGTTCCGAGTGTTGAGTATAGGAAGGATTACCCATTCCCATTCCCTGAGTCGGGACGCGAATGTCGCCGTAAGCATCAATCAGGCGGCTCGCCAGGCACAAGAAGAAGGACGTTCCAACACAAGACCGGCTCTTCATCAGAAGGCCGTCTTGATCATTGGTGTAAACGAAAGTCTCCGCGGAAAGGTGCTTCACCACAACATCAGAGGTCGGGAGCAAAGCCATGTCAACCGGCACTTCCTGCGGGACAGCGCCCTGAACGAGAGGCATGATCGTATTGTAGGCGTAGCCCACGAGATGACGGCCATCAACATAGGAGAAGACACTGGGACTGCCACCGCAGGACTTGAGAGCAGCCTGGAAGTCCTTCACCGAAGCAAGACCCTTCTGGCCTGATCCGGTCGAAGAGATGATGTTCTTCATCATCAGAGGGGAAATCGTGACCAGGAATACCCCATCTTCAAGCCGATAGGCCGGCATGACGGGTGCATCAGGAATGCGCAGATAGTGGATCTTCTCTCCCTTGAAGTCCATCGAAAGACTCTTCACCTTGCCACGAGTCATGGCGAGTCCGTGCTCGAGAAGCCGGGAGAACTTCTTTTCGTCGGCAACGCCAAAGGCAAGAAGAACGTCGGGAATCATGGCACCCATCGGGTTCATGGAGGCAACAATGCTGACTTCACCGGTCAACGCTCCCAGGATGTCATTCTCGATGTCGAGGCCGATTTGGCTCCCTGCTTGGGCCATTTCCCTTCGAACTTCTTCGAGAGCTTCCGGGACATACTTGCCAAGGAGTCCAAAAATTTCGTTCTTTGCGCCGTTGAGATCCAGGTTGAATGAACTGAAAGCAAATGCGTTTTCGGGAGCGTACTTCAGAGCCTTCATGCTGCACGAGCCGAGGGAAAGAACCTTGAGAAGACCTGTTTTCTTTCCCGGGCAATCCAGGTAGACCACATCCGTGGCGATGCCGTCTTCTTGCCCCGTCCCCATATAAAGGGAGCTCACATTTCCAAAACCGAGATCCTCACAAATCTCCTTGACCTCGGCCGGAATCAGGCGCTCGAACATGGAGAGAGCGCCCTGAATGTTCACAAACGTGTAGGCAAGAGCCGAATCACCGGTCTTGTCCACTGATCGACGAAAAGAACTGTTGTTGGCAAGAGTGTTCGAGGCACCATCCAGACGATTGTCGATGATCCTCTTCAGGTACGGGGGGTTCAGACCCACCAGGAACAGGTTGTCTACAAAGGCCATGCAGATCTTGAGGTCGAAGACCGGAATCTCACGGCTCTTCTCGGGAGGAGATAGGGTGCGGACCGCTACACCGCGGTATTTGAATTCACCCTTCCTGAACCATTCAGGTCTCGCCCATTCTTTGAGGCCTTGATCCAGGAAACCCTGGAACTTCCTCTTGTTGCTACCAACATCAAGGGCCAGCACCATACCCGGAAGCGGCATGACATCATTTTCGACCGCGACCATGGTGAGGTCACCCGCTACGAACTCGATCCTTCCCTGAACCAGATCGGTAAAGGTCCGGAGCTCGGTGTTCCCAGGAGGCATATTCTCCTGCAGGAGCTGGGGGATCAGCTTGACCGCGTCCGAAACGAACGCCTGAACTTCCGGCTCTTGCCAGAGGTCATACAGGTCGAACTTCTCGAGATGCTCACTCCAGGACGAGAGTCCGGAGAGATTCGTGTACAGGAGACAATCTTCCGGTGCTAGAGAGGAAAGCTGAGTCTTTCCGGCCTGAAATCCGGAGGCCTGTGCGCTATTTGGAGCGAGCCCGAAAAAAGCGGCAGCCAGGACCAGCCCGGTAGCTACCATCCGCCCGGGGCTCTTTCTCACAAGCCCCCCAGTCATTTCAGTCGACATCATTGCGTAACCCCTTTGCAAACAATAAATTAAACACCATTCGACCCTTGATGGGTCCAATCTGTCCGAGACTATACGGGTACATTCGGCACAAGAAGCCGATTGTTTTCGTTTTTCCTTCGTCCCAAATTGTCCACCCCCTCGAGACAATTCAGACAAAAAGTCCCGGAACAGATTGATGTTCAGAGGTTTAGCGGGAGAAGCGGGATCAGGGAGACTGTGCTCTTTCCGGTCGGAGCTGCTCAATTGCGTTATGAGGCTCCATGGCGTCGACCGCATCCATACCGCTCAGTACCTCGCCAAAGACCGTGTACCACCCGTCAAGAGTTTCTTGGGGCTTCAGGCAGAAGTAAAACTGACTGCCGGCACTGTCGAAGTTATCGGACCGGGCCATCGCCACAGCTCCCCGGGTGTGATTGTGGAGACCGGCGACTTCCGCCGGAATATTGTAGCCCCCATCCCCGGTACCGTTTCCTCGGGGGCAACCGGTTTGCACCACGAAATCCTCGACAATCCGGTGAAACAAGAGCCCGTCATAAAACTCGGAACGAGCCAGCATCACGAAGTGCATGACCGTCGCCGGGGCCTCATCAAGAAAGAAACCGATGACGATATCCCCTCGGCGGGTCTTGAGCCGGGCAGTAAGTCTCTCTTTGGGTTTGGATTCGACCTTCAGCGTGACGGTCCTGGAAACGAGGGAAAAAGGTAGAACGTCCTCGAACACCACTCCGGAATAGCGAGCGGTTAACCTCATCTCCCCTCCCGAAATCGCCGGAATCTCAACCGTCAAGTCCAGGCTCTTTCCCGGATCGAGCGTGACCTCGCGCATCTGCCGCGGGTCATAGACGCTGGTTGTAATCTTGGTGAAACGGAAGGGTCCGATCTTCTCTTCGAGCTCCCCCCCACTGAGCACGATGTCGAAATCAACGCACTGTCGATCATGAAGGAGCTCTTTGACGGTGGCTTTCTCTTTCCCGACATTGGTCAGGGTAACCTTCGCTTTGACAACGTCACCCAGCTGACAGCCGGATCGATCGAGCTCAAGACCAAGGGCAAGGGGAACCCGCCACGTTGACTCCTTTGCCGAAACATCACTCATCCATCCCAGGAACAAGGCGCATCCGAAAAGAGCTGCTCGAAGCATGGTCATCTCTCCTAATTCATGGCTTTCTGGCCGGTCCATCACCAAGGTTCTGGCTTTTCGCCCGCACACTCCATCGGACCACTTTTCTCCCGCCCATGGAAGCCCTCTCCCCCAAAGGTTGAAAACACCGGCAAACCCAACTAAACTCGCAGCTCCAAAGGAAATAATGGCAGAAACGCAGGTGACAAAAACACTTCGAGGTCCTCACCATGAACATCCTGGGCATCGGAATCAGCTGGCACGATTGCTCGGCCGCCCTCGTCGTTGACGGCCAAGTTGTCGCCGCCGCCGAAGAAGAGCGCTTCTCCCGAAACAAGCACGCTTCCGGGGAAGTCCCGATCAACGCCGCTCGGTTTTGCCTGGAAACCGCCTCGATGAAACCTTCAGACATCGATCTGATTGCGTTTCCGTGGTCGCTTGAGGCCTATCGCCGTCATGCCAAAACCAACATGTCGCGCAACTTTTTTCGAAACCCCTCCAAAGCTCTTCGCTATCTTGTCCGGGGGGAACGTCAATTTGGCGTCATGGACAGCGCACTCCAGAGGTGTATTCAACAACTGGGTCTTGGCCCTGGAGACGTCGACATTGAATACGTCGAGCATCACCTTGCCCATGCCTCTTCCGCCTACCACCTTTCCGGCTTCGAAGAGGCGGCCATCCTCACCGTCGATGGAGTCGGAGAGTTCACCACCTGCTTGATGGGCGAGGGAAAGGGCGGTGACATCAAGATTCTTCGGGAAACGATCAAGCCAGATTCCCTTGGTCTCTTCTACTCGACCGTGACGGACTACCTCGGATTTCGGCCCAACGATGGAGAGTTCAAGGTCATGGGGATGTCCGCCTACGGCGATCCCGAAAAGGCCGACCTGTCTTTCATGATTACCCACACGGAAGACTCGTTCCGCATCAACGAAGAGAACGTCTGGGTCAGCAAGAGTAATGGTTACAAGAGACATCGGTATCCGGAAGAACTCATTCGCCGACTCGGTCCCGAACGAACCGGTGATGCCCTCACCGAGCCCTACATGCACATTGCGGCCCGAGCCCAAAAAGACCTGGAAGAAGCGGTTCTTCGCCTCATCGAAAAAGACCTCGGGAACCAGCTTCACCGTCATGGACGACTTTGCTTTGCCGGAGGATGCGCCCTCAATGTGCGTCTCAATCGAAAGATCATCCAGCACCCGCTGATCAAGGAACTATTCGTGCAGCCGGCGGCGCATGACGCAGGGATTTCCCTTGGCGCGGCAACCTATGCCGGCAACCAAAGAGGAGAAACCATCGCCAAGATGCCCCATGCTTTCCTGGGCCCGGCATTTGGCGAAAAAGAAATCAAAGCCGCCCTGGAACGGTTTCGAATTCCCTTCGAGGTTCACGAGGATATCGAAGCCTACACGGCCAAACTACTCGCCGATGGAGAAATCGTCGGCTGGATGCAAGGGCCCATGGAGTTCGGTCCACGCTCCCTTGGCAACCGATCCATCCTTGGCCACCCCGCCTACCCCGGGATGAGCGACGACATCAACGGACGGATCAAGTTCAGGGAAAAGTGGCGCCCTTTCTGCCCCTCGATCCTCCGGGAAAGAGGCGCCGAGATCCTGTCTCACGATCACGATAGCCCGTACATGACCCTCAGCTATGACGTTTCTCCTGATTGGCGAGATCGGATCCCGGAGGCGGTTCACGTGGACGGTTCGGCAAGACCTCAGCTCGTCGATCAAACGACAAACCCTCGATTCTACCGGCTTATCCAGGAGTTCGAAAAACGAACCGGGATTCCCGTCCTGATCAACACTTCCCTCAACCGGCGAGGCGAACCGATGGTCTGCCGTCCTGAAGAGGCCCTCGCGATGCTCTTTGGTTCCGGACTGGAATACCTGGTGATGGGAAACCACGTGGTTTGCAAGAAGGCTCTTGTCAGCCACGAAATGAAGGAGCTCGAGCTGCAGATGACTTCTTCGCCCAAGAGCTCTACCTGACGGAAAGACTCGGTCTTGGCGAGTTGCCCGAACCTGGTGCTCCGTCACTAGTGGAGTAAATCAAAAGTTGTGCAACCTCTCCCCATCGATTCAGCGATCCCCGAGATTCTCTCCTCGTTGAGGAGCTTTCGGAGCCTCATTCTCGTCGCGGAGCCGGGGGCAGGAAAAACAACACGCATTCCCCCCGCTCTCGATTCCTCGGGAATGGTCGGCCCGGGCCAAATCGTCGTTCTTGAACCACGTCGACTCGCCGCCGAAACCGCAGCCCGACGGATTGCTTACGAACAAGAGTGGACACTGGGAAAAGAAGTCGGCTACCAGATTCGTTTCGAGAATCGAACGACCAGAGAAACAAGAATCCGCATCGCCACCGAAGGAATCCTCCTTCGAGAACTCCAGTCCGATCCGTTTCTGGAGAACGTGGGTGCCATCATCCTCGATGAGTTTCACGAAAGGAGCCAGACCCTCGACCTCCTCCTTGGTCTCCTGGTCGAAATTCGATCCACAAGAGAAGACCTCTTCCTCATCGTGATGTCTGCAACCCTGGACGCTCAGGCAATCAGTCAGTATCTCGCCAACGCTCCGATCATTGACGTCAAAGGACATCGTCATCCGGTTGCCGTGGAGCATTTCCCGGTCGACAAAGGGCGCTTCCTGGATGAGAACGTAGCCGGCGCTATCCAGGAGTATTTCCCCGGGAGTCAGGGAAACACTCTGGTGTTTCTGCCCGGAATCGGTCCCATCCGACGCACGCGAAATCACCTCCTCTCCCACGGAATCGGAGAAGATACGGATGTGCCTGTTCTCCACGGGGGACTTCCTGCTTCCGAGCAGAAAAAAGCCCTCTCACCCGGCAAGAAGCGCAAGATCATCCTTGCCACCAACGTTGCCGAAACTTCCATCACGGTTCCCGGCGTCGATCTGGTGATTGATAGCGGCTATCACAACATTCTTCGCCATGATCCAACCCACGGGATTGATCGACTCGTCACAGAACGGATCAGCCTCGCCTCCGCCGATCAGCGAACAGGGCGGGCCGGACGGACCGGGCCGGGGAAAGCTGTGCGACTCTGGAGCCTGGCCGATCAGGCACGCATGGACCAGGAGCCAACTCCAGAGATTCAAAGAGTGGACCTCGCTTCCGCGGTACTCGAGCTCCGAGCCTGGGGCGTCAACAAGCCAGAAGACTTCAAATGGTTTGAAGCTCCCCCCAGCTCCTCCCTGAAGAGGGGAGAAAAAACCCTCCACTTGCTCGGTGCCATCCACTCCGAGACCGGAGCCATCACGCCGAGGGGAAAAGCCATGGCAAGGCTCCCGACTCACCCACGCCTGGGAGCGTTTCTCCTCGAAGCCCATCGGATCGGGTGCCTTCGCCAGGCCTGTATCATGGCGGCATTTCTCTCGGAGCGAGATATCTTCTTGCCCGATGGAGGGAGAGAGAAGGGGAAACACCTCGTCGGTCCTTCGGACCTTCTTCATCGACTTGAGGCGTTCGAGGAGGCGGCAAAACGGAACTTTCATCCATCCGATCTTCGTCGACTCTGCCTTCACCCCAACGCAATTGAAAGGGTTTCGAGATCGAGCAGGCAACTGGCCCGAGTCTTCCCGAAAAACCCGAAGCCTTCGTCGAAAACAGACGATCAAGACGAGACCCTTCGACGAGCACTTCTCCAGGCCTATCCGGACCGGGTCGCGCGAAGACGAGGGATGAAAGATCCTCGCGGACGTCTGGTAGGAGGACGAGGGGTTCGGCTCTTATCATCTTCGATCGTGACGGAGGGTGAGTTCTTTTTGGCCATCGAAGTGTCAGGAGGAGGAACCTCTCAAGAGGCCAAGGTCCGCACCGCAAGCGAAGTGGACCGAAAGTGGATCGAAGAAGACCTCTCCCATCTCACTCGTATGCAACGGGAAACAACCTTCGACATCCGGCGAGAAAAGGTCATCTGTAGTGAAACCCTCTTCCTCCTGGATCTTCCCCTTGAGGAACCGAGAGAACGAAAACCCGATCCACAAGAAGCAGAGCAGATCCTGAGAGAGCAAGTTGCCGAGCATCAGGAAAAGGTCATGCAGAGCGATCCCGGGCTCTCCTCGTGGCTCACCCGTGTAGCTTGCCTGAGAAACTGGAGGCCCGACCTCGATTTACCGGACTTCAACGTCGAAAAAAACGCCCAGATTCTGGGCTCAGCGTGCTCCGGCAAAGCAAGCTTCAAAGAGCTACAGAAGCAAGGCCTCTTGGCCCTCTTTTCGAACAGCATCCGTTACGACTCCCGAAGCGCAATCGACCGGCTCGCTCCCGAAACCATGACCGTCCCCAGCGGGAGCAAAGTAAGACTAGAATACCGACTCCTTGAGGCACCGATCCTTGCCGTGCGCCTCCAGGAAATGTTCGGCCTCAAAGAAACACCAAGCGTCGCGGGCGGAAGGGTTCCGGTCCTTCTTCATCTTCTTGGCCCAAACTTCCGACCGGTTCAGGTCACCCAGGATCTTGCGAGCTTCTGGAACAACACATACTCCCAGGTCAGAAAAGACCTGCGAGGGCGGTATCCGAAGCATTCCTGGCCCGAGGATCCGTTGATTGCAGAACCGACACGGCGCACCCGGCGCAAATGACGGAGTTCGGGCAAATCCGCCTGGTGCGCTCCCACCAGCCCGTTGACAACATCAACGGACCGTTTAACCCCTGGCCCTCTTTCTGGACAAGATGGTTTGAGCCGCCGACCGAACTGCATCTGTCTTCCCGGACGCCGACGCCATCTCCAGGACATCCATCGAACTGGAATGAGGCGACCAGCGAAGGGCCTCTAACGCCTGGATGACCAGGTCATCCGGAGTCGTCGGGTTCGCGATGATCTCCGAGAGAGTACTCTCTACTCGAGGATCCCCGATGTGGCGCTTCATGGCCCGGATCGCATTGGAACGCACTCCAAAATCTTCATCTCCGTAGGAATCGAGAATCCCATCGACAACCTCGGAACGGGTCTCCTGGTTCCCCAAGGCATTCACGGCAAAGCGACGAGCAATGACATCTCGGTCATCTCTTGCGATCTCGATCATCTTCGCCAAAAGGTAAGGGTCCGAATTCAGGCTGGCCGCTTGCATGGCAACGTGGCGCAGCGTCGAATCCGTGACTTCACCCAAAACAGCCTCGAAGAATTTCGCCGAGTCAGGCGTCTGCGGGGCTTGAAACAGGGTTTCGATGACTTTCCGTCTCATTTCCCCATCCAGCTCCGACCAGAACAGCTCGTGAACGGCGCTTGCAACACGCGGGTCAGCAAGGTCGGACGAATCCATGAGATCCAAAACGAGCCGTTTGACATCCGCTAGCCCGGGCAAACTGAAAAAGCCAGAAAACCCGCCATGCCTTTTGACTTCTGCCCGCATCCATTCCTGAGAAACAGTATTCCGGGCAAACATCTCATGAATCCTGCGCGTTCGAAACTCTGGATCGGTGACTCCATCAAGCTGGGCGAAGAGGAAGTCCACGAGTGGGTTTTCCCGATCCAAACTCCCTCGCCAGCTCAGAACAAGATCCAGAAGAAACTCGCGAGCGGACGGATCATTCCCGTCAAGTAGGCCAAGAAGCTCCTCACAACACCCCTCGACGAACAGCAGTGAGCTTCGTTGCTGTTGCTGCCTCTCCATCTTTCTCAGCAAGCGAACCACATCCCGGGGAAAATCGGCGACCGGAATGCCACTCTTTTTCGCCAAACGCGCAAGAGCGACATCCACCATGAAAACCCGGTCACGATGCAACACCGTGTCAATTGACGCTTCTCCTCGCAGAGTCGACCCAGTGGATTCAAAACCCGAAGACTCAGATTCCCCAGAGTCCGGATGAAAAGACCTCCAGCTCACATCATGCATGGCCAAAAACGACACGGGTCGAGGCAACGCCTCGACCCGTGCAAAACCTCGAGAAGCTTCCATCGGGGAAACACTGCGAAAAGAGAAGGCAGTCACCGGCAAAGCCAGCACGAACCCAACAAGCAAGAAACGAGTAAACTTCTTCATCATTTTCTCTCCTCCCTTACTTGGCCGCAATAATAGTAGTGATCGTACTGGCACTGAGGGAATAGATGTTCGTCGCGGTGACCTCAATTTCGACGCCAACACCATAGGCCTCGCTATCAATTTCATAGGTCGTTTCCCCGGAACCATGATTCGTCACGTGAATATCTTCAGCCGAGATGGGGACACCGTCCTTCGTCGCCTCGATGGTGTGGGTTCCGGCCAATGACTTCGCTTTTCCGCTCAGCTTGTTTCCCACTTCAAGATCATCCGGTTGATCACAGATCACCGGTGGCCCGATACCCGTTCCTGGTGGATCATCCGCCAGAAGGTGACCATGGGCCATCCCCACGACAAACATCGCAGAGAAAGTAAGGACAGTGAGAATTGATCGACGGAGAGTGAGATCCGACATGGCGACCCTTTCTTGATACGGGGTGGGCGCATGCAGACCATCGGTGTTCAGTTCGCCGACTGGCGAAAACGGCGGGGAGATTCCCTGGAGATGCTCAACGAGTATGTCCGGACATACCTTGAGCACTCACTGGTTGTACAGTGTTTGTGTAATTTGCTATCTTCCCGCTACGACGGCCAAGGCTCCCACACCCTGGCTCCTAAAAGCATCCTATTTCTACCTACTTCGAGGATAGAACACTTTCAGCCCACCTACAAGGGCCGCAAAAAAATTATTCGCTCGCCGGCAAGTGCCGGAAAGTATCTTTTTCTATCACGCGCTACTGGGTCACGATGTCTTGATTTGATCCTTTGCAAACATGAATACTTCCTCCACCGCCCTCCCTTGCTCGAACTCTTTCATCCAACGTTTTCGAATGATTGATTCCCCGCCAACCATCTTGAAAACAATTCGGGCCACCCGACGCTTCCCTTCGTCGGACAGTCCATTTTTTGCCTCCAGAATCTCTACGCTTTCAGGGATGGCCGAGCATGAAAGCAAAACCGAAATGGCGATCTCTTCCGTTCGCCGGTCACTCCCTTGCTCAAGGACTCTCCACGCGATTTCGGCCGCCTCGCTTTTCGCTCGATTGAACGCATCGACCTCCGCCTCTCGATACTCGTTTTCCGTGCTCCTTTCGTGGTTCTGGAGGAAGAAGAGACTCTTGTCGTCGAGATCCTTATGAATTCCCGAGACAAACCCTTCCTCCGAATCTTCGTTCGTCTTCAGGAACTGACCCAATTTCACTCCCCGGCCATTCTTCAGGGTCTCCACAAGGGCCTTGCGCCTCACCGGGTTCATCATGAGCTCTCGTAGTTCCGTGTCGAGAGTGGCGTCCAGGAGGGTACATCGCGCCCGCCACACGTAGAGCGGAAGCCACACTCCATCGCGCTCTGCGTTCGCCTGGCAGACGGAATCGAGAACGCCTTCCAGTCCAAGATGGTCAGCCACCCCATCTTTACGCTGTTTGGCCAGAAGCGAAGCGAGCTCGCGCAGACAGCAAGAGACCTCGGTTCTATTCCCTTCGATGCCAAGTGTCTCAAGAGCATTGTTCAGGCCTGATACTTCCAGAAGATCCTCCCGCCGATAGCTCTTCAGGGTATTGAGAACCATCATTCGCGCATTCCCCGAAGTACGATGGAGGGCCGATACGATCAGAGTCGGGTCCGGCACATATTCCCCTTCAATCCATCCCCGGTACGCCATCAAGAAAGCCTGCATCCGAACCTGAATCTCGATCGGCTGAGCCTCTGCGTTTTCCACGAAGTCCCGCATCATCGACCGCCGGATGGACTCAGGACATTTCTTCAGGCAAGCATCACCACACTCTGCAATGCACACGTGCCCGGCCATCTTGGCGAAAAGGCGAAGAGCTTTCGCAACACTTGGCTGCTGCCCGATCATGGGTGGAGGATCAAACACATAGTCGCAGAGGAAACCAAGATGATCCTTCCAGGACTCGGGAGAAAACCCATCCCTCACAAGGCGGTTGAACGTCTTGTGAAAATCCAGGGCATGGAGCGCCGACTTCCTTCTATCGTCGCGAAATTGAACGTAATCGCGAATCCACGGTAAAGCGTCGGATCCTCCAAGAGCAACCAGCAAGTTCGTCAATCCAGGAGCAAGATTCTCTTCCCGTTCGACCAGAGAAGTCCAATCGATTCGCCGCAAAACGGCTTCAACTCTGTTTGGAAACTCGGGGTCAAACACGACAGGACTGGACCGGACCAGATCGGCAAACTTCCCCATCCAGGTACCCGGATCTCCTTTTGCCAGGTCATTCCTGAGGACTCTATCCAGGAAACCGACAAGGGTCGAAAAGAGCATCGGCCCCGAGATCGGGACCTCTTTAGCACGTAGGATGTAAATTGCATCCAGCCGGGAATGAATGCGACGAGCGGGATCGAAAACGATTCGCTTGAGGGGATCGACCTCGATGTGAGACTGCCGTGCACCCGTCTTGAAGAACTCAAGGGCGAGCCCAAGAATGCGGTCCGTCCCATCTCCATGAGTGATTTTCTTACCCGAGCTATCCCCTCGAACAATGGACCGAAAGAAGGAAATCAGCGGCCGAGGATCCTCGTGAGGAACCCTCCGCAGGATACCCGTTGCCACGACCCGTACGTCGGCAGCCGGATCTCTTTTCGCAGTCCCGACAAGGAACGCAAGATATTCACCCTCCGAGATTTCACCCCGATCTATTTTGAGGAGGGCTTTTCCCTTGAGCATCATCAGGGCATCGATTCGCATGCGAACGGACACCGTGTCCTTGCCAGAAGCCTCATTCATGAAGTCGGCGTAATCGGCAATCGAACTCAAGCTCTCGACTCTTCGCCGGCTCTCGAACTCGGGCAAAGAGTCGAGCTTCTTCAGCATGCTCTTGGCAACACTACTTTGCAGACCCGCCGCAGAAGAACGATCGTGCTGCACACCAAAGTCGGCGACCTTCATGATCCGGGGCCGCACCACGTCCAGAGCTTCTATACGCTTTGATCCGAGCTCAAGCTTCACGCTCCGAAGTTCACGGTGAGAATTCGTGGGGCCCAGTACCGTCATGGAGGAAACAACAACAAGGATGGATCCTGCCATGGCCAATAACGGTCGCACAAGACGCAGGGAGTTTGGTCGCTCGGAGAGTTTCTTCAAAACTCGCTCCGGGGGGAGGAATCCGACCAGCTCTTGTAACTTTCCAAGCTGTCGATCTTCCAGGGTAGCGGCGTGATCGTCTTGACCCATTCGGACCCATCGAGAAAGATCTGATTCTCGTCGGTGAACGGCCCGACATTTCTCGCATCCGAGAATATGGATCATGACGTCTTCGGGAACATTCCCCGGACGGATATCCCCATCTTCCAGCAGAGCCTGAATCCGATCGCATTCAACAGTCATTGTTTGAATTCCGCGTTCATGGCAAAAACGTCAACAGCCATGGTCACGCAAGATCCTTTCGAAATTGTCTTTTGCTTCACTCACCTTCTTACGCGCCGTCTTCTCCGCAACTCCGAGTCGCCTGGCAATTTCCTTGAGTTGAAGCTCATCGTCGAGAATCCACAAGAGAAGTTGTCGTTGATCCGCTGGAAGCTTCGCAAGGGAAAGTCGAACCGCCTCTTTTAGCTCAATCTCCCCGGCAAAAGATGCTCGCCCATCTGGTGAGGAGGCAACGATCTCGCCTCCGTTCGGCAAATTCGTCTTTTCCCGCCGCTCATGAAGAACCAAATGACGGGCAATCATGTTGAGCCAACCACTCAAGTGATAGGGAGGCCTGAACTTAGAAGCGGAAGCGTAGGCCTCTGCGAGGCAATCGTGAGGCAAGTCGCGGTTCCGGGCGCCCATGGAAGTGCAAAGATGCGTAATCCCGGGAAGATGTTCAATAAAGATTGCACCCCAGGTCTCACGGTCTTTCGCACGAACCTTGCGAATCCATTCTGGATCCGGTCCTGCCATTCAGCCTCGCTTCGTCTCGTCTTTTCCCGACCTCTCGATTGATCTCACAGACGCAGGACGAAGGCCCCTGGTCCGGGTTCAACCAGGGACGGCTTCGTCCTCATCGAGATGGAAGGACTCGTGTAACTCGACGTCAGCGAGGCTATGGCAGCGCAGGTCAGCCGGCGGATATCCACCGGCTCAATGGGATTGCCCTATCGCCATGCCCACGTTCTTCCGGAAATCTTCACTCCAAAACAGCAGTTCCTATTCACTAGCCATTGCATGGGCCCCTGCCCTTGCATCTTCTAATGACTTTGGGTCGGAGAAACCGGTAATGTTTCTTTGAAAAAAAATCCGTCCGCCGCGTTACTCCTTCCTCGCCCCCAGGAGAAACCTCTCCGGGGCATCAGCAAGATCCTTGACCCCGAGTTCCAGACAGACGTCCCGCCAGGAATCCCCCGGACCCTGCCAGCGCAGGTCCTCGAGAGACTCGGAAATCGGAACATCCCGCCGAAGAACCGCCAGGGTTCGAAAAAGCAATGCATCCTCATAGCCCCTGGCAAACGCCTCACACAGGCGTTTCGCCCCCCGGACCGACACCTGCCAATCCGAGAATGTATGAGGAATCTTCTCCAGATGCTCATAATGCTCAAGCACAATCGCCGTGGATTTCTGGCCCCAGCCAGGGAGGCCCGGAAAGCCATCCGCCGAATCTCCCACCAAGGCCAGGAAGTCGGGAATCGACCCGGGAAGAACCCCGAACTTTTCCCGGACGCCCGCCTCGTTCCGCAGTTCCTTCTTGCGACGGTCAAGCTGAACCACTTTCTCCTGGCGAACACATTGAGATAGATCCTTATCGGGAGTGCAAATGACCACTTGCTCGACACCCGGAGCGTCACAATAAAGGGCTGCTGCGGTGCAAAGAGCATCGTCCGCCTCGAATTCAACCATGGGCCAAACCACCACACCCAGGGCCCTCAGAGCATCCTCCAGCACGGGAAACTGGTCGTGGAGCTGAGGCTCAATGCCCTCCCCCGTCTTGTACCCGTCGTAGAGTTCATTGCGAAAGGACTCCACCACGTGATCCGTTGCCACTCCCAGATGAGTGACCCCATCTCGAAACATGGAAAGCACCGAGTTCAGGGCCCCGACAACTGCCCCGACCTCTTTTCCCTTACAGTCGAGTCGAGAAGGAGCACCGAAATGGTGTCGAAAGAGTTCGTAGGTCCCGTCGAGCAAATGAACCTTCATGACCGATCTCCTTGGCTGGCTTGGATCTTCGAATCGGGTCGGCTTGAATCACACCACCAGAACCGTAGGGCGTCTCGTTCAGACCGTCAAGGAGCTCCATTGAAATCTCCCGTCCAGCACGGTTAGATCTGGGTATCCAAGAACCAAGGACGGCAAGAAGAACCATGCCCTACAATCCGGAACAACACGGGCCAAAACGGATCATTGGCCCCGGTTTTCACCTCCAGGTGTTTGCTGTCATCAAGAAGGTCCCCGCGGGCCGTGTCACGACCTACGGAGACATCGGAGCGGCCCTCGGCCTTCGATCGGCTGCTCGTCAGGTGGGTTTTGCCCTCGCCGCCCTGAATTCCAATCAGGAAAAAGCGGTCCCCTGGCACCGGGTCGTGAATTCAAAGGGAGAGCTCAGCCCTCGGGGGTCGGGCTCCGTCAATCCGGAGCAGAAACGCCGGCTCAAGAAAGAGGGAATCAGCGTCAACCCCAAGGGGAAGATCATCGACTTCCGTTCCGTACGCTACTCCTTCGAGATTGACAACGATGACCCCGCCTTTGCCGAAATCTTCGGGGAAGAAGGCCTGGAGGAATAGGCGATGCCGGAACTGCCCGATGTTCTCCTCTACGTGAACTGCCTCCGGTCCCGGGTGCAGAACACCCCTTTGCAAAAAGTCAGACTGGCAAGCCCGTTCCTTCTTCGATCCGTGACTCCACCTCTCAGTGCTGCCGAGGGGAAGAAGGTCGTCGATGTCCTTCGCATCGGAAAACGGATCGCCCTTTCTCTCGAGGATGACCTTTTTCTGGTGGTTCATCTCATGATCGCCGGACGCTTCCGCTGGAAGAAAGAAGGGACCGCCGTTCCAAAGAAACTCGGCCTTGCCGCTTTCGACTTCCCGGCCGGAACACTCCTGTTGACCGAGGCAAGCAAGAAGAAACGGGCCTCCCTTCACGTCTTGAGAGGGAAGGAAAACCTGGCTCCGTTCGACCGGGGCGGCCTCGAAGTGATGGAGGCAAGCCTTGCTGATTTCCAGGAGGCGCTCACCCGGGAAAACCGAACCCTCAAGCGAGCCCTCACCGACCCACGGCTCTTTTCAGGCATCGGCAATGCCTATTCCGACGAAATCCTACATCGTGCTCGTCTATCCCCGCTCAACCTGACTCGAAAGCTCACGCCAGAAAAGATCTCCAATCTTCACCAGGCAACTCAAGAGGTTCTGGCCCTGTGGATCAAGCGGCTAGCCGATGAGGTCGGGGATGGATTTCCCGAAAAGGTCACTGCGTTCAGGAAGGAGATGGCCGTCCATGGGAAATTCAAGACTCCTTGCCCCGACTGCGGCACCCCGGTACAAAGAATTATCTACGCAGCGAACGAGGCAAATTACTGCCCCAAATGTCAAACCAAAGGGAAGCTCCTGGCCGACCGGGTCCTCTCAAGGATGATGAAGGATGACTGGCCAAAAAGCCTTGAAGAACTCGAGGAGAGAAAAAAGCAGCCGTGAGTTGCGGCACCCTTCACCGACCCGCATGATTCATGAAGGATTGGCGCTCGCCCCTTCGCTCTCACCTACTGCCGAGCGAATATAGTCGACGATCGACTGAGTGGTCGCCCCGGGGCTGAAGATCTCGGCAATGCCCATTTTCTTCAGTGCCGCCGTGTCTTCTGGAGGGAAAATCCCACCACCGACAACCAGGATATGCTCGGTTCCTCGTTCTTTCAGGAGATTGAGAATTCGAGGAAGGAGGGTCATGTGAGCACCGGAATGAATGCTGACTCCGATGACATGAACGTCCTCTTGGATGGCGGTTTCAACGATCGTATCAGGCGTTTGTCTGAGCCCGGCATAGATCACTTCCATTCCCGCATCTCGCAAAGATGAGGCGACAACCTTGGCACCTCGGTCGTGACCATCCAGCCCGACCTTTGTCACCACAACTCGAATCCTGTTCGCCATGAAGTGAGATCCCTCGGTAAATCTTTCCCTTTTTTGACTAGAAGACCGCCGGCTCTCGATACTCGCCGAACTCTCTCTTCAAGACATGAACGAGCTCGCCCAAGGTCGCCCCGCATTTGACGGCTTCCAGGAAGTGAGGCATGAGGTTCTCACCGTTCTGGCAAGCTTCCGTCACCTTGGTCATGCTTGCATCATAGGCGGTCGCATTTCTTTGCTGGCGTAAAGCCCGAAGTCGCTCCGCCTGTTCCTTTTCCACCCGCATGTCGATCTTGAGGGTGTCGATCGATCCGGTCCC
>JAJDCM010000384.1 GCA_029260825.1 Planctomycetota bacterium | reverse complement strand
ATTCTCGTAGCAGTAAACCGAAATATTCGCTTCCTCTCCCAGCCTCTTGGCCAGAGACCGGGCATGCCCGACCGTCTCCTCCATACTGATTCCGCTGATGGGGACCAGGGGGCAAACATCAGTTGCTCCGAATCGCGGGTGCTCTCCCCGGTGCTTGCTCATGTCGATCAACTCGGCAGCTTTTCTTACCGCCCGAACTGCCGCCTCGATCACCGGCTCGGGAGGACCGACAAACGTCACCACCGTCCGGTTCGTAGCTTGTCCAGGATCCACGTCCAGCAAGGTCACACCATCCACCGACTCGATCTGATCGGTGATTTGTTTCATGATGCCGAGATCCCGCCCCTCACTGAAGTTGGGAACACACTCAATCAATTGCGACATGGAGCTACCTCGATTAGGCGACATGGAAAACAAGATTCAGGGACCGCTGATAGCGGATCCGGCCCACCAAGTCAAGGGAGTTCAAGACCCATCATCAACTGACTCAGGCTTTCCCTCTCGAAACCGAGGGGCTCAAAGAGCGCTTTTGCCACTCTCGAGGGAAAGACAATTGGAACCTTCCAAACCCGATCGGGGAAGGCATGGAACAGACAATGGATGAGATGGGTCGCCCTTCCCTGACGACGAAGCTCCTGAGGAACGTACAGGGATCGAATCCACACCACCTCTTCCAGGGGATTGGAAAGAACCACATGAGCCTCTCCGCACTGAAACCCGCGATGGGGCGGACCCAGAAGAGCAAGGCTCTCTCCGGAAAGCTGCCACGGGAAATCCGCAGGTGCATTTGCGCTGAGCAGCTGAGCAACATCCGCAACATCGACCTCTGAAAGCTCGTCGGCGGGACAGTCCGCGGGAGGCGTCAGGTTCTTCGCCGTAAACCCCAGAAGACGCTGAATCGTCTTGAAGCCACACCCCAAATAGAGCTGGACGGCGGGGGTGTTTTGCTCGATGACCTCAAGGACCAGGCGTCGCTCGTTCCGCGATCTCGACTCGGAAATCAGAGCGTCCATCGTTGCCCGCCCCACTTTTTTCCCCCGGGCGGTCGCCTTGACTCCCATGGCGGCGACCCGTGCGGCCGAGCCCCTTCTTGCAACAAGAGCAAGGCCGACCCTCTCTCCGCGGTGAAGCATGACCCGGCTTGCGCCGAGATCGACTCCATCGACCCGAATCCGGTCGGCCAGCCAGGAACCGTTAACCGAAACCGGAATCAGATAGCCTTCAAAGGCCTGGTTGAATAGATCCGCCAGCTCTCCGATCGTCAGATCAAGAGCTGGCTCGAACGAAATCGAGGACGATTCAGGCTTCAACGGACCCATCCCGGAATCAGGTATCGAAATGAAAGCCCACACTCAACTGCTCAATCGCGGGCGTTTCCGTGGCTTCGTAATCGGGGCCAAGATCGAAAACAACACGATACCTGAAAAAACGCATTCCGTTAAGAGCTTCGATGTCAGAAACAAACCCGGTAGCCCGGGACGGATCCGGTTGGCCTCTTTTCTCGAGATGCGGAGGAGCGCCCTCGAAAAACACATGGATCTTCACCCCTTCTGGAACATCTCGTCGAAGCAGGACATTGCTCACACCCGGTCCTACCTCAAGAAGACCCGTGCGAGGATCCGTTGCGTCAAACGAATAACTGGGGCGCCGGGCGCCCGTATCGAGAAAAATCGACTCTCCTCTAGAAATCTGGGGGCGAGTCGATCGAGAAACAGAAAGCTCGGAACTCAAGGCACCCGATCGATCGACGTTCCAGTCCGCAGAGTTGGACTCCCCGACCTTTCTTTGGTCCTCGAAATCCTCGATCCATCGATCCTCGAGAGAAGCCGGACCGGCCCCGGTGAGAAAAGAAAGCGCCACAGAGAACCCGCCGAGCAGTCGAGCCTCGATCAGAGCTCCCGGGGGCAAGGTTGTCTCCGGTACGAGAGACAGGAACGATTGACATCTCCTTTCATCCGGCAAATACTTCTGAGCAATGAAAGTTCGAAACGGAAGATCCACTCCGTCGGTTACGTTGCGAAGCCGGACATGGTCCAGAACGCCGTCACCTTCAGCGTCTTCGAAGAGAAACGATGGAGAAAGCGGTTCGCTCAGGAAGAATCCGATTGAAGTGGGAGCAACGGCTCGACCGACCGGAACGCCCGCTATGAAAGGGATGGAACCCGGAAACATCTCCTCCGAGTCCCAGGATGACGGGTCACCATCGGCCTCCAACAGACCGTTTCCGTTCAAATCCACCGCCACCGCGATCACTCGCGGAGGGCCAGAAACGGGATCGGAACCCTCCCCCACATCCGCTCCACATCCTGTAGGATTCGAAGAAAACACCCGCAGAAGGAACCCAAGAAAAACAACAATCGACCCCAAGCGCCGAAACGTCCACATGGATGACTCTCTCTTTGTCGGGGCGGACAAGGTATGAATGGTGATCGTGGGGGTAGGCTCCACAGCTCTCTCATGCATGGTAGCTCCGAGAGCTGCGACTATCAGAGAAAAGTGGACTCACTTCATGATTCTTGTCGCCAGGTGCTTCAGGAGTGATGAACTCGCCTCCCTCGTTCGGGAGCGGTAGCACGCCCCTTCTTTGTTTGGTAGGTTCTCTCAGGTTTTCTCTTCCAGGTCACCCTCGATCCCTGGCCGGCCCGGGATCGAGCGCATCATACAGAAGCAGAGAAAAGGCACTCCATGCAACCAACTCTTGTCATCATGGCCGCGGGAATGGGCAGTCGATTCGGCGGCCTGAAACAGCTTGCTCCCTTCGGACCGGGAGGAGCGACCCTGATGGAATATTCCATCTTCGACGCGCTTCAAGCCGGCTTCGGAAAGATCGTCCTGATCGTCCGATCCGAAACGGAAAACCAGTTCAGGGAAGCCCTCCAGGAGCGGTGGTCGAAAAGGCTCCCGCTTCACTATTCCCACCAGGAAATTCAAAACCTCCCGGACGGCTATCAAGTCCCGAGTCATCGGAAAAAGCCCTGGGGGACGGGCCAAGCCGTTCTCACAACCAGGGACCTGGTGACCGAGCCCTTCGCCGTCATCAACGCCGATGACTTCTACGGCGCCGACGCCTTCAAGGCACTGGCAGTTTTTCTCGCCAACAAACCCTCTTCCGTGTCCTCGATCCCTACTTACGCAATGGTGGGATATCGGCTGCGAAACACCATGACGGAAAGTGGAACCGTTTCACGAGGAGTCTGCCTGGCCAACGAAAAAAACGAGCTGATGAGCATCGAGGAAATCACGGCAATCGAAAAGGTCGGGGAGAACGGACGCACCCGAAATGAAGACGGCACCTTGCGCGATCTTCCCGGCGATGCCTGCGTATCCATGAACATCTGGGGCTTTAATCCTGGGCTTTTTGATCTCCTGGAAACTTCCTTCCGGTCATTCCTTGATCAAAACATCAAGGAAGAAAAGGCGGAATTCTATCTTCCCGAAATGATTCAGGGAGCCATCAAGAACGATCAGGCCAGGGTGAGTATCCTTCCGGCATCGAGCTCATGGTTCGGTGTTACCTACCCTCAGGATCAGGCTCGAGTCGAAGAAACACTGGCTCGCCTGACCACAGAAGGTGTCTATCCCAGGGAGCCCTGGGCTTGAGCCTCTCCCCGAAGATCGCCGACCTCGCCGGTCACTTTGAGATCCCCCTGCCCATCCAGGACGGCGAGAGATTTCATGGTGGCCATATTAATGATACTTACCGGATCACCAGTGGCCCGGAAGGTAATCCGTCTTCCTTTCTACTTCAGCGCCTCAATCGGACCGTATTCCCCGAACCTGACCCGGTCATGGAAAATGCGGAACAAGTGATCCTCCACATGAGAGAGACTCTCATTTCTCGCGGAGTCACCGATCTTTCCAGGCGTGTTATCACCCTCATCCCCGCACGAACAGGAAAACACGAACACCGGGATGAAGAGGGATCGTGCTGGCGCATGATGCTCCTCGTTGAAAGTGTATTCGTCAGTACCACGGTAGGATCCGAGAACCACGCCCACCAGGCCGGTCGGGCCTTTGGTTCCTTCCTGGATCTCCTGGCAGATTTTCCCTCCGAGAAACTCTTTGAAGTTCTACCTCGATTTCACGACACGAAGCTTCGGTATCAAGCTCTCGAAGAAGCGATCGCGAACGCTCCTCGTGACAGAGGCCAACTGGCTGGATCCACCATTGACTTTGCCCTTTCTCAACAAGAGGGATGCGGCCTTCTACTCGATCTTCTCGCATCCGGAGACCTACCCCAGCGAGTCGTTCACAATGATGCCAAGATGAGCAACGTACTACTCGACAGGGAGACGGAAGAAGCGCTATGCGTCGTCGACCTCGACACGGTCATGCCTGGAACCGCCCTCTTTGACTTTGGAGACATGATTCGCTCCATGACGTGTACCGCTCCGGAGGACGAAACGAACCTGGAGAGGGTCGAAGTTGATGAAGGTCTTTTTCAGGCTTTGAGTCGGGGATACCTCGAACGGGCAGGCAACGTTCTCACGCCGGCGGAGAAGGATCACCTGGTCGACGCGGGGCGCATCATCACGCTGGAGCAAGGAGTCCGGTTTCTGACCGACTATCTTCAAGGTGATCGTTACTACCGAACCACGCGCGAACATCACAATTTGGAGAGATCACAGGCACAATTCCAGCTGGTCCGATCCATCCTTGACAAGGAGACTGCAATGCGGGACATCCTGGCGAGGATCTGACACAAACGAGGGAAATGGAATGAGGTCACAACCCCCGCCCTTGACGAAGAGAACTCTTTCCCTGATCAACGAAGCGAACCGGCTCGCCACCCAGCGATCGATGCCGTGGCAACGACGAGCGCTTTACACGTCCATCGCATTCCAGCTCGATCTCATCTCATCGACGGGTCAATGGATCGCGATTCCAAGAATCATTTCGCTTGCCCTCGATCCCCGGCGAGGTGTCGCGGCGCCGGCGGCGCGAGCCATAGAAAAACTCCGGGAGTCCGTCGGCCTCCAGAACATGAGAGTTCTTGACCGGGGCTTTCGCGAATTCGGCCCCTACACCCATCCCGAAAACACAATATGGTTGGAGATGAAGCCCGCTATTCTGGAGCGGATCTCGACCCTCCGCCACGGGAAGGCGGTTCTGCAATACGCAATGTGCCACCCCAGTGGCCACGTGCGAGAAGAAGCAATTCGACGCTGCGCAAAAAACATGGACGGGTCCGAGGTTCCTCTTCTACTGCTTCGCGCTAACGACTGGGTCAAGCCGGTTCGAGAGCTGGCGCAGTCCACGCTTCGTTCCTGGCTTCGGCCCGAAAATGTTCGCAGCCTCACCGTCGTACTTCCCTTGCTGGAGAGGATGCGGAAATGGGGAAGAATGGGGAGCTTCAGTCTCCTCGACGAGGTCGATGACATCTTGACCGGGCCAAACGCTACCTCTCTGCTCCTTGAAATCCTTGAATCGTCCGACAAGTACGCACGTCGCGGCGCCTATCGCTGCCTCGCCGGAGTGAGCCACGCCGATCCTGGCCCTTTGTTCGGGAACGCTCTCCAAGATGATGATCCGGCGATTCGCGCCTGGGCAGGTCATCGTCTGAACGGTGCCGAAGCGAAATTCTTCCTGGCTCACTCGAACGTTCTTCTGACCAATCGCCTCGTACCGGTTCGTGTTGGAGCCGTTCATCGACTCGTTTCCCTTGGTCATCCCCTGCCGTGGAAGAAACTCCTGTTTGACCCCCACGCGCAAGTACGAATTGTTGCCCAGAAGATTGCCCGAGAAGAAGGGGCTAACCCTGCGATTGAATACCGAGCTCGTATTCCCGATCATCGAGGGAAATCTCTTTGCGCGGCGATTGTTGGCCTCAGCGAAACCGGAGGCTCTGAGGACGTTGAGCTCATCAAGACCTTTCTCTCTGCCCCTGAACCTCGAGTCAGACGAAGCAGTCTGCACGCTCTTGCTAACCTGAAGACTGACAACATTGTCGACCTGTGCTTCACTTCCATTCAAGACCAGAGTCCACGGGTAACGCACACCGCTCGCGATCTCCTCCTTCATCGCATCGGGGACATCGCGCCCGGCGAACTGTGGACAACATTTGTCGCAACACAAACAAGCTGGGGAAAGAAGAATGCTCTCTGCATCCTGGCAAACCTGGGTTATTGGGTCCGGCTCCCCTACCTGCTAAAAGCGTTCATCGAAACCGACTCGGAGGTGAAGGCTCGAGCCGCTCATTACCTGACTCGATGGCTACTTCACCAGAATAGAGTCTTCACAAACGTTCCGAGGAACATCGCCGAACAGGCCCGCGACCTCCTGCAAAATCCGAGTTTCTCCCCCAGCCTCCGCCACGAAATCGAGGCTCTCCTAGATTGTCGGCGTACTTGATTCTCTGACGTTGGTCAGGAAGCGAGAAAACTGACATTGATATGGTGTACCCATGTCCATCGAATATCCTCCTCTCTCCGTTGTCATCATCGGCGGTGCCTACGCTGGCGCCTCGACCATCATCAATCTATTGGAGCAACTTGGCCAGGCAATCGGACAGGGTCGGCTAGAAGTGACGCTGTTCGAACGCAGTCGCGAATGGGGCATCGAACTCGCCTGGTCAGGATCAATGGTTTCGGATTGCCAGCTGTCAAACCTAGGCCGTGGTCAAGGATACCGTCCATCGCCTTCATGCACCCCACTAGTCCGTAACGTCCGGTACGCGCAAAACCCAGGTCGATTCTGTAGAATGGCGGCAAGTTTGTTCTTGCGGTAGTATCCGCGCGCTCGAGCACTACCGTGACGGCTCTTCTTTCACCTTACCTAGGCTGACTCCATGAAACGTTTCTTGACCTTGATGGCCTTCTTCTTCGTACCGATTTCCCCCGTTGCTGCCTCTCCTGACTCACTGGACAAAACAAAGGGCAGGTGGTGGGACAGTGCTATCTTCTATGAAATCTGGCCGAGGAGCTTCCAGGATTTCGACGGTGACGGGAATGGGGATTTCAAAGGCATCACCTCAAAGCTCGACTACTTACAGGATCTTGGAATCACCGCAATCTGGCTCACCCCTATGTTCGAAGCTCCGTCCTACCACGGATACGACTTCCAGGAATTCTATGCGGTTGAATCTGACTACGGCTCCATGGAAGACCTGGATGAATTGCTTGCCGAAACAGAAAAACGGGGCATCAAAGTCATCGCGGACCTGGTGCTCAATCACATTTCGACAGAGAGCGATTGGTTCAAGAAATCAGCTCAAAAAATCGCTCCCTTCACCGACTACTTCGTCTGGCGCAAGGAAAGACCGTCGAACGGATGGGGGAAACCATGGGCATCTCCGGAGTATCCTGAGCAGGGGTATGGAAAGGCGGATTGGGTCTGGATCTACAACAAAGAACGCGGTGAGTATTACTATGCCGCTTTTGCAGGCAGCCAACCCGATCTGAACCTATTGAATCCAGCCGTGGTCACGGAGCTGAAGAAAATAGCCAAATTCTGGATCGACAAGGGCTTCGATGGATTTCGCCTCGATGCAATCCGCTACGCGATTGAGGATGGACCTCATCCGGACCAGGCTGACACGGAGTCAACCCTGGACTTCTGGGTCGACTTCAATCGGTATGTCAAAAGCATTCGTAGCGACATTCTACTCGTCGGCGAGGTCTGGGCCTCCATCGAGACCACGTCCAGATACTATCGAAACGGCAAAGGGGTCGACCTCTGCTTCGACTTCAATTTTGGAAACCAGGTGATCAACGCACTGAACTCCAGTTCGAACCCGGAAGGATCATCCGATCGTGCTAGCGTGGCCTCCAAGAAGCGCCCTCTTTCTGAGGTAGTTCGAGAAAACTATGAAAGCAAAACCTCTGGAAGCGCTCCGGTCAGCTTCTTCTCTCCCTTCCTGACCAATCACGATCAAGACAGAATCATGTTCGGCCTGGGCAACGACATGGTGAAGATGAAGATGGCCGCAGTGCTGTTAATGACTCACGTCGGCGCTCCCTGCATCTACTACGGCGAAGAGATCGGTATGAGTCAGTTCCTGGCGGGATCAGACGAACACAAACGGGCCATCATGCAATGGAATGACGGTCCCGGCGCGGGGTTTACGTCCGGCAACAAGGTCTGGCTGGATGACCCACGCTGGTTTCCCTTTCAGAAGACTCATCAGCCCTGGTGGAAACAAATGTGGAAATCAGTAGAGAACAAGGCGGCGACTTCGGTTGAAGGACAAAGTGGAGAAGCAAACTCCTTACTAAACCTGTACAAGACGTTGATCCGGATCAGAAAACAGAACCCGGAGTTCCTCAACGTCAGCAATGAATCGATGCAGTTCATCGATACAAAGGCCGATTTGCTGGCGTACAAAAGAATAGGAAAAGACGGAGCCGCCTCGATCGTGCTGATCAACGGATCCTCCCAAAGCCCGACAAGAGCAACCCTCGGACAGCTAACGGGCAAACCGATGATGGATCTCTTGACGGAGCGCCCACGAGTCTTTCCCGATGGAAATATTCTGCTTCAACCAGGCGGCTACGAGATACTGAAGGAGCGGGCCTCCCCGGCTCGATGATGGGCCGTCAAGAAGGGGGTTGAGATCATCTCCAAGTCGATTTTTCTTTAATATCTGTTCCCTTCCTCGACTTCGAGTGTCTAAGACAATGTGTTTTTGTGTCCCGGATCCCATCATCGATCGAAAATGGGTCAGGAGGATCGACCTGAGCAAGCCCTCCCGGCTGGAGCCTCAGGCGACTTGCCCCAACTCCAAAAATGACTTGATCTTGAGGCCGTTCAGGCCGTAATATCAACGATCATGCCGCAACCTTCCCGGAACACTGAGGACCTGATTCAGAACTGCCTCGAGCATCGAGGTGATTCACAAGAACAGCACCACCTGAACAAGCTCCTGAACGCCTACCAAGAGCAGGTGGCAAGGTGGTGCCTCCAGCTGCTGGGCAACCCCGATGATGCTGCTGACTGCGCCCAGGAAACACTCGTGCGCCTTTGCCGAGGGCTGAACGGTTTTCGCGGGGAATGTCATTTCAATACGTGGGTTTACTCGATCACCCGAGCGACCTGCCTTAACGCGGTCCGAAAACGACAGGTGCGTCAGGAACGGGAAAGCGATTTTCAGGCAAAGAAAGCCCCCATCGTCCCGGCTCCCGAACCCCTGTCTGTCCTCGAAAGCCAAGAAACTCGAAAGCTTTTCTACGCACTTTTCACCGACTCGCTCACGAAGAAAGAAGCGCAAGTGATGGTTCTTCATCACGTCGACGGACTGACACTCGATGCGATCGACGAGCAACTGCACCTCGCGAATCTATCCGGAGCGAAGGCTTTCCTTGTGAATGCCAAGCGCAAGCTACGAAGCCGACTTTCCACACTCCGACTCCGCAAGGTCGGCTTTGATGTCCCGTCCCCTCAAAGGACAGCCGTACGATCGGAGCTAGAGAGTGCTGTCTGAGCCCCATGAGCAACCTGTCGAATCGACAAGCGATTGCCCATCGATCGAAAGTCTCTCCGACTGGGTTCTTGGCCAAACCTCTCCTCCCGCAAACCGCACCATATCCGAACATGTCCGCGAGTGCTCCCGGTGCACGATCGAGGCTGGAGCTGCCAGACGGTTCCACGACTCATCCATCGGGCCACCAGTAGACTCAAAGGACCTGGATCATGTCGTAGCGATTGCCCGCAAGCGAGTCACTCCATCGCAAAAAAAACCCGGCGGCATCAGCCGCCGCGAGATGGCGCTTACTGCATTCATCGGAATCGCAGCAATGGTTGGTATTCTGATCTGGGGGCCATCCGGAGAGAAACAAATCACCATTCCATCCCTTGAAAATTCGATCCACCGAGGAGTCGAAATTGAACTTTCCTCCCCCCTTGGAGAATGCTACCAGGCCCCTCGAGAATTCCGGTGGACTCCGACACAAGACGCTAGCCGATATAGAATTCTTGTTTTCAATGGCCTGAGAAAAAAGATCCACACCGATACCACCGACAGTCC
>JAJDCM010000383.1 GCA_029260825.1 Planctomycetota bacterium | reverse complement strand
ATCACCGGCAAAAGTCCTTGACGGGGATCGGACCGCAGAGTGAGCCGGAATCGGATCAAACGAAAGCCATCGAGATCATGAACATCACTCACAAAGCCAGTGCTTGACCCGGCATCGGGAATTCCGTCAAGATCCATGTCTTCCGCCCCCTCAAATTCGATGGAAAAGGTGGTGGCTCCCGGGAGGGATCTTGGCACCACTCTCGGATCGAGGTAATCCGGATTATCGATCCCCGTATCGTAGAAATTGGAAACAGCCCGGGTCGTTCGAAGAGCGACCTTGAAGCGAGTGTGGTAGGTGGTATTTTCGATGGGGATGTCGGCAATGACGGCGCCAAACGGACCGATCAATCTCGTGGTGCCCGGCCCCGGAATGAACTGGTGACGAAAGAGCTGAAACGTATCGCCACCTGGCGGAACCGAAACCTCCAGGACGAATCTCGAAGAACCCGGTTCAAAATCCGTGGTAAACCGAGGCCAGGATTGGAACTCCGAGTCAATCGAGTTCGGCACCGTGTATCTTCCATCGAACACCGTGGTGGGATCCTCATCGAAGTTCGCATCATAGCGTTGGCTCAGGTTGGCAAACCGGGTCGAACCGAGCTTCATTGTCAGATCCGGGTAGGACGAGGAGAAAACGAAATTCGATTTCGGCCCCCAGCTCATGGCCAGGATCGATTCACCTTGTTCAAGGTTCATACGAGAAGATGTGTACAGGAGTTGAAACCGACTCCCTTCCACCTTGAGAGGATCCGGGAGGAGAAACTCGGTCTCGGGAGGCAGAAGATCCACCTGACGAGGCGTTGAGACCCTCCCCCGGAGCGCACCGTTCCCATTCCACACGGCTGTCGTCATGGAATCATCCCGCATGCTGGTCGAGCGAAATGTCTCGGTCACCGAACGCAATACAGGAACGTCAATCTTGTTCGTGATCGTGAATCCAGTAGGAGAATCTGGATCACGAACGGCTCCTTGAATGAAGTAAGTTCGTCCTCCTATTTCCGCGCGAGCCGGTATCTCGAATGCAAATGTGAATTCTCCGGTGGCCGGAATCACGGGGAATCCCCGCCGAATTCCATCGAACAGAACTCGAAGGTTTTCACCGCCATCAAGACAGAAAGTGCCGATTGGAGGAATCGAAACCGGACCTTCACCCGCGTCGCCAGCCACGGTAAAAGGAGAAAGGGGGACACCCGTGAGCTGCACACAAATTGGATACCCGGCAGCCATCGGGCTCTTGGGAAGAAGGGTGAGCCGAGCCACTCCGTCTCCCTCGCAGGGTTGAGCCTCCGCATTACTACAAAGAATCGCGACTGCGAGACAAAGGCCCACCGCGCGAACCGGACGAGGGCAAGAAAGTGGGTGAGAGAGGAAGGTCATGCCTGGTGTTCTCCGTTGAGACTGACGCAAAACCGCGACCAAGTGAAGACCCACAAGGAGCACCAAGTACGGGAAACTGAGAACTTCCTCCCTTGATCACGGTAGGAAAATGGCAGCAATCGTAAGAGCAAGAGCCGTGCCGATCTGCTTTCCTTGATCCTCTCACCCCGGGGAAGAAAACCTTGCACGAGGTGGGGCAACATCGGGGAAAGATTGCCCCTTATGAGGAGGGATCGGGCCCTGCCTAGAAGAGGCCAGCCGTGACCCCAAGATTTCGCACGCCGGACCCGAAGTAGAACCGGAGTAGCCTGGGTTCTTCCATCTCGATCATCGAAATCTGGGCGGGGGTCAGAAGAGGATGAACCTGGTTCTCCATCTTGAGCTGAAGCGCCAGGAGCTCCCTTTCCAGCAGAGCCTCCGCGTTCTTCTCGAGGGGAGAAGGCTTTTGAAAGAGCTGGCCGTAGCTCTCCAGGATCTGTTGCGCATCTTGCAAATAGCGTTGAGCGAGTCCGGGAAGATCTGCTGATCTCTGTTGCTCTTCGGTCAGATAAAAGCGCTCCTTCCAGAAGCTGACGACCGGCCCCGGATCATCTTCACCTCCGCCCTGGATCCCGATTTCCATCGCTCCCACGTTTCCATTCAAAAGAGCAGATGAGATGGGCTGTGTCCGGTGCCACCGATTCCGCTGATCTCCCGAGAGCAACTCCGGCAACGAGTCAAGGAGTTCATCCACGATCTCCCGGCGAACGACAAGAGCTTCCAAAGAACCCAGGTCATCCACGCTCCGTCCGTCGAGTCTTCGCTTGAGCATCTGGCTACTGAGATGAGTGAGCTGACCTTGCTGATCCGGAGTCATCCCCAGAGGGCCGGCAACCACCGCGGTAAGAAGCTCGGAGAGAATCGATTCCTCCAGAAACGGGAGCCGAGAGAGAGTCTTTGCCTGGGTTGTTACCCGCATCGACTCCGTCATGAATTCCATCATGAGCGTCTGCATCTGCGGGGTCATCTGGTTCTTCAGTTCGGAGTTCTTTGCATCCTGGGCCTCGACAATCGCGATGAACGCATCCATCTTCGAGATGAGGAGGTTGGAAAAACGGCTCCACTCGATTCCAGACCCGACTTCAGCCTTCTCGGAAGGAACGCTTCCCTGGGCAAGCGCATCGGTCTCATCCCCGGTCAAGGGAAAGGTCGCCCCGGCAAGCTTGATCTGATCTTTGAGTGCCTGAATTTCTCTCAACGCATCTTGGTGGGATTCCTGAAGATGGGCGAACTCCCTTCCATCACCGGCCAAGATCGGACTTGAGCTGTCTCTTGACTCTTCATCGATCAAGCCGTCCTTCCCTTCAGACCAAACGAACCGACCGGCAGTGAGTCCAAGAAGAAGCCCGAGCAGCCCCATTCCCACCGAGCCCAGAATAACGGTCTTACTCACGATTACACCTCCAAGGGTTGCACTGGTGACAGCGGTTCCAGAAAGGCTGGATACAGCAAGTTGAGAGAGGGATGTCTTCAACGCAAGGGGCACTTCGAACAGGGAGCATCCACTCAGGAGATCCTCGATGGGAGCTCCGGCAACATAGCCGGATGCAACCAACCTCTTCTTGACGGACAGGAGTGCGCTCTGCAATCGACTCTGGACCGTCGTACGCGGAATATCCAGGGCGGCGGCAACCTCTGTTTGGCTGAGCCCATTCAAGAAGTGCAACACAAGAGCTGCCCGGGTTTCGGGTTCGAGATCGTTCAATCCCTCCTGAATCAAACCCTCCAGCTCTCGCTTTTCCGCCGGGTCGATGGAGGGAGCGATTTCCTGGCGTATGGCCGCCCGATGCTCCTTCTTGTCACGATTTTGTGCCCGCCGCATGAACCGATAGATCTCCCTTGTAGCGACACGATAAATCCAAGGCCCCGTTTCCCGGCTCGGGTCGATCCTGTCCAGGTTACAAAGCAATATGGTGAAGATTTCCTGGGTCGCATCGAGAGCATCCGCCTCATTACCAAGCATGCGCCGGGACAGGTTAAAGAGAGGTTCTTGCCAGTCTCGAATCAGATTTTCCGGATGGATCTTTTGCATGGTCATCACTAATAGACACGGTAGAAGCCGCCTGCCGAGGATTTCCCGAAAAATGGAAGAATTCCCTCTCTTTTGCGTCAAAGAGCAGGAATAGAGGAAACCCGGGCTCATCGGGCTCCGGTCACAGATAGACCCATTCTCGGAGGCTCCCGTCATGCTTTCTCAATCGACGAGGATCGCCGTGCGCTTTTTCCAGCTGGCAATCGTGCTCGGCGCAGTTCGTTACGGACATCTAGCACTCACCCACGACAGTGCCGAGGATCAAAAGGATCATGCCGAGGCCCTGACGAGTGAACTCGACGCCATCGAGGCTAAGCTCGATGAAAAGTATCAGATCGCCCGAGCCCCGGCACGAAGAGCCTCCGACCTCTCCGCACTCTGGAGCGCAAACCTACGGGACATCAAACCGCCCGAGGAGAATCACTCCTCCCTTGCTCCCGTCGAGATTGAAAACGGTGTCGAATTCCGTCCACTATCAACGCACATCGATGTCGTCGGCATCGTCGGGACGACCCATCCCACGATCTTCGTCAACTTGAAAACCAGCACGAGCTCGCACTCACCCGGGATCGTCTCCCTTCAGATGGGCGAGACTCTTGCCGGACTCGAGCCAATTACCACCCCGATTGAAGACGTTCTGAACCCGCCCCCTGGTGGGATCCTCTTTCGATATGGAGAAAAGGAAATCGTTCTTCCCTTCGTCCGGCCAAAACACTCGGGGAGTCCATCAGCCAACCACTCGCCAGGGAGCGGCCCGGGAACCCGGAGCCAGGAGAACGGATTTCGTACCGGTGGACGATCCCTCGGAAATTCAAACCCTCCTCCTCCCGGAGCCTTCAGAAGAACCTCCTCTCTCACCCAACCTCAGGGAATCCCCGAATCCGCAAGCACGGCCCGTTCCCAAGGCCAGGAAAGCGCTCTTTCACTTCCACCCTCGCCTCCCCAGGAATCGGACCCTGCTTCCAGTGTTGTCGGGGGAGGCGACTTGTTTCAATCCTTCGGATCCCTCGTACCCAGCGGAGAGATCATCGGACGTGTATCCGAAAACGAAACCGGAGCGAATCTGGTGGGAGTTACCATCGAAGCCCTGAAGGACGGGGTGATTCTGACCCGCCAGGTCATCACGGACAGTAGAGGAGAATATCGGATCTCGCTTCCTGTCGGCGAATACGATCTCAGATCGAAAGCTCAAGACTACGCTTCTCAGGTCCAGATCGACGTTCGCGTGAAGGAGGAAGACGAGGGCCGACTGGATTTTTCCATCGAGACCATTTCTCGTGTTCTGGAAACGGCAGGCCTTTCTAGCCTGCTGCTGGATGACGCCGATGAGGACCGGGTTCCGGACTTCCTTGAGGAAACGGTCGGGACCGACCCAACGTCACCCGACTCCGACGAAGACGGCTTGTCCGACGGCACCGAAGCCTGGATCAACGCCGCGACCAACAGGCCGGGTCCTGATGCACCGGAACTTCGGTTCCCGAGAAAAGACGATCAGCTCCCGATCTTCGATGACGCCGCCGTCAAGCTCCCCGTTCTCTTCGATTCAACCCCACTCGCTATCGGCTACAGGGTTTCATTGCGGGAGCGATTCTCCCGGCGCCTCATCGACGAACAGGACTTCGATTTCGCTGAAAACGAGCTCATCCTTGGGGACGGAGTTGCTCTTCGCTGGTCTCCTCCCGGAGCTTTGATCCCAGGCTCCTACGACCTGCAAGTGCAAGGTTATGAAGGCTCGGGAGACCGTCCCGTTGGCCCTTTCGTTCTGAACCCGATCGAGTTCGTTCCAGCTGACTCTGAAAACATCTTGGTCATCAGCGAAGACACCGAATGGTCGGGGCTCATCGCGGCATCGAGCATCGTGATCACCGAGGGGGCCACGGTGACCGTTCCCGCCGGCGATCGGCTCTTTCTTGTCACGAAGACATCTCTTGAACTCGAGGAAGGAGCAGTCCTTCGTGGAGAAGACGGAACTCCGGGTTCAGACCTGATCCTCTCTG
>JAJDCM010000382.1 GCA_029260825.1 Planctomycetota bacterium | reverse complement strand
ATTTGGGTCCTTACGGGGTCCTTAAACGGGTCCTATTAGGGTTGTATTGGGGTTGCATGAAAATGGTAGGAGGATTGCATTAACCTGTAGAACCCATTGATTCAAAAGGCTTTAAACTGATGCCAGAGGTGGGAATTGAACCCACACTCCCCGAGGGGAACGGGATTTTGAATCCCGCGCGTCTGCCGATTCCGCCACTCTGGCTTTTGTTGGGCGTGATCCTTTACAACGGTCTTCCGTTGCTCAGGACGCGAGAGTATAGATTGATGAATGGGGAAAGGTCAACCTGGCTTCCTTGGGTCTTGGGAAATCGTTCTGACTACCTGGACCACAAGGACTTGAGAGCCATCAAGTATCTTTTCTGAGCGCCCTCTTCATTTCCTTCCGCTCGCTCCACGTCTCCAAGGAGTTTCAACAGCCGGTGGTCCACCACCCCGATCTCGAGAAGCTTTGCCAGGGAGTTTCGCGCACGCCTGAAATCGCCCCGCTCGAAGAAGTAACGGGCCACGACCGTCAGCGTCCCGACATAGGGGAACTGCCGGGCGATGGTCAGCAGTTCCTCGTGGGGAATCGCGGGCGCCTTCACCCCGGCTTCCCGGTCTCCACACATGGCCTTTTCCAGACGCTCAAGAGCAGGAAGGCTCGGGCACTGCCCCCAGACCGAAAGAGCCTTGGCAATGTTCCCCTTCTCGGCCTCCAGGTCACCAAGGAGCAAGAAAGGAAGCGGAATGTCGGGGCCAACTTCCATGGCGCGCCGGAGGATCGTTCGCGCCTTTTTGCCCTGCCCCTCCGCAAGAAGCTCCCGGCCCCGCACAAAGAGTAAGACCGCGAGCACCCGATTCTCGCTGGAGATGTCCTGGGGAGAAGCCGACGAGACGAGCTTCTCCTGGAGCCTCACCGCCTCTTCCACGTTCCCCGCTTTTCGCAAACGCTCCCGCAATGCCCGAAGAAGACCGGTGTTCTTTCCGTCTCGAGAGAGTGTCTCCTTCAGCTCCTTTTCAACCGTCTCGGGAAGAAGCTCCGGGTTCTCGTCATAGACGAGGGCGCGGCAAGCATCCCGGTCTTTCTTCAACGCAGGAGGTAGATCCTTCATCGGAGCCGTTTCGATCCAGTAGGTGGACTTCTTGACGTCACCCAGCTGCTGAAAACAAACCCCGAGCTTTACATGAGCCGCCGTGAGGATTTCTGGATACTCGGGAACAGCAAGGGATAGATCGATCGTCTTTCCGATCTTTGTCACCTTCTGAAAATCCCGGATCGCTCGCGGAAGCTCATCCCGAGCCATTGCCGAGATTCCGCCCAGGAAGCGCTTCAGCGCCACACATCCAAAGAGACGACAAATCACCTTCTTCGCCCGTTTCCAGGTGAAGATCACGATGATCAAGATGAGCAAGTTGAAGGCCACGAACCGACCCGTGGGAGTTGCAAACGCCGGCGCCAAAACCCGGCTCACGAAGTTGATCAGCGAGGAGAAGAAGTTCAACACCCCACTCAGAAGCCCGAGCACGAGGATGACCGGGAGCGCATACACCGCCCAGCGGACGTACCATTTCGTCCTCCAAGCTTGCTTGAGTTTGAGGACGTTTGGAATCCAGATCTTGTCTTTCAGGCTCATGGATGATTCTTCTTACCGACGAACGGCATTTGCCGCCACCGTTTCGAGACGACGCCGCAACGCTTCGTCAGTCTCCTTCTTCATCAAGGGCTTCAAGAGCTTCTTGACTCGCTTTCCGCCAATCTTCTCCAGAAGATCAAGAATTCTGCCCCGTCTCACCTGTCCCTTGCCTCGACCTCGCAGCAAACCGACTTTCCCGGCCTTTGTATATTGGTCAACAAGCTCATCCACAGCTTCCTCTCCAAAGGAAACGATCATCTGAGCTACTCGACGCTCTTCAGGAGTTTCCTTCCCATCCAGATTCTCGATCAACCGTGGGATACAAGACGGGCCAAGATTCTCGAGAACACTTGCCGCTACCCCGCAAAATGCAGAGGGAGTCGCTCCGTCGGCAAGGGAAGCAACAAGATGATCGGACGCATCGACGCCAAAGCCGATCAAGACCTGTCGAACTCGCTCGGAAGGAACTCCAAGAGACTGAGCCGAGACCAGAGCATCGAACACCTCAGGCGAAAAACCGCGGTGGGAGAGAATGCCGGCTACCGTCGCCGCGCTGTCCACATCTCTCAAGCTCGCAATCAAGAGATTTGCGCGAGTAAAAGTACGGTCGGTCAGGACGCTCTGGGCAAACTGTCCCTCCGGTTGAACCCGGCGCAAGAGCTCTTTTAGAACCTCGTCACTGAATCCATTCAGACTCTGGACGATGGTCTTCTTGGGCATGACCAGCGGCAATTCTTCCAGGATGTCTCCTCCGCCAAACCGCAAGAGTGCAACGAGGGAAGCCTGTCGCACCGAAGGATTGAAATGCTCGACGGACTGACGGTAAAACGACGAACCGGAAGCACCGATTCCCACGAACACCTGGATGAGGAAACCCTCGAGCCCTTTCCCACCACCCGTGTCATTTCGGTCTTTAGCTTTTTTGCCCCCCGTGAGCCAGGACGTTTCTTCGAGCAGGCTTCCCGGAACAGAAACCGCCGCGTCCCGGATCTTGGAAAGAGCTCCACCCACCCCATCGCCGTGATCCGGGTTCATCACCTCGACGTAGGCCGCGGTAAGATCTTCAAGAGAATGAGGACCAAGGCCAACGAGGTGGGTCACGAGAATGTCAGGTTTCTTCGAGGATCGCAGCGCTCGAAGCACCGCGGCGCAGCCACGTTGACCCGCCCGCTTCAACTTCTCTCCCGCATGGACATCCCCTTCAACAACCCGCTTCACCAGCCGATCAAGGTAGGCGCTATTCTCATCGACCTCATCGAGGATATCCCCCAGGCGTTGGATCTTCTCGAGATAGGATCGGTCGCTTTCCGTCAGAGTTCCCCACTCGCCGCATTCCTGACATTGTTCGTGGAATTCCGCACTCGCCCGTCCGCACCCGGTGCAGTGATAGGGAGCCTCCCGAACAAGGATCTCACCCAGGAACTCTCCAACGCTTTCCACATCGGGTGGAAGGAGGCCGTCGTCTGACACCTGTGTCGGTACCTTGGGAGTCTTTTGTACTGGCGAGGGGCTTGGAACCGCCGGAGCTTCCAAGATCGGTTGAACTGGGGCAGATGGATCCTGGACGGATTGATCTACCCCTCCACTCGTCACCTCATCGGAAGAGGCGAGAAGTGGATTCCCTTTCGTGTCAGCCGGAGGGGGAAGGGACGGATCCTGCTTTCCCCCGGACTCCAGTCTCGGATCGTCGATGACCGAATCTTCAGGCCTCGCGCTTCCCAATCCCTGAAATGATGTCGAGCCGTGAGAGCTGGGCTCGAACACGAAGTCTTTTGAATCCATCAAGGATTTCATTTCTTTGAACTGCTGACGAAAGACCTTTCGAGCTCCTTTTGGATTGCCTTCGATGAGCCGAGCTCTCACCATTTCCATCCGAGGTCGCACAAGTCCCGGGGAGATTTTCACCGCCTCCTCAAGAAGAGGCAGCCCTCGCTTCAGATCTCCATCGTCAAGGCGTTGTGACCCGGCAAGAGAAAGGACCCGGGCAAGAGCTCGTCGCTCTTTCTGAAGACTTCGGTTTTTCGACAGTCCGTCGATGAGCTTTCGCCGATGTTCCACCGATTCAGAAAAGGTGCCCATTCTCTCGGTAACCTCGGCGAGAAGGGCCAGTGCCTTTTCGTGCCGGGGCTTTTCCAGCAAGACCCGGCCAAGATGGTCCTTTGCTTCCGGAAGACGATCAAGAGCAAGAAGATCCCGAGCCAGGCTCAGGTGATTCTGCAACAGATCTCGGCCGAAGATTTCCAGCACGTGGTAATGGTGCTTATGTGCCTCCGCTGCATTGCCGGTTTCTCGATAGGCATCGCCAAGACAGATGCGCGCTTCGGCGTTTTCCGGGTCTCTCTCCACGACCGCAGAGAGGAGCTTGATGGCTTTTTCAAAGTCCTTCTTGAAGTAGGCGTCCATTCCCCCGATGAATTCCCGAAGACTCTTTCGTTTTCCCATCTCCCGGGCGATCGACGCCAGCCGTCGAAAGAAGAGGGCCGAGAACAGAAAGAGGAACAAGACCACCATGGACTCGATGAAGAAGGGCTCGGAAAGAAGGCTCATCCCGCCCGATTCGGATGCTCCTGGCTCGGAGGTCGTTGACTCCGGATCGGCGCTCTTTTCCTCCTGGGCCGGGGTTACCCCGTCTTCCTTCTTATTATCGTCGGTGTCGCCTTGCATCGTGCCTATCCGGGATTCCCTCGTTTCCGCCTGGCCGCATTCCTCGGAGGATGGATGTCCGCCCCACCACCGGCCCAAAACTCGTTTCCTATGTTAGCAATATCGACAGAACCCCAACCCTATGGGGAAAAAAGAGATGAAAAACTCGGGAAGCCCCCCAGATGTGCCAAGAAACCGGAGATTCCCGTACCGACCGCTCAGTGGGCTCTCACCCACGCTTGCCACCTCTTCACCCCCTCTTCCCTTTTCGAGGGTGAGGCCTCAGGATCAAACCCGAGGTTCTCCTGGGTGGAGTAGCGAAGGATCTGGGCCGCGGTCCGCTGCACGAAGACATTGCCGCCTCCGAGCAGGTCCACAAGAACGGGAAGGCCCGCGTCATCCCCGAGGAGCAGGAGAGTTCGGGCTGCATTCAGACGAACGTACTCGTTTCGATCATCGAGCACTTTCTTCAGGGGGGCGATGGATTTCTTGTTCAACATGACCGCAAGCTGGGAGGCTGCGATGGTTCTTAGCTGATCGTTTGCATCACCGAGGAAACCTTCCAGCGCCAGACGAGCATCGTCACCCCCAAGAAGCGCCAGGGCCTTCATGGCCGTCTTTCGGCCATATCCATCTTCGTCAAGAATCCCGCTGATGGTTCCGTCCTCCACCTGTTCGATGAGCCGGGGAGTCCAGACCTTCGGATCGAACTCTTGCTCCAGGTGTTTTCCTACCAGGACCGAAAGGGCAGGAAAATCGTCGATCTTCTGGGCTGTCTTCGCAGCTTTCAAAACGATCTCCTCTTCACCCGCCAGAAAAAGAAGAGCCTCCATGATCTCGTAACGAACGTACCCCTGATCCAGGTCGAGAAATGCGAGAAGGTCCGGGACGGTTTCTGTCAGGTTGTGCATCTGAGCCACGTAGGAAACCATGGACAGGACATGATCGTGTCTTTCGTCAAGAATCTGAGTCGAAACACACCGGGAAAGGAGTGCTCTTGGTTCCCCTTCCCGGGGCGCTGGATGGAGAGTGATGAGGGCCCAGTTTGAATAGCTTCGGACCTTGTCACTCAGATCATCTGTACTCTGCACCAGCACCGAAAAGACTTCTGGGGTGAAGATTCCGATGTTTGCCAGAGAGGCGGCGGCAGCGGAGATGAGAGTGCCACGAGCATAATCCGTTTCGTTTTCTTCTTCAGCCTCGAGCACTTCGATGGGAATGTCGTCTTGCAGGATCTGAAGAAAGAGAGGGATGCTGTCTTTTCTTCGGAGTCGGGAAAGAGCAAGCATTGCGTGGCCCCGATACTTGGCGGTCCGCATGCGATCCTGGATGATCTCGATGAGTGGACTTTCCGCCAGGTTTCCAAACTGAACGATGGGCCGGTAGGGTCGGTCGTGGGTCCATCTGACCGGGTCCAGTCGATGGAAGAACCCGCGAATCGTGGCCCGAATCTCTTTTCCAACCCACCGGTGCGCGTCCTTTTCCGAAAAGGGCCCCGCGGGAACGACGGCGAGATCAACCGATTGATTCTCCCGCAGGAGAGTTGTGATGTAGGCACCCGCCGCTGCTTCTCGGACTCCTCGATCCGAGTCTTCAGCTCCCCGGGCAAGGATCGGCAAATCTTCAGGTTTTGCCAGGCGACCCAGAACGATGTGGCAGCTGCGACGAATTCGGCGGTCGGGGTGAGAAATCTGAGCCCTGGCAAACCGCCCCCCTTTCTCGGGGTCCCGCAGAAGTCGTTCCAGAGTGCGGACACGAGTTTGCTCCAGAGGGCTCCGAAGCCCTTTTTCCCAGGACGCAGGGAAGGAGGCTCCTTGTGCGTAGGCCCGGGTTGGAGTCAACACGAGGAGGGTAGAAGTCAAAATGAAGAGAAGAAAAGACGAGGCAGTTCGTCCCCGGTGTGGCGGTGAACAACCGGCTTCTCCCCCTGCTTTTTTACGCTGAAGAATAAGGGTTCGAGGACCCAACGGTTCTCGCATGATGACTCTCTTTCTTGCTCCCAAGACACTCTTCATCTTACCACACAAGAGTCGGGAGACTAAGAGCGAGCCGTGCGCCGGTTCGTCTTCTTCTTCGTGGCTTTCTTCGCCACCTTCTTGGATGTTTTCTTGGCTTTGGCCTTCTTCTTGGGCTTGTCAGCTTCCTGGGTATTCTTCGGATCGGCGAGAGCCTTTCGCAGATATTCTCCCGTGTAAGATCCCTCCACTCGCGCCAACGATTCGGGAGTGCCACAGGAGACGAGCTCGCCGCCGTGTTCTCCTCCCTCCGGTCCAAGATCCACGACCCAGTCGCAGGTCTTGATCACGTCGACGTTGTGTTCGACCACGATGACCGTGTTCCCCGCATCCACCAGGCGAGAAACGATCGTCATCAGATTCTTCACGTCCGCGAAGTGGAGACCCGTGGTTGGCTCATCAAGGAGGTAGAGGTTCCTTCCCTGCTCGGGACGAGCAAGTTCGGAGGCGAGCTTGACTCGTTGAGCCTCTCCGCCGGAGAGAGTCGGGGCCGGCTGACCAAGCTGGAGATAACCAAGTCCAACGTCGTCGATGGTCTGAAGAATGCGTTTGATTCGAGGGAACTTCTCGAAGAATTGAAGCGCCTCGCACACCTCCATGGAAAGCACATCGGAGATCGTCTTGTCCTTGAACTTGACTCGAAGGGTTTCCTCGTTGAATCTCTGGCCCCGGCACGCATCACACATCACCCAGACATCGGAGAGGAACTGCATGTCAACGAGAAGGTAGCCACGGCCGGAGCACGCATTGCATCGACCAAGGGGTGAATTGAAGCTGAACCGCCCCTTCTTGAATCCCTTGACCTTGGAAATGGGAGCCGCCGCAAAAACGTCGCGGATGGAATCAAAGACTCCGGTATAGGTCGCCGCATTCGAAGCCGGAGTACGACCGATCGGGCTTTGATCAATCACCACGATCTTGGTGAGCCTCTCGATTCCAATCACGGCCTTGTGAGCGCCGGGGCGGTGCCGTCCCTGGCGAAGCTTCTTGGCCACCGCTTTTCGCAGGATCGACATCACCAGGGTGCTCTTTCCGGATCCGGAAACTCCGGTTACCGCGGAGAGGGATCCGATGGGAAAGCGAACATCAATGTCTTTGAGGTTGTTCTCGGTCGCTCCCAGGACTTCGAGCCAGTGGGACGATTGGCGTCGCTCTTCCGGAACCGGAATCCGGAGGGATCCGTTGAGATATTTTCCCGTGAGAGAGCGTTTGTTTTCTCGGATCTCTTTCAGAGTTCCCTGGGCGATAATATTTCCCCCATTCTTCCCTGCGCCCGGGCCGACGTCGATGATGTGGTCCGCATAACAGATGGACTCCTCATCGTGTTCCACGACCAGCACCGTATTGCCAAGATCTCGAAGCTCGGAAAGGGTCGTGAGGAGACGAGCGGTATCGCGCTGGTGAAGGCCAATGGTCGGTTCATCGAGAACATAGATGACCCCGACGAGACCGCTGCCGATCTGGGTCGCCAGTCGAATTCTCTGGGCTTCGCCTCCCGAAAGGGTCGAGGTTCGTCGATCCAGGGTCAGATACTCGAGCCCTACTTTTTGCAGGAACTGGATCCGGGCTTCAACCTCTTTGATGGCTTGATCCGCCACGCTCAGATCTCGTTTGGAAAGAACGAGGTTCTCGAAGAACTCCAGCCCTTTGGTGACGGAAAGCGCACACACTCCGGCGATGCTGAGCCCACCGAGGAGAACCGAACACAAGCTGGGCTTCAGGCGTTGCCCCTCACAGCTTGGACAGACATCATCCTTCAGAACGGACCGCACCCGCGCCATGAAGGAGGCATCGGGATACTCCCGGTTCCACCGGATCATGAGAGGCGTGAAGCCTTCCCACACCGCATGACGATGTTTGAGTCCGGAGGAAGAGACCCAGGATACGTGAAGCTCCACTCCGGGGAGACCGTTCATCACGATGTCCATCGCCCGAGGAGAGAGGGTCTGGAGCGGTTTATCGATGTTGAACTTCTCTCGCTTGGCGGCAAGCTTGAGAAGGTTTCCGAGCATGGTGTGACCACCGACGATGGATTGGGCTCCCTCCCTCCCATCTTTCTCGGGAAGAATCGGAAGATCAGGCCGGGTGAAGAGGAGCTCTTCGTCGACCGCGATGGTGAATCCAAGACCCGAACAATGCTCGCAGGCCCCGAGGTGACTGTTGAACGAGAACATCCTCGGGGTCAGCTCTTCCTCTTGCACTTCATCGCATTCGGGACAGGCCTTGATCCGGGAGTAGATGATCTCCTCCCCATCCTCTTCGCTTCCAGGAAGAAGACAGGCCATCCCTTTTCCTCGCTCGAAGGCTACCTCGAGAGAGTCCACCACTCTTTTTCGCGTCTTCTCCGAGACCTTGATTCGATCGATGAGAAGGTAGACCGGAACCCGTCGCTTGATCTTGAAGGATTTGGGAGGGATCTCCTCCAGACGATGAACTTCCCCATCGATCACGACCCTCACGAACCCATCTTTTTGGAGGGTAGCGACAAGGCCTTTCAAATGATCGGCCCGGTCGAGGCTCAGGGTTCGAGTTGTTCCCGGAAGGTAAAGAGGCGCGGTCACGAAAACGGTCTTTCCGTTTTTTTGCCGGACCGCGTCGGTTGCCGCCGTCGTCGGAGAAAAAGAGCGGAGCTCAATTCCACATCGATGGCAGTTCTGGGTTCCCACTCTGGCGAACAGGATCCGAAGATAGTCGTAGATTTCCGTCGAGGTCGCTACCGTCGATCGGGGATTGTGGGATGCGGTCCGCTGGTCAATGGCGATGGCCGGGGCCAATCCATCGATTCGATCGACAGGGGGTTGATCGAGCCTTCCCAGGAAGCGACGTGCGTAGGTCGAGAGACATTCAACGAACCTCCGCTGTCCTTCGGCAAAGATGGTGTCAAAGACGAGGGAGGTCTTTCCCGAACCGGAGACGCCGGTAACCACCGTGATCTTCCCGGCGGGGATCCGGACATTTACGTGCTGAAGATTGTTCTTGGACGCGCCTTCGATGACCAGATCCCGATCTTCGCCCTCCGAAGAAACGACCTTCCTTTTCGTCTCGGGCGCCGCACTGAAATCGGGAATGGCTTCATCTTTGAGAACTGATTTTAGCGCTCGTCCGGTGTAGGACTTCCTGGTTTTTGCCACGTCTTCGGGGGTTCCTTCGGCGACGATCAACCCTCCGCCTTCTCCCCCTTCCGGCCCCAGATCGATGACGTGATCGACGACCTTCACCACTTCGAGGTTGTGCTCGATCACGAGCACCGTGTTCCCCTTGTCCACCAGCTGCTGGACAGCTTTTACGAGCCTTGCCACGTCGTGGAGGTGCAGGCCCGTGGTCGGTTCGTCCAGGATGTAGAGGGTGTTTCCCGTGTCTTTTCGTCGAAGTTCGGCGGCAAGTTTGACCCGCTGAGCCTCTCCCCCCGAGAGGGTCGTTGCCTGTTGCCCCAGCTTGACGTAGCCAAGTCCGACTTCATGCAACGTGTCGAGAGTTGTCTTGATGCGCGGGTGTGCGGAGAAGAATTCTCGAGCCTCAAGGACCGGCATCGAAAGCACGTCATAGATGCTCTTTCCCTTGAAGAGAACGTCGAGGGTGTCCCGGTTGAACCGCCTGCCGCCGCAAGCCTCACATGGGATCTCGACATCGGGAAGAAACTGCATCTCCACGATGTTGACACCGGCGCCCTCGCATTCATCACATCGTCCCCCCTCGACGTTGAAGCTGAATCGACCCGGAGTATAGCCCCGGATCTTTGCCTCCGGAACCTGGGTGAAGAGCTTTCGGATCTCGTCGAAGACCTTGGTATAGGTCGCCGGGTTCGACCGCGGAGTGCGGCCGATCGGGGATTGATCGATCTCGATGACCTTGTCAACGAGTCCGACTCCCTCGATGGTCTCGTGGGCTCCTGGATGCTTCCGAGCCCGATGGAGACGGAAGGAAAGGGCCTTCTTCAAGATGTCGTTGATGAGGGTGCTCTTACCGGAACCGGAAACCCCGGTGACGGCGACGAACACACCCAGGGGAATTTCGACCGTGATGCCCTTCAGGTTGTTCTGGGTCGCGTTGACGATCACGATCCGGCGATCATCGAGAGGACGACGGGCTTCCGGGATCGGAATGGAGAGCTTTCGCGTGAGGTAGCGCGCGGTCACCGACGTCTTACTCTTTGCGACCTGAGCGAGGGTCCCTTGCCCCACGATCTCGCCGCCTTCGCTTCCCGCTCCCGGTCCTACGTCGATGACGTGGTCCGAAGCAAACATGGTGTCAAGATCGTGCTCCACCACGAAAACCGTGTTTCCCTGATCGCGAAGATTCAGGAGGGTCTCGATGAGACGTCGGTTGTCCCGGGCGTGAAGGCCGATGGAAGGCTCATCAAGAATATACAGCACTCCCCGAAGGTTGGCACCAAGCTGAGTGGCAAGACGGATGCGCTGGGCTTCACCACCAGAAAGCGAAGAGGATTTTCGATCGAGACTCAGGTACGAGAGTCCGACGTTGATGAGGAACGAAAGCCTGGATCGGATCTCTTTGAAGAGCTGTTTCCCGATGCGGGCTTCTTTCTTGGTCGGCTTGAGCTGGGTGAAGAACGCAATTGCGTCTTTCACCGTCATGTTCGCCGCTTCCCGGATGTTGATTCCGTGGAAGAGAACCGAAAGCGCAGAAGGCTTTAACCTTCCTCCGTGACATCCTTCACATTCAACGTCTCGGCGGTATCGGGCAAGACCCAGGCTTCCAAAGGCTTTTTCAATGGCGGCTACCAGTCCCCCCTCGCCCTCATCACTCTTTTTCTTCTTCTCCGCCCCGTCGCCTTTTCCGGAGGCCTTCCGTCCGGTCGCCTTGGGATGCCCGTGAAGAATGAGGTTCTTCTGTTCTTGCTCGAGTTCTTCCCAGGGGGTCTTCAGGGAAAAGCCCATGGCCTTTGATTTGATCTCGAGGATGCGAAAGGCCTGACGCAAGGTGGAAAGGCGTTGCCAATGTTCCAGCAGAGGAGCCGCTCCATCCCGAATCGAGAGATCCGGTTCCCGGATGAGCAGATCCGCATCAATGGTGATCTGAAAACCGAGGCCATTGCAATCAACACAGGCTCCGTGGGGTGAGTTGAAGGAAAAGAGCCGGGGCTCGAGTTCGGGAACCGAAAAACCACAACGGGGGCAGGCCAGGTTCTCGCTGTAGATCGTTGGTTCGTCCGAACCATCCGCGAGGCAGTAAAGGACCCCTTCACCCTCTCGGAGACCCTGCTCGACGGCTTCGGCCATCCGGCTCTTCTTTTCCGGCGAGGCAACGATCCGATCGAGGATGATCTCGATGGAGTGGTTTCGGTATCGCTCGAGCCCGTCGATATCTTCCAGTCGCTGAATTTCTCCGTCGATGCGCGCCCGGACATATCCCCTCATCCGGAGCTCTTCCAGCTCTTTTCGGTACTCGCCTTTTCGACCCTTGACGATGGGCGCAAGGAGGGTGACCTGCTTTCCGGCTCCGTCGGCGAGGATCGCATCGGTGATCTGGTCGGGGGTTTGGCCGGCGATCGGGAGGGAGCACGTGGGGCAGTTCGGGGTTCCCAACCGGGCGTAGAGAAGACGGAAATGGTCGTAAATCTCCGTGATCGTCCCCACCGTGGACCGGGGGTTGCGATTGACCGTCTTCTGGTCGATGGAAATGGTCGGAGACAGCCCCTCGATGTGCTCGACCTTGGGCTTTTCCATGCGGCCCAGAAACTGGCGCGCATAGGCCGACAGCGATTCCATGAATCGCCGCTGGCCTTCCTTATGAAGGGTATCGAACGCGAGAGAAGACTTCCCCGACCCCGAAACACCCGTGATGGTGGTCAGGGTGTTTCTTGGAATGTCGAGGTTGACTTCCTTGAGATTGTGCTCGCTTGCGCCCCGAATGCGGATCTCACGGCTTGCCATGAAAGAAAAGGAGTCCCCCGTTTTCGCGCCCGTGACACGGTCCCTGGCAACAATCAATGTTGCCGGGTCCGAAAATCGAAACGTCAAAGAATACACGAGGGCGCCCGCATTGGGAAGGAGGGATGATCCAGTTAGTCTTCGCCTTTCTCCTCAGTCACTTGATTCAGGCGATTTATCGCAAGAAGAGCCTCTTTTGCAATCCGAGGATCCGGGTCTTTCATGAGCTCGATGAGGAACGGCAAGGTCTCCTTGACACCCAGGCTTGCCAGGGATTGAATTGCTGCAACTCTAACCTCCTGCTTCTCTTCCGACTTTGTCTGTTTGAGCAAGGCCTCGGCGGCGCTAGAAGCCTCAAGGTCAACCGAGGAAAGGTAAGTCTGCCAGTGGTCCTTTGTCTCGTAGTAGGTTCGGATTCTGTCAAGGGAGCTCTGAACGGCGAGCCTCACCTTGTAGTCCGGATCTCGCATCGCTTCGATGAGGGCAGGAATAGACTCCCGATCCAGGACGTTGGCCATGATCCTCGCGGTTTCCTCGCGGACCGATGAATCGGGATCTTTCAGGAGAGGAATCAAGTAGGAAGTCGCTTCTGACGGGCGGTTTTCGACCAGGTACTTCCCGGCATTGAGCCGAATCTCGGCCGACTGGTGTTTCGTCATCTCTTTGGCCTTTTCGGCGAAACGCTCGGGAGCGAGCTTTCCCAGGATGTTGAGAGACGTGTTCACGACAGAGACATCGGATCGGGTGAGCAATTGTTCGAGGGTGGGAATCAGGTCGGCATAGAATTCTGGCCTCCAACCAGGCAAGGATAGATAATCGTAAATCTTCGATACAGCAGCGGAGACCAATTCGATGTCATCACTAACGAGTGTGGCGTCGATCAAGGGCCTCCGAAGTTTCTGGTCTCCTCGCTTTTGATAGACAACCCTTTGAATGAAAAGGCGCCGATCGTCTTCCCTGAGCGGGCACTGCATAGCATGAGTCACCAGAGCTTCGATTACAGGCTCCTGAACGAGCCAGCCCCGGTTCTTAGTTCGATGGTCGAGAAGGAGAGCCGTGTTGTCGGCGTCCTCCCAAGCATCCTGGTTGGATGTTGACAGGCACAGATTGTAGAACTTGGCGGTGAGGGCAGGATCCACCCGGGAAGGATTCTCGTTCGTGCCAATGATCTCAACCAGGAACCGTTTCGGACCCCGTGAGGAATCTGGGGAGTCTTTTTCGAGGCCAGCTTGATAAGCGCGAACCACGACATCAAGAGCTCCCTTCGGATTCTCACTCACCAGATGGAGAAGGGCCCGATTTCGGGCCCGTTTACTATTCTGGTCGGAACCTCCGAGAGGGATAAGCCTTTGCAAGAGCGCGTTGTTTGCTGCCGAATTTTCCTCAATCAGAGAATTGAAGGTGAATGCATACAGGCGGTCTGGATTTCCCAGGACGAGATTCTCCAAAGAGCGGGCGGAGCTTTCGGTGCCCATTCTGGCAATTGCCCGGATCAGAAAGAGACCAAAGTCATCACCTCTCTTGATGTGGGCAGTTAGCTCGGGCAAGGCAGATTCCGGGAGCTCTTGTCGGGACAACCACACTGAATAGTCCTGGGGGGCCGGGAATCGAGCTAACCTCTGGATCACCGGATGAAGTAGGCTCTCATTTGCGTTTTTCAGGATCCATTCACTGATCGCCCCGGATCCATAGCCAAGAGCGTCAAGTTCAAGAGCGTCTTCCAGATCTGAATTCCATTGGGTGCAGTTTGCTGCTACGAACTGGCTAATGACTCGCTGGCTGAGTGTCGGTTGATCTTTGTGGATTGGTCCCAAGGACCGGGCAATTGGAAGCATCTCTTGAGGAGTCCATTCGTCGACGAACTTCACCTTCCGCCCGCTCCAACCGTCGTACCACTTTTTGCTCCCTGAAGACCGCTCCAGTCCTGGATGAGAGAGCGCCAAGAAGTAAAGCTCTCTCCCTTCGCGGGTCGAGAGAATATGAGATCTCCCGAGAATCATCCTCAAAACGGAAAGCCATTCCTCGTCTTTGCTTTCAAGCGAAGACGTGAGGATGGGAGCGAGTACTTTCATGACTTCCTGACTGCCGACATGGCCCCGGGAAGCAATGTGGGAGAGAGCAGAGATTCGGACCGACGCATCGGGATCTTGGGTGAACCGGACTAGCTCGAGCGGTGGAACGATATCTCCGCAAGTTCGAAGAAACTCGCTGCGGATGAAAGGATTCTTGTCTTCCAAGAGCCCAAGAATGGTCGAGAGAACCGTGGGATCGACCTGCTGTCTGATCCCTCCGATCAGCTTGATGAGGGTCCGCTTAAGAATGGGGTCTTCGGAGCGAATGACGCTTTCGAAATACTCGGTGGCTTTCTCTCCTCCGATTCTCAGGAGGACAGTAAAAGTGCGGTTAATCAACTCAAGGTCGATCTTTTCTGCTTGGACCGCATGGATGAGCGAGGGCACTGCCGGTTCACCGATCCATTCCAGTTCTTGAATAATTTTGGATGGATCCCTCATCGATAATGCCGCCGCCAATTGCTGGATTCGCCCCTCCAGCTGGAAGCGAGAGCGAGCCTCTTTGGTGAGTAGGCTTGACGCCTCCTTTGCAGACTCTCCCTCTCCCTCCGCTGCTTCCTCAAGAGCCTTGTAGCCTTCCTGCTCCTCCCCCATTCCAAGAAGACAAAGTCCAAGGCGGAGCCAGGCCTGGGTCTTCAGCGGTTCTCCGATCTGGGGGACGGCGAGGACCTGTTGGTAAAGCTTTTGAGCTGCAAGCGGGTTGTGCTCGCTCTCCTCGGTGAGGATGGCAACCTGGAGAAGTTCACGGGCTTTAGTTTCCGGGCTTGTTTGACCGAACGCAGGACTCCCGGTTGCCGTGAAGAGAAGAATGGCCACAAGGAGAGCCTCTCCCATCCTCGATGTCTTCTTGTAATTCGTCATCTGTTGGTCATCCTCTGATGAGCGGGACGATTCCCGCTCTCAAAACGGTAGCTCACTCGTGTCCGGGCCCGGTCAAAGTCATGTCAAGATCCTGTCAAATCAGGAATCGATGCTTTTTTGAAGGCGATAGCCCACACCATGAACGGTGAGGATATGCCTGGGTTTCTTGGGATCCACCTCAACTTTTTGCCGGAGGTTCAAGACGTGTGTGTCGACGGTGCGATGGGAAACGAACGGGTCTTCGCCCCAGATTTCCTCGAGGAATCGATCCCGACTCACGACCCGCTCACCCCATCGATGCAGGAGAGCAAGAATCGAAGCCTCTTTGCTGGAGAGGGCCTCAATTCGGCCGGCCCGGGACACCTGAAACGTTCCAAGATCCACATCGGTCGGCCCCAATCGAAAGCGCACCGGGTTCTCGGTTCGGGATCCAGATGGATTGATCTTCCCCCGACGTAAAAGCGCTTTGACCCGGACGGTCAGTTCTCGAAGGCTGAAGGGTTTGGTGAGATAGTCGTCCGCCCCGAGTTCGAATCCAAGGACCTTATCGTTTTCATCCCCGCGAACCGTGAGCAGCAGGACGGGGATGGTGAGTCCGTGTTCCCGAATGTCTTTTAGAATCTCCAGCCCTCCCCGGTGGGGAAGCATGAGATCGAGGATCACGATGTCGAAATGTCGGCTGAAGACCAGCTCGGTGGCGACTTTTCCATCTTCGGCTGTCGTGACATTGTAACCCTCGTGGTCGAAAGCGTCGGCAAGACCGGTTCGGAGAGATCGATCATCTTCAACGACGAGAAGTCGTGCGCTCATCCCCGAACCTTCTTTCCGTTCGTTTGCCCGGAAAGGGGAAGGCTTGCCACGAAGAGGGCTCCTTTTCCTTCGGGTGGATCCATGCAGACAAGGTCCCCTCCGTGATCTCTGAGAATGGTCCTGGCAAGGTAGAGACCGAGACCAACTCCGGGATTTCCACCTGTGCCCGCGACCTTCCCCCGCCGGAATTTCTCGAAGATTTTCTCTCGTTCATCCACCTCAATGCCAGGGCCGAAATCACGAAAACGAATCGATAAGATGCCCCCATCCTCGGCTGGGATCACTTCGATTCTCCCTCCCGGAGCTGCATAACGCCTGGCGTTCTCAAGAACGTTGAGAAAAGCCTGAGTAATCGAGGCTCGGTCGAGGACGAGAGTTCGCTCCTTGATGCCGACTTGCATCTGGATTTCCATGTCATCTCGAGAGGCAAGCGGAGAGAAGAGATCCGAGAGTTCCAGAAGGACATCTTTCAAGGAGTGAGACTTCAGGTCATAGGACTTCTCTCCTCGCTCCAATCTTCCAAGGTCCAGGACATTTTCCACGAGAACCGAGAGGCGCCCCGATTCGGCCGCGATGCTTCGGAGATAGTCCGCTCGTTTTGATTCCTGACGGACCCTACCGGTGACCAGCATTTCAGAGAGAAGCCGCAGGGAAGAAAGTGGCGTCTTGATCTCGTGAGTAACCGCCAAGAGAAAATCGGCGCGGGTCGCCACCAGTTGCCGTTCCCGCTGTATCGCTCGAGACATGAGAAAAAGACCGAGTCCAAGGAACACGACGACGGTCAGGAAGAGAGCTGCCAGGAACCAAGGCCGGCTCCAAAGAGCGGGGCGTGGTGGCCGATTCGGAACGAGATAAAGGGAGGGAGAAATGGAAATGGCATCAACCAGAGGCCGATCCGAAACCACGAGCTGTCCCGGTAGCAGTTGATGTGAAACCGTCGAGGCTTCGTCGTTTGGGCTCCCCTCCACCAGGAGTGCTTTTACCTCCTGAGGAGAGAGCACCACGCCGCGACCCGACTCCTGTGATTCCGGGTAGTAAAGAAGAATACGATCTTCGAGACGGTTCACCGAAGGTGTGGTTGATCCAACGAGGGTCGGAAGGGCTTCTCTTGCTGCAAGAAGAACGGTCCTGACCTCGTTGCATCGATCAAGGAGCTGGCCGAGCTGGATTGCCTTTTCTTCGGGGAGACCGTTCGCAACGAGTCGACTCAAGGTTGCTTTGCCCGGGCCCGGAGCAAGCTCTCGAAAGAGCTCCTCGGTGAACTCGGGGAGGACAAGTTTGGATTCGAAATCGAGGAGTAAGAGCCCAAGACGGGTTGCTTGATCCTGGATCTCCAAGTCGCCTAGCTCTCCGAGGGATTCATCTCGATCCTCGAAGGACTCTCTTCGATGGGCGTTCCATGCAGACGCCAGGAGCAACCGACTTCGATGAGGGTCGGAGGTCTGATCCTGAGGAAGGAGCGAAAGAGCTCTGGCAAGGATGTCTCTTGAGTCTTCGGGTCGGTTCTCGACGAATTCGAGACGACGGGCTCTTTGGTAAACATCGGCAAGAGAAGAGGGAGCTAGCCGAAGGAGGACCGCATTTTCTCGGGGGACCCATCGAACGTCTTCGGGGATGAAGAGTTCGCCCTGCTCGATCTTGAAGACTTTGGATTCATTGACTCGACCCACCAATCGGGGATCGGTCAGTTTGGCCTGGAGTGCCCGAGCATGGGTTCGGGCGGCCCGCTCCGATTCGTCGCGAGCCAGCCCTTCCGCTGCCCTCGTCCCCTGCCAAAGTCCCGTCAAGCCAAGAACAAGGAGGCCTGACGAGGCAACCAGCACCAGGACGAGGGGCCACCAAACTCTCTGTTGCTGCGGATCCATGATCCGAGTCTAAGTCAGGGAGCAACATCGGTTGTCAAGAATTCGTCAAGAGCCCGCTGTCACCTTGGGGGCGCCCTTTTTCTTCTTCAGCTCGGTTTCGACTGCGGCCAGGAATTCTTTGTCATCGGGAGCGATCTTGTGAAGAAAGCGACCGCACACGTTGCCGTCCCGGTCGATCAGGAATTTGTTGAAGTTCCAGGGGATCGGCCCACTGAACTTGGGATTGAGGTCCGGGTGGGTCAAGTAGCGATAGAGAGGAGCCGCTCTTCGACCCTGGACTTGAACCTTGGAAAAGAGAGGAAAGGTGACGGAGAACTTGCTCGAGCAAAACTCCTGGATCTCTTCATTCGATCCTGGCTCTTGCCGGCCAAAATCATTGCAGGGAAAGCCCAGAACGACCAGGCCCTTGTCTTTGTAGTCTTTATAAAGCTTCTGAAGACCTGTGTACTGGGGAGTGTAGCCACACTTGCTGGCCACGTTCACCATCAGGATGACCTTCCCTTTGTACTTGGAAAGAGGAACTTCTTCCCCTTCGATGTTGGTCATCGTGAAGTCGAGAGGTGACTTGGCTTCCTTGTAGTTCACCACTTTCTTCTCACCATCTTCCGCTGCGGAGGGCATGGCGAAAAGAAGAGCGGTTAGAGCCCCACAAACAAGTGAGAGGGCCAGGGTAGATCGCAACATGGGTCTTCCTTTCCAGGGATATTCTCTTGCCGATTGAAACGGCATCGGTGGTCGTGCAACGCAAAATGCGGTCCAGGAGTGTACCGGGAATCCTACGTACTGTCAGTCGGTCCGGCCGGGAAAAAGTGGGGAAACGGCCAGAGATTCTTCTCTCGGGAAGATTTGCCGGGTTATCCCGGTCCAGCCTCTCCCGTAATGAACGGATTACTCCTCCGTTCCTCCCCGATTGTGGTCTCCGGACCATGGCCGCAATGCACGATCGTTTCGTCCGGAAGGGGAAGCAACTGGGTACGGATGGCGTTCATCAAGATGTCGAAGTCGCCACCTGGAAGGTCGGTTCGCCCGATGCTTGATTGAAACAGCACATCTCCGGAAATCACCCGGCCGGGAAGCACGAAGGTCACGCTCCCAGGGGAGTGTCCCGGTGTGTGTCGAAGTTCCATCGTCATTCCGGCAAGCGAAAGAGTGCTCAATCCGGCGAGGTCATGATCCATTTCCGGCACTCGAGGCGGCGCCAGTCCAAAAAGCGACGCATGGAGCGGAGCCTCTTTGACGAGCGGAAGATCGTCCGAGTGAAGATAGAACTCGATACCGTACTTTTCCTTCAAGTCCTGGACCGCACAGATGTGATCGATGTGGCCATGGGTGTTCACCACAGCAACCGGATTCCAGCCACGATCCTCGATGAGCTGGATGATCCGCGCTGACTCATCGCCGGGGTCAATGATGAGAACTTCCTTTTCATCGCGCTTGCGAAGAAAGAACGTATTCTCGGCAAACGCACCGACCGTGATCATTTCGACCTCGGTGTCGAGTTGAGTTTGTGATGTCATGGGCTATCCGGCAGCGAACTCGCCAAGGGGTTTGACGAAAGCAATTTCGTCCTTGGGGATGGCGAAGTGTTCGTGCTTTTTCCAGGCACCAAATTTCGCCGCCTTCTGGATGAAGTCGGTTTTTGACTTTCCGTCTTTTCCGTCTTCATGCTCATCCACGTCGAGCAAGATGATCCCTTGATCGGTCATCGTGTCACAGCGACCGATATAGACCTTGGACCCGGTGGTGTCGACCACGACGGTGATGCCGTGAAGCTCCCCCTTGTCCTGATGAAATGTACCCATGAGACGATCCTCTTTTCTGGGGTCTTCGAGAAAAACTAGCAGTGGGTATCGAATGCATCCGTGAGCTCTTTGGCAAGGCTCGCCGCATCTCGATTTTCGATCATGTGACGGGGGACAAAATGCACGACCTCGCCGTTCTTGAAGAGAACGATCGACGGGCTTGACGGAGGATAGTCGGCGAAATAGCTGCGAGCGTGGGACGTCGCTTCAAGATCCTGGCCGGCAAAGACGGTTCCGGATTTGTCAGGGGTTTTGGCGTGCTTGAGGGCCAAAGCCACCCCGGGCCGAGCTTGCCCGGCAGCGCAACCGCAGACCGAGTTGATGATCACGAGGGCCGAGCTTTCCTTATCTCCAAGAAAGCCATCCACATCGCTCGACGTCAAAAGCTCTTGAACGCCGACCTGAGTGAGCTCTTCTCGCATGGGCTGAACCATGAGTGGATCGTAAGGCATGACAAAAACCTCCTTCAAAATGCATGTTTGATGGTGCCCGCAAAAAAGACGGGTGTAGGGATTGAACCAATGTTAACTGTACCGTAAACATTAGCATTCTCTGGCTCCGATTCTAGCCGACGGTTGACAAAGTCGGATTCCGTCAAGGATAGCCCTTTTACGGGAGGTGTCGGTGGCTTCCAAGGTGCGTTGGCCGTTTTCCGCTTGATACTGCCCCTGCAAGCAATCTAGAATCAGGTCGATCTTGGCTCCGAACATAGGCATTTGCAATTCTTAGGGTTATGGGCGAACGCAAGGTATTAGACCAATATGATGCTCTCCAGCAGCGCCAGTTCATGAAACGGCTGCTTGACGACGTCCAGGCCCTCGAGCTGATGCTGGATCGAGGGATGATCGAGAGCGGGGCCCGAAGGATCGGTGCCGAGCAGGAAATGTTCCTGATCGATAGCGCGTTCCGACCTGCCCCGGTGGCCATGGAGCTCTTGCACAAGATTCGCCACAGCCAGTTCACCACGGAGCTGGCCCGGTACAACCTGGAGGCGAATCTCTCACCCTATGATTTCGGGGGGGATTGTCTCAGCAAGATGGAGGCGGAGATCAATGAGCTTCTCCAGGTGGCTCGGGAGGCCGCAGCCACGGTGAACGCCAAGATCCTGCTCACCGGGATCCTCCCCACCTTGCAGCTCACGGATCTTGGCCTGGAGAATATGACCCCGATCCCGCGCTACTTCGCCCTGAACCAGGCAATGACCCGGTTGCGGGGAGGTGCATTCCATACGGTGATCAAGGGGTTGGACGAGCTAAACGTTTCCCATGACAACGTCATGATGGAGTCGTGCAACACCAGTTTTCAGGTTCACTTTCAGGTGAGCCCCCAGGAATTTGCCAGGCTTTATAATACGGCTCAAGCGGTTTCAGCCCCCGTCCTGGCTGCGTCGGTGAACTCTCCCGTTTTTCTCGGCCATCGGCTCTGGCATGAAACAAGAGTGGCCCTTTTCCAGCATTCCGTGGACGCCCGCTCCGCAACCCATCAGGCCCGGGGACATCGCCCTCGGGTGAGTTTCGGGGACGCCTGGATGAAGGAATCCGTCCTGGAGATCTTCCGGGAAGACATCGCTCGCTTCCGCACCCTTCTTGCCACTCCGGTGGATGAATCTCCGATCCAATCGGTCGAGGCGGGAGTTCCGCCTCCTCTTACCGCCCTTCGCATTCACAATGGCACGGTTTACCGATGGAACCGGGCCTGCTACGGAGTCAAGGACGGGGTTGCTCACCTTCGGATCGAGAATCGAGCTCTTCCCGCCGGACCGACCGTGGCCGATGAGATGGCCAATGCGGCCTTCTTCTTCGGGCTGATGGCCAGCTTTGTTGAGGAATACGGTGCCATCGACCGGATCATGCCCTTTGATGACGCCAAGGGGAATTTTCTCGCTGCAGCCCGGCATGGATTGAACGCTCAGTTCAACTGGATGAATGGCAAGACCGTCACGGCGACCGAAATCATCCAGGACCCGTTGTTGCGGATGGCCCGGGACGGGCTGAAAACTTCCGGAGTCGATTCGGCGGATATCGACCGGTATCTTGGAATCATCGAGGATCGGGTCGAAAGCGGTCGAACCGGGTCGAAGTGGGCGTTTGATTCTCTTTCTTCCATGGCGGAAGGAGGGACCCGAGATGAGCGGTACAGAACCCTGGCGGCGGCGACGTACAACCGGCAGCAATCCGGATTACCCGTCCACAAATGGGATCTTGCCACGCTGGACGAATCCGAGGGCTGGCACTCGACCTACCAGACGGTCGGCCAGTTCATGACAACAGACCTGTTCACGGTCCGGCCGGGAGATCTTGTGGATCTTGCCGCCAGCCTCATGGATTGGGAGCACATCCGACATGTTCCGGTCGAAGATGACGACGGAAAGCTTGTCGGTCTCGTCTCTCATCGAGATCTCCTCCGCTTGATCGCACGAGGCCTCACTGAAAGCCGAAATGAGCCTGTTTCCGTCAATGACATCATGAAGTCCAATGTGGTCACCGTTCCCCCGGAGACGAGCGCTCTGGATGCCATCGCAATCATGCGAGAGCAGAAAGTCGGATGTCTTCCTGTCGTCAATGGAGACCATCTCGTCGGGGTTGTTACCGTTTCTGACTTCCTGGATGCCGCGGCGGAAGTCTTCGAGAGGGAGCTTCGGGAGTCTTGATCTTGCAGACGGCAAACGGGAAAGAGCACCAGGTCCAGAGGCTCATCGGGTCCTATGAGTGTGATCAACCGGGCCCGACCTTGGTCCTCATCGGAGGAACCCACGGGAATGAACCCTCCGGGCCGGAGGCGATCGAGCGGGTTCTTGATGGTCTACGCGCCCAGCCTTTTGATCTTCGGGGACGGGTCGTGGGCTTGCGGGGAAATCTTCCTGCACTCCAGGAGCGAGTCCGCTATCTCGAGCGGGATCTCAATCGAAACTGGACGGTGGACGAGATCGAAAATCTCAGGGCGAGGAAACCAGAAGAACTTCTGGTCGAGGACGTCCAGCAGATCGAACTTCTTTCCGCGATCGAAGAGGTCCTTTCGAAAGATGAAGGGCCCTTTCTTTTTTTGGACCTTCACAGCACGTCCGGAGAAGGACCCCCCTTCGCTTTCCTCTGCGGGGCCTCCCCCGTTCGCCGGCTCCTGCGACACTTCGAGATTCCGATCATTCTCGGGGTCGAAGACGTTCTGCAGGGGACCCTCATGGACTATCTCACCGACCGTGGCCATGTTGCGGTGGGGGTAGAAGGCGGCCAGCACGATGCAAAGGAAGCCGTCAGCAACCTGGAGGCGATCATCTGGATTGCTCTTTCCGAGTGGGGTCTGATCCAGGAGCAGGAACTTCGTGACCTGTCCCTGGCACGAGCGACTCTTCAGCTAGCGGTCAGGACTCTCCCCCGGGAAGTGCGGGTCATGCATCGGCACGAGTTGCTAAAAGACGATGGTTTCCAGATGGCTCCCGGATTCGCCAACTTTGACCGGGTGCAAGGTGGACAGGTCCTGGCCTCGGATCGAGGGGGCGAAATCGCATCTCCCGAACCTGGCCGGATTCTTCTTCCTCTCTATCAAGGACTGGGGGAAGAGGGCTTTTTGCTGATCCAAGACGTTCCGGTGGATGAAGAACCTTAAGAGGAGTCAAGCGATGGTGAAGACGAGTTCGACCATGTTGGAACTTGGAACGGCGGCCCCCGGGTTTACTCTTCCCGACTCCAACGGTAACCCGATCAGCCTTTCCGATTTTGCAGGAAAACCTCTTCTCGTTTCATTCATCTGCAATCACTGTCCCTACGTGAAGCATCTGGCGGATGATCTGGGTCGTCTCTGCCGGGAGGCAAAGGGACGAGGTCTTGCGGTTGTAGGAATCAACAGCAATGACATCGAAAAGTACCCGGATGATGGCCCGGAAGCGATGAAGGAAGAGGCCGCCTTGCGAGGATATGACTTCCCTTATCTCCTCGACGAATCTCAGAAGGTGGCGCAAGAATTCCGAGCCGCTTGCACTCCTGATTTCTTCCTCTTTGACGCGGACCATCACCTCGTCTACCGGGGGCAGTACGACAGCACGAGGCCAAAGCAGGATCCTCCTCAAAAGCCGAGCGGGAAGGATCTGCAGGCGGCCATCGACTCGGTGCTTGCCGGAGAAAAACCGTCCTCCGAACAAACCCCGAGTCTTGGGTGCAACATCAAGTGGAAGGAAGGCCAGGCTCCGGCCTACTTCCAATCTACTTGACGATCGAAGCGGACTTGATGTAATCGAGCTTCGGGAAGTCCGCTCGAAGATACTTCGTTCCCATTTCTCCGATCTTCTGCTGGCTGGGCCCGCGTCCCCGAGGAGCACCCTCACCGTATCCCTGATGCAGGGAGTTCACCACTTCCATTCCCTCAACGACTCGACCGAACGGGGAGAAGCCCTGACGATCAAGACCACTGTTCGATCCGTAGTTGATGAAGAACTGGGTGCTTCTTGAGTTCGGTTGTCCGGTCTTGGCAAACGTTACGTAGCCAGGCTTGTTGGATTGAAGCACCGGCTCGTCCTTGATGGTTGCCACTCTCCAGGCTGCGGAGACCTTCGGGTCGCCGTGAAGGCCAAACTGGACCATGAAGCCTTTGATGGCGCGGAAGAAAGTGACGTCGGTGAAGAAACCGACCTTCACAAGATTGTAGAACCGGTCGGCACCAAGAGGAGACCAATCTCGGGTGACTTCGATCACGAACGATCCCTTGGTCGTTTCAAACTTTGCCTTGAACGACTCGGGAGCTTTTTCACTGGCGATCCTGGGATTCAGGAGAGCTTTGTGAGCCTGGGTCTTCTTCTTTGCGCCGGCCTTTTGAGCCGACATCGGAGCCGCGAAAAGAGCGACGGAGAGCAAAGACAGGAGAGCCACGGACGACAGCAGTAATTTCATGATTCACACCTCGTTGTATTTCTGAACGCTGAACAAATTCTTCAGGAGTATCCGATCCAAACGGCAACGGCAAGAGCAAGGCAGCCCAGGATCCACACCTGGATCATGAGGGGGAAAAGAAACTTGAACCACCGGTCGTATGGAATTCCGGCAAGAGCCAGGATCCCCATGAGGACTCCATTGGTCGGAACGATAATGTTGGTAAAGCCGTCGCCGAACTGATAGGCGAGAACTGCGACCTGACGCTCGACCCCGCAGATGTCGGCGAGTGGCGCCATGACGGGCATCGTGACGTACGCCTGTCCGCTACCGGAAGGAATGAAAACGTTGGTGAAACTCTGGACGGCGAACATTCCCATGGCGGAGAGTTCGGGTCCCAAAGATTCCAGCGGTGTTGCGATCCCGTTAATGATCGTGTCGATGATTTGACCTTCATTCAACACGACCTCCACGCTCCGAGCAAAACCGATGAGGAGAGCCGTTGTTGTCAGCTCCGCGGCCCCTTTACAGAATTCCGATGCGGCTGCGTCCGGCCGGATCCGAGCCAGAATGGCGACCACGATCGTCAAGGCGAAGAAGATGCCCCCCATCTCGGTGAGATACCATTCTTTACTCCCGATCCCCCAGACGATCAGCCCCATGGCCACGAACGTGACCCCAACAATCAGCAGGTGTCTCGTGGTGAGGGGGACGGGTTCTTTGTTTTCCTCGGGACGATCGATCTTGAGGTCATAGACGAGACTCTTGGTCGGATCCTTTCGGATTTTTGCCGCATAGCGCCAGACGTGAATCACACCCAGGGCAAAGAAAGGGACGGTGAGGATGAGCCGATACCACCAGCCGGATTGGGGTTGGAGTCCGGAGACGGTCTGGGCGACCACGACGGTGAATGGGTTCACGGCAGCAACGCCATAGCCAATGCCGTAGCCCACACACAGGATGCCGATGCCGACCACCGGGTCCAGCTTCATTCCCCAGCTGAGAGCAAGAAGCAGCGGCACGAAGGGAAGATATTCCTCGGCCATGCCCAGGCTGCTTGACCCCGCCGTGAAGATGAACATCCCGAAGAGAATCAGAAGGTTCTGACTGCGTCCAAACTTCCTCAGGATGAAATCGAGAACCGCGTCCACCATTCCGGTCATCCGGATGACCGCAAGAGCCCCTCCGATGATGAAGACAAAGAAGATGATGTCTTCCGCCTTCGTGAAACCCTTGGGGATGGCAAGAAACATTCCGGTGATTCGTTTCCACGCCGTGTTGTCCTCACCTCGTTCGATGGCCTTGTAGGACCCGGCGATGACCTGTTCTCTGCCGTGGTCGTTTGTCTCCCGATCAAAGGTTCCCGGGGGAAGAATGAACGTTAGCAGCAGGGCAAAGATCAACATGCCAAACAAAAGGACAAGAGTGTGAGGAACTTTGATGCTCACCAGATCTCCTTCATGAGTCCGCTATATCGTTTCGATCCGTTCGCGATTCTAACGAAACGCCTGGTACGTTTCCTCTGTGAGTCCTGCCTCTCCGCAGTAGAGGCAGTGCTGGTGTCTCCTGGACATGATGCGTTTGCAGCTCGGGCATTTCGACACGGGGGTCATCTGCTCGAGCTTCCCGTCAAGGACTCCGTCCAGAAGATCGATCTCTTTGACTCGCTCGAGAAACTGGTCTTCGGTGACTCCGTGGTGATCCTTCAGCAGAGAAAAGAGAGCCATGCTTGCGACGGTCAGCTTTTCGATTCTCTGTTCCAGTTCATCCGTTCTTAAGTCGGTTCGATCTGCCTTTCGGGCGGTCTGCGCGGCCTGATGGTCTTCCACCACCCTTCGCTTTGTCTGGAACATGAACTGCTCAAGCATGGGTCAGCCTCCCCCAAGAATCAAAGATAGGAACTTGCGTACTGTTCGCACTATTGTCTATCCTCCCCCCTCATGACCACAACGATCTTCAAAAAAATCATCGACGGCGAGATCCCCTGTCACCGGATCTACGAGGACGGACAGGTCCTGGCATTCCTGGACATCAATCCCCTGTCTCCGGGACACACTCTTGTGATCCCCAAGGAGCCGGCGGTCACCCTGGATGCCCTTTCCGAAGAATCGGGAGCGGCCATCGGGAGGGTCCTGCCGAAGATTGCCGCGGCCGTCCTCAAAGCCACGGGCGCCAAGGATTTCAATGTGTTGCAGAACAACGGGGCTGCGGCCCATCAAGAGGTTCTTCACGTCCACTTTCACATCATCCCGAAGCTAGAAAGCGGGGATGGACTTTCGGTGGGATGGCGCCCGGGGAAGCTGACAGGCGGGGAAGAACTGGCCAGGAAAATCGCGGAGCAGCTTGAACCCGCATGATTCATGCAGGTCGGCCGAATTTGCCAACCTCATGGAGACCGGAGTCACCCGGCCGCCAATGGGTCAGATCAACCCCTTCTTCTTGGCTTCTTTCACCAGCTTCTCGCAGTCTTTTTCGGACAGCCTTTCCGCCTCCTCGACCAGCATCACCGGAATGCCGTCGTCGATCCGGTACTTGAGTCGAGAATCGGGGCAAAAGAGAAACTGCTCCTCCTCGAGGTAGATGAGGTTGTTCTTGCTTTCGGGGCAGACCAAGAACTCGAGAAGATCTTTGCTAAGCGACATTCGATTCTCTCTTCATTAGGGGAAGACGACCCGGTTGACTCACAATGTGCGGACTGCTAGGCGTAGCTGTGGAGTCCGACCACGACAAAGTTTACGATGATCCAGTTGAAGAGCATGACTCCGCAGGCGATGAGGGCAATGATTGCGGTCCAGAAGCCTTTGTTGCGAACCTTCAATCGAACGTGGACGAGGATCAATAAGACGATCCAGGTGTTCAGAGCAAAGACTTCCTTTGGATCCCATCCCCAGGGGCGTCCCCAGGAGACATCGGCCCAGACCGCGCCAAGGGCGGTACCGACCCAGAGTGTGATGAATGCAAGTTGCAGGAACACCATGGTCGCGCCATCAAAGCTCTTGGAGAGTCCGGAGCGTCCATCCCAGGTGCGTCCCTTCTTCTCCCCCCGGAATAAATTGATTCCCGAGCCGCATAGATAAAACAGAGCGGTAACTCCCCCGAAGAAGATGAGGCCGTAGGACCCGATGACGATGTTGGTGTGGATGTACAGCCAGATGGTCTTGTCCAGGACGGGCATCACCGTGGTGATGTCGCTGTTGAGACTCACCGGGGAGTAGTAACCAACCATCATGGCGACCATGGCGTAGGCCGATGCGCACATCGCCCCCATGTTCTTCAGGGCCTTCTTGCGGCAGATGATCTCGTACACGATGGCTATCACTCCCCCGAACCAAGCCGAAGCAACGACGGCTTCGAACATGTTTGCATTGGGGATTCGTTCTGCGAGGACCCAGCGGATGATGATGGATGCGGTGTGGGCGGCAAAACCGATGCTGAAGAACCCGAGCCCGGCGATCCGCGCCCACTTGAATTTGTAGACCACGGCCATCAGCAGCAAGGGAAGAGCCAGGAAGTAGAGAATCCAGACCCAGGTCATCTTGACGCTCTTGTAGTACCAGTGCTCCAGGGACAGACGACCTGGTGAAGGATAGAGATCGGGCTCGATGGTGGGAAAGATCGCCGCAAGCTCGTTCAAAGACGTGCTGGCGAGGGTCACGTCTTCATTGGCCCATGCGGTCTGAAGCCCGCTCCAGCTGGCCAGGATTTTGCGACTCAGTTCTTCAGAAACCCCGGGGATCTCTCCGTGGTCATGACCCGATCCGCCCTGGGTTACACCCTGGGAGCCGAAGAGCTGGGCGATTGGATACCAGGGATCGACGTCGGTCATTCCAGGAGGTGGAATGACCTTGAGCATGGCGTGAAGGAATCGGGGGTCGGCGATGTTGCGGGCCCGCATGATCTCACCGACGGCTTTGTTCGACCGCATCAAGTCCCGTCGTAGCTCGGACAATGCAGTCCTCACCACATTGTGATCGATGAAGTTTAACGACACGAATCCGGTTTCTTCAAACCGGTTCAGCTCGACTCCGGAGATGACTCCTTGTCTTGCCTGAGGTGGAGTGAGGCTCTTGACCCCTTCGATGATGTCCCGGCGCATGGCCGGCTTCTTGACGAAAATGATGTTCGCATCCCGGTATTGCTCCGGATTGAGCATCATGTCGAGATAGACAACGACGGGCTCCTGTGCGCGGGCGAGTTTGGAGCCCACAACGTGCTTTAGCTTTTCTCGGGCAAGAGAATCAAACGTCTTGACCCGGCCATCTTCCTGCACGGCGACGAGCTGAATCGCCGCCACATCCAGTCCTTCAACGAAGGACTTTGACACCGATAGACGGAGGTCTCCCTCGGCCTGGCCGACTCCTGACATCACCAAGATCGCGAGCGTGACGAGTCCGAAGCTGACTCTCGAGAACTTCATGGCGTTCGCCTTTCGTTGCTGTACTGAGGATCGAAACCGGCTGAGTCCAGAAAAGCTAGCTCCGAAGAGCCGCTGGTTCCTGATGACTTACAGAGGTTTCGACTGAATCCGTTTGTTGTTTCTGTTCGTTGCGTGCCGAAAGTGCGGCTTGTTGTCTCCGCCGGATCAGCGGCTTCAAGTAGAAGGCATACATGGCACCCAACATGATGAGGATCGACCCAAGAAGCATGACCCGGACACCGTTTCGATTTCCGACTCCGATTCCTGTGTAGTTCAACCCCGCGTAGTTCAAGCTCGGTGCGGGGGGATCCCAGGTGCTCTGGAAGTACCACCACTTATCGTATTCTGTGGGCTGATTGCTTCTTACCTCATGAGAATCCGTCCAGTCCCCATCCTTCATGAACTTCACCAAGCTGATGTAATCCCGTTCCCGGGTCCTTCCGGGGAACTGTTCCAGCTTGAACGTTTCAAGAGACATGGGAGTCGGCAACGCATGAGTGACTCGGCTGTAGAGAAGTTCAATGGCTTGCCCTGTCGCCAAACGGACAGACAGCGGATAGTAGCCGATTCGATTCTGGTGGGAGTAGTGACTGTATTCAAGCCATTCCGTTCGGGTCTTCCCCGCCTCCTTGATCTCGACCTGGATCATGGAGAAGTTGGGAAGTGACTTCGGGTTTTGCTCCCGTCTTTCGGTGAGCTGGGGCTGGATCATCTTCTCCGATGTTTCGGAGATCCCCTCCACGGTAACCTTCAGGTTCCCTTCGATGAACTCCATCGGCTCCCCGATGGTTGCTCGGCGATACTCAACTTGCCCTCCCCGATTCACGAGAAGGCCATAGGTCCCCACCGATCCGCCAACGAGGACAAAGCCCGGCGAGACGACGTTTCGAAGCTCAATCTTGAGGTCCGAGTCAAGGAGTCCCGGATGTCGCACGTTGGCTTCGTCGACATCCTGGGTGAGAGTTCCGTCCGGGTGGATCAACGCCCGTGTGAAGGGCTGTTCCCGGTCGGGAGAGTTGACCTTGATCATGGCCATGGTGGCCTTCTCTCCCTGACGCCCCTTGCTCACCAGGCTCCAGTCGTAGACGATATTGACGAGTTCGATGTCGTAGCCGGTGTCTGCCAGAGGCAAGGTTCCCTCGAGGTCTTTGAGAGGGATGATATCCGAGTATCCCTTGGATGGCACGGAAACGACGAGCTCGGGAGATCCCGGTTTCATCAGCTTGTCGAGAACGTCCTGGTCGTCAACCCACCTGTAGCGGATGAAGACGCCCTCTTCGATCTCGATCTCGCTGCGCTTTGGATCCACCGCCAGCATCTCGTAGGTTCCGACCGACTGGTTCATGGCGTCGATTCGGAGCTGCACCCAGGGGTTCCAGCGTTCGCCTCCCGGCACGAATCTTTCCCTTAACATCGCATACGGAACATAGGAGACGACCCGGAAGGACGCCTCTGCATCCAAAGGCGGGCCGTCTTCTTTGGGCTCAAGTTCGAAATTGAGGGAACGAACCGTCGGCTTCTCGTGCGGCGGATGCCAGACGTCGTCGAGATCCGTGACGTATTCTTTGTAGCGTGGAAGATCCTCGATCGGGAACTCGGTCCAGGTTTTTGCGCCGTGCTTTCGGACGTGTAAGGCCGCTTCGTCTTTGACGTGAAACCGGCTCACGCTTGACGGTCGGACGGTGATGGAAAGATCCTGATCGACGAGTTTCTCGCCGGTTACTTTGATGGCTCGTCCCTTACCCGGGATGACGTCTTCAGTATACTGGGGATATCCGACGATCACCTGTCGCATGAAGCGCTCGCCGGGAGCTTCACCTTCCATCGGTTGAACGGAAAGGGTGGCTGCATAGGCGATCTTTCCCTTGTCGTCACCGGTGAGAAGGGTGTAGTTCGGGTTCAGATCGACGACGGAAATCTGGTATTTCTTGTTCCCCCCGGACACCGTCGCCTTGCCGTCCGCTTGCAGACGAAAAACGGCGGGCTCGCCTCCCCCAACCTGAGCTACCGCTTCACCCCGGTAGATGATTGCGTCTCCTTCGATCTTGGTTCCAAAGTAGATCCAGGAACCCAGGCAAAGGATGAGGATCCCGATGTGAACGGTCCAGACCCCGTAGTTGACCTTGCGAAGGGGGATTTTCCGGAGGGTAACGAGAGTAAGAGAGAAGCAGAAGATGGCCAGCATCCCGGTGAATGGCCACCAGGAGAACCAGGCCATTTCGGTCTTTTCGAAATACTGACGCACAAAAGAAATGCGAGCCGGGAGAAACGGGATTCCTGCCGAACCCACCCAGCAGTAGATAAGAATGATGAAGAGGCACGTGATGCCAAACCAGATGCTTCCGACAAGGTCGAGAAATCGGGTCATCGGATTCTTGGTGGGCCGCCTCTTGGCTGAGTCAGTCCCCCCCTCGTTCACCTGGGTGGGAGAGGGGGCTTCTTGGGAGGGATTCGTTTCCTGTTGCATTGCTTCCGTAGATCCTTGTTTCGAGCCGAGCTAGGAGCCTGTTCTCATGTTGCAGAACTCTCATGATACATCGGTCATGCACCCGGTAAACCTCACGTATGACGCTGCGGCGGCACCCAGTTCTAACTGTTCTTTGCCAGCCAAGGTTGCGCTTTCTACCTCAACTCATCTCGAATTGCTGCCGTGTCGATCTGGGAGCCGTCCCATAAGACGCGTCCCTCCATCCCTCCGGCGACCGTAAGTGACTGGCCAGTAAGGTGGATCGCTTGATCTCTCGAGGAGAAAAAGCAAATCGCCGCTGCCACTTCCTCAGGGCGCGCGATTCGCCGTAAAGCCATGGTCGAAATCGCTCTTCGCACGGCTTTGTCCGATTCAAGCGCAGGCTCGGCCATCGGGGTCGCGGTCCAGCCCGGTTCTACAAGATTACACCGCCCATCTGGATCAACCGAAACGATTTCATTTTTGTAGGAAAGCATCAAGCCCCGCAATCCGGCCTTCGATGCCGCATATTCAGTGTGTCCAGCTTCCCCGAACTGTCCCGCGGTGGAACCGACGAGAACAAGGCTCGTGTTCCGGGTTCCGGTTTTTCGGATCGAATGGAGAAATCCTCGGGCCGTCAAGATCGAGCCCAACAGGTTAATATCCAGGACGTTTCGGATTCTTGCCGGATCCGTCTGATCGAGAGGTAGATCCTCTTTCGGCCAAACCCCCGCCGAGCAGACACAGGTGTCAACGGACGAGAATCGACTCTCCGCGGCCTCGAAAATTCCCGTAACTTCCTCAGGATTCCGGACATCGGCTCCCAGAACAAGTGTGTCAGTTCCAGGGAGAGACCGGTTTACCCTGACTTTTAGAGCTTCCAGGGAGCGGTGTCCATGGAGAACCAACCGGTAGCCTTCCTGGGCCATCTTTTCGGCAGTGGACCAGCCGATTCCCCCCGAGGCCCCGGTGATCAGGGCTACTCGAGCTTTTTTTTGACCCGCCACCATGACCGGCTCCGTCAGTTGATCCCGAGGATCTCGTAGGGTGTGACTCCTCCGGGAGTCTCCACTTCGACCTTGTCCCCCACCACATGGTGGAGAAACTGCTGACCCAGAGGACTCGTTGAAAGAATCTTCATCACTTCGCCCGTGTAGTCTTCTTCGCCGGGGCCGACGAGTTCGTATTCCTCAACGACATCATCATCAAGATCCTTCACCTTGACCCGTGAGCCAAACACCACAATCCCCTCGGGAAGCTCGCTTTTGTCAACGATGTAGGCATTGGCGAGTTTCGACTGAATGAGATTGATTTTGGCCTGGAGCATGCCCTGTTTTTCTCGTTGAGCATGGTATTCGGCGTTCTCCTTGAGATCTCCTTCCGCCCGAGCCTCCGCGATCTTCACCGCGATCGCTGGCATCTGGACGTTTTCCATGTTGTAGACCTCTTTCTTGAGTTTCTCGTAGCCTTCCTTGGTGATGGGCGCCTTCGCCATGTGTTCCTCCTGCAACTCAAGACAGTTGATGTTTTCCTGGTCCGAACCCTACGCGAGGACCGTCCTAGCTTCCAGCAAGCCAGGTGTATAGAGTAATCCTTGAGGATGAAGATTCTAGCCTTTGACCGGAGACAATAGGATGAGTGGGACCCCCAAAAAAACCGAAATCCAGACCCAGCTCCCCGACCTCTTCGCTTCGATCCGCGCCGCTCATGACACCATCCGAGACGGCATTCACCCCACTCCCGTGCTGAGCTCCCGGACCCTGATGGATCGCTGCGGAGCGTCTGGTCTGTGGTTCAAATGTGAAAATTTTCAGAAGACCGGCTCGTTCAAGCTTCGAGGAGCGACAAACGCCATCCGTTCCCTTTCTGCCGAGGAAGGAGAGCGCGGAGTGGTGGCCCATTCTTCAGGAAATCACGCCCAAGCGGTTGCTTATGCATCCTTGAAGGCGGGGATCAAGGCCAGAATCGTCATGCCAAAGGACTCATCCCCCATCAAGATCGAAGCGACTCGAGGATACGGGGCCGAGGTTTCGCTGTGCGAACCCGATCTTGCGTCCAGGGATGAAGTTTCGAAGAGAATCCTCACCGAGCATGGATCGGTTCTCATTCATCCTTTCGATGACCCGAGGATCATCGCCGGTCAGGGAACGGCTGCTCTGGAGTTTCTTGAGGAGGTTCCGGATCTGGATGTCCTCCTGACCCCCGTGAGCGGTGGCGGGCTCCTTTGCGGTTCATCCATTACCGCCCGCTCTTTGCGCCCGGATATTCAGATCATTGGATGCGAGCCAGAGAATGCGGATGATGCCTATCGGTCATTCCGATCGGGGAAACTGGAGCCCGCAAGTCCGCGTCACACGATTGCCGACGGTCTTCGGGCAACCCTCAGCCTCCGATCGTTGACTTTGATTCGTGCTCTCGTCACGGACATCGTCACCGTGCCCGAGGAGGAAATTGTTCCCGCCATGCGCACGGTGTGGGAGCGAATGAAGATCGTCATCGAGCCATCGTCTGCAGTGGTGGTCGCCGCCCTGCTCGGAGGGAGGCTGGATTTGCGGGGCCTTCGGGTTGGCGCGATTCTTTCCGGCGGCAACGTGGATTTTGGGCGGTGAGCTAACCCACCTTTTCCATCCTGGCGCGAATCCAGTGAACCAGGTTTTCCCGAGGCACCTCGGTTTGCTCACTTTTTGCCAGATCCTTGACGGTCACGACACCCTTTTCCACTTCATCGGCCCCGAGGAGACCGACGTAGGGAATGCCGGTCTTGTTGGCGTAAGTGAACTGCTTCTTGAGAGATGCTGATTCGAGGAAGACCTCGGTTCGAACACCCGATCGACGAAGCAGACCGCCTAGCTTGAAGGCATCGCTCTTCTGATCGGGAGAAACCACGCAGACCAGGATCTCCGTGGCGGTCTTTGTTTCCTGGATCAGCTTGAGCTCCTGCATGGCGACAACGATGCGATCAAGTCCGAGGGTCGTGCCGACCGCAGGGGCGTCCTTTCCGAAACGGCCGATCAGATCGTCGTACCGTCCACCGCCGGCGATGCTACCGAGGCTGAGCTCGGGAACAACGGTTTCGAAAACCGGGCCTGTGTAGTAGTCAAGTCCGCGAGCAAGAGACATGTCAAACGAGTAGCAGGCCTCGGGAACGTCGAGCCAGCTCAAGATTGAAAAAACCTCGGACAGTTCAGAAAGACCACGGACTCCGCCCTCGTGGTCACCCAGCATCCTTCGAACTTCGGGAAGCACGTCTGCCGGAGATCCGGTGAGGCCGGTGGCCTTCAACAGGAGGTCGGCCTGATCTTCGGTGATTCCGCCATCCCCTCCGCTCGGTCCTTTGAGCAGGATCTCTCGGACTCCGGAGTCCCCGACCTTATCGAGCTTATCGATGGTGCGAATCACGAACACGTGGAGGTTTTTGGGGATCCCGGCGGTGTCAAGAAGAGCATCGAGGACCATCCGGTGGTTGACCCGCATGACGAACCGTTCGAGACCGAGATCTCCGAGCACCCCCGCGGTGAGGGCAAGGATTTCGGCATCTGCCGTCATTTCTGTGGTTCCGACCGTATCGAGATCGCACTGAACAAATTCACGGTACCGCCCCTTCTGGGGCTTCTCCGCCCGCCAGACCGGTTGAACCTGATACCGCTTGAAGGGTTTGGGAAGGGATGGATACATGGCCATCACCCGGGAAAGGGGCACCGTGAGATCATAGCGGAGCGCCGCCGTATTTCCGTCCTTGTAGGCGAGGCGGAAAATCAGATGCTCGGCTTCGCTGCCGTATTTGCCGGTCAACACGTCAAGGTGTTCGATGGATGGCGTCATGAGAGGCGCGAAGCCACACCGCTCGGCGTGTTCACGGATGACATCAAGAACGCGTTGCCGGGGAATCATGTCTTCCGGAAGCGAGTCCCGGGTCCCTTTGAAGAGCCGAGGCTGAATGCGGGGCTTTTTCTTGTCACTCACGATGGTTCTCCTTTGGCCTCGCCAAGCGACACGATGACCGGCGCATGATCGGACGGTTTTTGCCCTTTTCGGGCTTCTCGATCGACGAATGCTTCGGTGCATCGGTCAACGAGGGACTCGGTCAGATAGATGTGATCGATGCGAAGGCCCCGGTTCTTGGGGAAACCCAGCCGACGATAGTCCCACCAACTGAACACCTGGGTCTCGGGGTGATGCATTCGCACGGCATCTTTCATTCCCCAGGATTGAAGCCGGTCGAGGGCAGCTCGTTCTTCCGGATGAAAATGGACTTTTCCTTCCCAGAGAACCGGATCGTAAACATCCAGTTCGGCGGGAGCAACGTTCATGTCCCCACAGAGTAGAAGAGGTTCGTCCGGACTGCACTTCGTCTCCAGGTAGGTTTGGAGACGTTTCAACCAGGTGAGCTTGTAGGCGAAGTCCGGAGACTCGACCGACTTCCCGTTCGGGACATAGCAGGTAAGGATTCGGATTCCTGCCGTCTTGACGTCGAGAAAACGGGCCTGGGAATCATCGCCTCCGTCACCGAAGTTCTTTTGAACGTCCGTGATGGGATCTCGAGAAAGAACGGCGACTCCGTTGTACGTTTTCTGGCCAAAGAAAGCGATTTCATACCCGGCCTCTTTGATTTCGGAAAGAGGAAACGTCTTGTCTTCGACCTTTGTTTCCTGAAGACAAACCACATGGGGAGAGCGATCAGAAAGCCATTCCGTAACCCTGTCGAGTCGAGCCCGAATCGAATTCACATTCCACGTCGCAATCTTCACGATACACCTTTTTCAAGGCTCGGATCAAACACGAGATAGGAGCCGAGTTCTCCGTGAATCTTCCCGTTGGTTGCCAGTAGATTCCCACCGTAGAGCCAGGTTTCTCCCCCGGCGATGTCGGTGACTTTCCCTTGTGCTTCTCGAACAAGCAAGGCTCCTGCGGCCACGTCCCAGGGAGAGAGATGCATCTCCCAGAATCCGTCGAATCGACCGGCTGCCACGTAGGCAAGATCCAGCGCTGCCGATCCCGGACGCCGGAGAGCTCGAGCCTCATACAGAACCCGGGCAAAATTGGGAAGATTTGCGTTTGGAGTATCGGCTCGCTCATACGCAAATCCAGTGGTCAGCATGGAACTTGCCATGTCGCCCGTCTTCGAAACGAAGAGTCTTTCCGTACCGAGATAGCATCCCTTTCCTTTCTCAGCCACGAACACTTCATCGAGAACGGGAGCCGCGATCACGCCCAACGTGGGTTCTCCACGAACATAGAGTGCGATGGAGACGGCAAAGAAAGGAAAGCCGTGGACGAAGTTGATGGTGCCATCAAGAGGGTCGACGATCCAGAGGTGCTCCTTCCCCTCATCACCACTTGCTCCGGTTTCCTCGGCAAGAATTGCATGGTCGGGATAGTTTTGTCGGATGGCGCTCAGGATGAGTTTTTCGGCAGCGTGATCGGCTTCCGTGACAAGATCGTGGGGCTGGTCTTTCGCCTGGATGGAACTTTCTTTGAGGCGGCGGAAGTACTTGAGCAGCTCTTCTCCCGCCGCGTGCGCGGTTGCGATCGCAAACTCCCGAAAATCAGTCCCCACCTTGTGTCGCCTCCATCTTCTGCGAAAATCCATAGACCGCCCGACAGATCTCGTCCTGGATGCTCTTCATCACGCTGTTTGAGATCCATCCCGAGGTATTCATCAAGATGGAGAATACGTAGGTTTCGTCCCCCGCTCCTCGAAGGTATCCGGATAAAGACCCAACGCCTGTAATGTAACCTGTCTTTGCCGCAACCTTGCCTCGAAGTTTGGGACTGACGAGTCTTTTCTTGAGACTGCCCTCCTGTCCCGACACGGGAAGAGAAAGGAAGAACTCCTTCTTGGCCGGATGGTTCGTCATATGGACGAGAAGGGAAGCAATGGTTCGAGGTGTGACTCGATTCCGTCTGGAGAGACCGGAACCGTCCACGGGAGCGACATGATCGGGCTCGACACCCACATCACGGACCAGAAAATCGGAAACGGCCCTTGCGCCCTGAGCGAAAGAACCGTGATCGTATTTCCGCTTCCCCACCGACTTCAGGAGCATTTCCGCGTAGTAGTTCTGGCTTCTCTTGTTGGTCGTTGTCACGACCTGGGAGATCGGCGTCGTCAGGCTGGCCAGAACCCGAGATGGTGTGGGAGCTCGAGATCGCCGCACTTCGCCCGACATCTGGATTCCTCTTTCCTCGAGGACGTACCGGAAGATCGTCCCGAAAAACATACCCGGGTCGGTGATCGTGACCGAGGTCGAGAACGGGTTGCCCGCAAGTGGGTGTTTCCCGCCGATTCGGAAATCGTTGGTCCCGAGAATCCGTTCCGCAATCACCCGACTGGCGCTCCCTCTCTTTCCCGTCGTGAAGGACCCCGTCGGATTGATGTAGCCATTCGGGGAAATGATGAGCCTACCGGGAGCGCCGATCCTGGTTCCGGGATAAAACTTGAGATCCACACAGTTATCGTTGAGAGAAAGAGCACCTACTTCCGCACAATACCAGCGGGAAAGCTGATCTTTGGGCCAGCTGGAATGAACCCGTTCATCATCGAAGTACGAGTCATCCACCAGGAGGTCGCCGTCGATCTCCCGCACTCCCCTCGACCACAGAGTCTCGGCGAGTTCACGGAGGCGTGCTTTTGGTTGACCCTGGTGATGTCTTCCGGAAATGGAAGGATCTCCGCCGCCAACAATCCACAGCCGGTTTGCGATCCCCCCACGAAGATTCCCTTGCACACGCACTTCCGTCTGGAACTCGAACTTCCTACCCAGAAAATGCAGGGCCGCAGCCGTGGTGAGAAGCTTCTCGTTGGAGGCCGGAGGAAAGAGGTGATCGGGAAACCGATCGTAAAGAGGTTCGAGAGTTCCTTCCCGGATGATGACCACTCCGGTCCTGGTCTTTGCCATCCGACGATCGGAAAGGATTTCCTCGATCCTGGATGAGAGCCAGGTGGTTGCTCCCCTTTCTTGCCCCGACGGTGGAGAACCGGGTGTGGAAGAAACCGGGCCGACAAGAAGGGAAAGAAATACGATGAAAGCGAAACAGCTGGCTTTTCCCATCGCGGGCCGGTAGAGCGAGGCAAGACTTCGGGAGGTTTTCTTCATCATGTTGGAATCAGGCCATCTCTTGATCGATCATATGGACAAAGTCATGAGATCTTCCGCAAGGACGATTTCTCCGGGGTATTCTTTCCGACACTGACCGACGAGATCTCGGCCCTCACACATGGGGTAGAAGTGAGTCAGGATCAGGCGCTCACATCCCGCCTCTCGAGCCACCCTCCCGGCACGGCGCGGAGTCAGATGCCCACTCACGTGGTGCCCGTCCGGATGAGAACTTTCGCAGAGAAGGACGTCCACATCTTTCGCAAGATCCACGAGCTCCGGACAAACATCGGTGTCGCCGGTGTAAGCAAGGACTCGATTCTCAGGACCGGTAATCCTGTAGCCCTGGCTTTCAGGTGTGTGGGCCGTTTTCCAGGCGGCAATTCGCATGGGGCCGAATGTGTGCTCCTTCCCCGTCGGTGAGATCTCCTTCAAATGAAGCCGGTAGTTTTTCGGGGTCACCCACGAGCCGTACAGGGCCTGAAGCTTGCCGTAGAACTCTTTCAAGCCGGGGGGACCCATCACGAGGAGTTCCTTGAGACTGCTCTCGAAGCTTGGATTCATGAGAGCAAAGACAATCGCGGCAAATTCGAGGGAATGATCGGGATGAAAGTGAGTGTAGAAGATGCCGTCGAGTTCATCGAGCCCGACCCCGAGCTGAGCAAGCTTGAGGATCGTACCCGGCCCCGAATCAAAGAGGAACCGGGACTCGTGGACCCGCAGAAGGTAGCCGGCTGCACCTCGTTTCTTGGTGGGCACACCGGTACCCGAACCGAGAATCGTGAGCTCCATGGATTGCCTTTCCTTGTGTCCTGATCCGATGAGGACACATGACGGGTTACCTCTTGTTGTAGCCGTCGGGGTGAGCAGCCATCCAGTCCCACGCCGTGGTGAGGATGGCCTCGATGTCCTGGTATTTGGGCTTCCAACCCAACGATTTCTCCATCTTGGCTGAATCTGCGACCAGGACGGCGGGATCGCCAGGACGTCGGTCACATAACTGGTGTTTGATTTTCTTTCCCGTGATGCGTTCTGCGGTTTGAATCACCTCAAGAACCGAAGTGCCCAGACTGTTTCCCAGATTGAACGAATCGCTTGCCCCTCCATCAAGGAGGCGCTGCAGGGCCATGATGTGTGCTTCCGCGAGATCGGTTACATGGACGTAGTCTCGAAGACAGCTTCCGTCTCGAGTGTCGTAGTCTGTCCCGAAAACCTGAACGGAATCCCGTTTTCCAAGGGCCGTCTTGAGAACCAGGGGAAGGAGATGAGTTTCCGGATCGTGATCTTCCCCGAGCTGGCCTTCCGGGTCTGCCCCCGCCGCATTGAAATAGCGAAGCACGGTGTGCTTCAGCCCGTAAGCGGTTTCAAAGTCCCGAAGCATCCTCTCCCCGATGAGTTTCGTTTCACCGTAGGGATTGATCGGTGCCTGGGGATGGGTCTCCTCGATCGGAAGAGAAACCGGGTTGCCGAATACGGCCGCAGTGGAGGAAAAGATCACCCCCTCGACTCCGTTGTCCCGGCAGGCTTCGAGTAAATTCAGGGTATTGGAGACATTGTTGCGGTAGTACTTGCCAGGATCTTCGACCGATTCTCCCACGTAACAGTGGGCGGCAAAGTGCATCACGATCTTGGGGCGAAACGTGGACATCGCCTGGTCGAGTTGCTCTCTTGAAGCAAGCTCACCCTGAAAGAAATCTCCCCCCAGCACTGCTTGCCGATGGCCTTCCGCCAAACTGTCATAGGTGAGAACATTGTAGCCGCGACCAAGAAGCCCCTTTACCGCATGGCTTCCGATGTATCCAGCCCCACCGGAGACCATCACCGATGCTCCGCCGCTTCCAGTCATGGAGATTCCTCGATCGGTTTCATGAAACCTGTCCGCAGGACCCGCAGTGAGGACCCGAATACCACAAGTTGGCACAAAAGCCTAACTCGTGAACAGGATTATGAGAAGTTTTCACTTTTTGAATCATCCGGGTCACAGATGGCGCGGGATCGGCTCGCCGGCAATGATCCGGGTTGGATTGTCTTGGACGAGGCCCACTGCCGCTTCTTTGCCCAGAATCCCGCCAGCTTCCTGAACCGCCTTTCGAAGGCCCGGGGCCCGCACTTTCGGATCGTGAGCGTCACTGGCAAGAACGTGAACCAGGTTCCTCTTCAGCAGCCAGCGCGAAAGCTTCTTTTCACGGCGACCAAGCTGTCCAACAACGCTTCCTGCTGTCACTTGCACCAGAGCGCCTCGGCGAACCAGGTCTTCGATGAGCTCGGGGGACTCCTGAAAGTCCGTGTAGCGCTCGGCGTGAGCAAGGATCGGAGTCACTCCCTGGGAGAGAAGAGCAAAGACGACCTCGGGAAGTTCGGGAGGCGCGAATTGAAAGGGAAGTTCGAGCAGCAGGTATTTCCCCGTTTCATTCAGGGTCAAACTTCTCACAAGCTCCGGGTTCGAGGCCAGGTCGGATCGATAACGCACTTCGGCACCAAAACAGACCGAGATCTCCTCGCCTTCCTCGGTGATTGCATTCTGGAGCCGCAAGAGCCTGTCTCGAACCAGTTCGAGGCTCACCTTGAAGTGAGGATGGAGAAAATGGGGAGTCGCGACCACCGTCTTGACTCCGTCATCTCGAAACTTTCGGAGCATTGCCAGGGACACATCGACGTCGGCTGCCCCATCGTCGACTCCGGGAAGAACGTGCGTGTGAAGATCAACCCAGCTGTTCATGATGCCGCCCGAAGTAACGCGTTGAAGAAGAGTTTGAAAGTCCCGGTCGTCTGGGAACGAAATTGAGGTCGAAAGCCAAAGAGAACCAGCTGGCCTTTTTCCCAGGCAAGATCCAGAAGGGCTCCCCGGCCCTTGATCACCGATTCTCCTCGGATATAGCCGGAAAGAGCAACATCGTTTTTTCGGTAGCGAGCTGGCACGAGATCGGCCGGGGCCAGAAAAGCCGTTCCTCCCCAGAAAAACCCGGCTGCCTCAGCCGGCATGCCATAGCAAAGAGGATGGGCAGGATCGACACGAATTCCCAGGAGAGCTCCGGGAGCGTGAAAAGACCTTCCTTGACGTGAAGCCAGGAGATCGACGACCTCCGGACGGTTGTTCATCCATTTTTTTCGCTGAGAAAGAACAAGCCGTGAGGCATCGCCAAAGCTGACAAGTGTCCCTCCCTTCCGAACGAACGAGAAGAGCTTTCTCATTCCATTCTTCGAGAGTCCTCCTGTGTATTGATCGGGGAGACTTCCGGAATGGTTTCCGTTCAACAGTCTGGAAGGGATCTGATGGGGAAGAACGATCACGTCGAGCCCTGCGAGAGTGCCTCTTCGGATGTCGAGGTCCTTCAAGCTGCGGGTCTCAAACCCATGCTGATCAAGCACGAAACGGGTCCATCCGGAATCCGGGTTGGACACGGAACTTTCATAGAGGCCGACCCTTGGAGCCTGCAACGGGTGAAGGGGCGGTTTGTCGGGAAGGTCGACTGCTTGGCCCAACGAGACTCCAAGACTCCGAGAAAGGTCGAGTATTTTGGCCTTATTCCCCTGAACTGGAACAACAAAGGTTCCCGGGGAAATGAAACCGGATTCAGGGCTTCGGCCTTTGACTCCCTTCGGAGCGACGAACTCGAAAACGGGAATGGCCCGGGAAAGAAGAGCCATGACGAGTCGATAGTTCTCGTTCGTCTCGCGCCGGAGGAAGTAAGCCTTCGTGGTTTCCCCGGGATCTTTCGAGCCTCCCGACGCAACCAGGCTTCTGATCGTGGTCTTCTCCCCTTCAAACCACGGCTCTTCTTCGGTGAGGACATCGGTCGTCGGGATTGACAGCCCTTCGCCACGAGAAAGAGAGATCACCGAAACCCCCATCATCAGAGGAAGGCAATGGGACGTGACGTCGTAGGGAGGGGGCAGCGATGGGGGTCGAGTTTCTGCCCGACTTTGTGGGTCGGAAGGGGAAACCCCACGAGGATAGGGAGTATTATCCAGCATGCAGCGAGCGAAAGCGGAAAAGGGCTGGCAGGAATCGACGAACAGGGTTCCTTCCGGATAGATCTTGTTCGCAAGAGTGACTGGCTTTGCGCCTCGAGTCACTGAAACTCCGGCGCGGATCAAGATCTTGATCAAGGCGCTGGCGCTGGAGGGGTCGTGCTGCCTCCTGGGAAAGACATAAAGTCGAGACTCCGGGTTTGGCTTCATCGCCTTGCGAAAGACTGAATCGTATCGATTCAGCCAGTCGACCCGATTCAGCGCGATGTGTTCGAGGGCGGAAAACAGAGCTGTATCATAATAGTCAAGGACATCCGAAAGAGACCAGCGCCCGCCCTTCCACGGCAATGGGTGGTTCCAGGAGCGGGTCTGGGCTCCATGAGAAAGATCGCCCCGAGCGAGGTGAGTCGGTTCCGTCAAGTGGCATCCTGCGGCTTCAAGGAGCACCCGAATCGCTCCACGATAAGGAGGGTAAGCTCGAGAGGGCGACCAGGCATCGAAGAGGTCGGAGCTGATGACGCCCCCCTTTCCCTCGGCAACAAGCGCACCAGACATCACCGCGCCGATTTCTCGAAGCTGAGCGAGAAGAACCGGGTCGATGTTGGGTTCCGTCGGGTCTTTGTAAGGAGGGACAAAAAACCGATAGCCCTGTTTGCCCATCTGATGGAGATCAAAAACGGCCTGGGGAAAGAAATCGTTCACCACACGGTCCACCACAAGTCGGGTTTCCGTCAGGTTGAACGCAAACCAGTCCCGATTGACATCGTGTCCCGAGTACTTGTGATAGAGGAACGGCACCCGACTTTGGCGCTGGCCGGAGTCGATCCTGTCATGCCAATCTTGAACCCGTCCGTAGCCGTCGGGGTTTTGACAGGGCAACAGGATCACGATGAGGTTCGAGAGGATTCTCTGAACTTCCGGGCTCTTGCTGGTGGCGAGTCGGTGGGCGAATCTTGGAGCCCATTGAGTGGGTCCGGGCTCGTCGGAATGAATGGAGCAATTGATCACCACGCTAGCCGGACAGCTGTCGATGAGGTCGATTGACTCCTCCCGGGTGAGATGAAGAGGATCCGTCAGGCGGGCCAGGGCGGTCCGATGGGATTCCAGCGTGGTCAGATTTTCCGGGGCCGACAGGATGACTCTCGTAAACGGCCTCCCCTCCGTCGTTCTACCGATTTCCGAGATCTGAACCCTGCCGGTGTGTTTTTCAAGGTGTTTGAAATACTCGGTCATCCGATCCAGGGCGATGAGCCGGCCTTCTGTACCCGGTTCAAATCCGAAGTAGGCAAGGGGAGCGAGATCGACTCCGGTTGCGGAGGATCCTGTTTGGATTCCCAGGAGATTGGCGAGGAGGAAGAAGGTGATCCCGATCCCGGTCAAGTGGTCACCTCGGAGGGACCAGCTCCCCGGCCTGTCCTGGCAACCCGGATGAGTCGCTCGAAGAAATCCGGGAAGGTCTTGGCAACACAGCCTGGGTCGAGAATCGTGATGCCGGCGGTCCGTAGACCCAGAAGGGAAAACGTCATGGCGATGCGGTGATCATCGTAGGTTTCGATGGAGGCAGCCATGGGCAGCCCTCCTTCAATCTCAAAGCCGTCTTCCTTTTCTTCGGCACGGATCCCGGTTTTTCGAAGTTCGTTGCAGATGGCGTGGATTCGATCCGATTCTTTGATGCGGAGGTTGTGGACGTTTCTGACCCGGGTGATTCCCCGGGCAAACGCCGCAACCGGGGCGAGGGTGAGGGCCACATCCGGCATGTCGTTCATGTCCACGTCGACAGCGGTGATCTTTCCGCTGGATCTCACCTCGATCGCGTTTGGCTCTTCGATCACCTCGCATCCCATCCGGGCCAGGATCCGGGCGAATCGGGCGTCTCCCTGTTTCGAATTCGTCCCCACTCCTTCCACCCGGACTCGACCTCCGCAGATGGCTGCGGCCGCGAGGAAATAGGATGCGGACGAGGCATCGCTTTCGATCTCGAAGTTGCGCCCCTGATATCCTCTTTCCCCGGATACGGAAAAAGCCCCCGGGCTCGTCTCGTCGACCGAGACCCCGAACTTTTCCATCAGATCGAGAGTTAGATCCACGTAGGGCCGAGAAACAAGAGGAGAGACGACCTCGATTTTTAGTGAAGTGCGAGTGAGGGGGCCGGCGAGAAGGAGGGCCGAAATGTACTGGCTACTTTTTTCGGCTCGCAGCCTAACGACCCCTCCTTCCAGGCCACCGCCAAGGATCCGGACAGGCGGATATCCCGGATTCTTCTCGTATTCGATGGATGCCCCCAGCTCCTGGAGGGCGGTCGCGAGATCTCCAAGGGGGCGCTCACACATCCTCGGATCGCCGGTCAGCACGTAGGGCCCCCCCGCCGATGCACAAAGAGCGGCGAGAAGAAAACGCATGGCGGTTCCGGCGTTGCCAACGTGGAGGGGAGTCCCGGGGCTGCGAAAGACTCCTCCTGTCCCTTCGATTCTGACCCTCTCCGCGGCGACATCCTGATGAATGCCGACCCCCAGGTGTTCCAGGGCCTCCAGCATGCGATGGGTGTCGTCGGCGAAGAGGACGTGTTCCAGGGTCGAGGGACCATGAGCCAGAGCTGCTACCAGGAGCGCTCGATTGGTGATGCTTTTCGAACCGGGGACCCGGACGGATGCGTCAAGATCTGAAACGGGGAAAAGCCCACTAAACTCGTTATCTTTCAAAACTCGCGATCTCCTGATGCCCCGGGATCCGGGCTCGCCGGCAAGAGATTATTGCAATCCACATCCCACGCTGCAAAGATTTCGTTGGCGCGGCTTACCGATCCTCCGGGCGAGAGGGCCAATATCTTGGTCGTGAGGCGTGGCCCAACGTGTTTTTCTGTCCACTCGCTTTGGACCCAGTGAATTGGGGTGAAGTCCAATGAAGACCGCGGTGCTCACTGATTTCTCCTTGCCAGGACTCGATTTCGTCAAGCGTGGCAAAGTTCGGGAAATCTTCCGCGTCGAGGATGCCTTCCTCTTTGTTGCCTCGGACCGGATTTCGGCCTTCGATGTCATTCTCCGCCAGGGGATTCCGGGAAAGGGACAGGTCCTCAACAAAATGTCCGCATTCTGGCTGGAGTTGTTCCGGGAAGTCACCGGAAATCACCTGATTACCGCGGATCTCTCGGAAATGCCAGAAGCAGTGCAAAAGCACCGGGATGCTCTGGACGGACGGTGCATGCTCGTGCGGGAAGCAAACCCCTACCCGGTGGAATGCATCGTGAGGGGCTACATTGCCGGCTCGGGCTGGAAGGATTACCAGAGAACGGGGGCGGTGAGCGGCATTTCCCTCCCTGCGGGTCTGCAAAACTCCTCCCGACTTGAGGAACCGATCTTCACTCCTTCGACGAAGGCGGAAACCGGACACGACGAGAACATTTCCTTTGCCGAAATGGAAAACCTCGTCGGCAAGAGTCTTGCCGCCGAGTTGCGAGACAAGAGTCTGGAGATCTATTCAAGAGCGAGGGCTCATGTCGAGGAGCGCGGTTTTCTCATTGCCGACACGAAGTTCGAGTGGGGAGAGTATGGCGGAGAGACCGTCCTGATCGATGAGATCCTGACCCCGGATTCATCTCGATTCTGGCCCGGCGACCTCTACGAGCCCGGAAAGTCCCAACCGTCTCTGGATAAACAGATCGTGCGTGATTGGCTTGAAACCACGGATTGGGACAAGAATCCACCCCCACCCGATCTTCCCGAAGAGGTGATCCAGAAGACGGCTCAGGCCTATGAGGATGTCTTCCATCGCCTGACGTCGTAGGCCCATTGCGAGCCTTGGCTTCGAGTTGACTCCGAGGCCAAGGCCGTGGGGAAGGTTGGAGGATCGGGAGAAGAACTCAATCCCCGAGGTGGTAAAAGGCGCCGATGACCATGACGTGTCGAATGATTCCGTCTGCGATCAATCCGCGGATGTCCTTCAAAGGAATCAATCGGGTCACGATTTCTTCGTTCGGGTCGAGTTCCAGTTCCGCCAGCTTTTCCGCATCTTCGACAACAATCGAGTGACAGACGTTGGACTGTAGGGCCGGATTCGGCTCCACCGTCCCGATGAGCCGGGGGTTCTTTCCCACGTAGCCCGTCTCTTCCCGAAGCTCACGGACTCCCGCCTCGATCGGATCCTTGTCGATCGCGTCGATCATTCCGCCCGGTATCTCCAGGGTGATCTTGTCGATTCCGTGACGGTACTGTTCGATCATCACCACCTCCTGCCTTGAAGTCAGAGCGATGACGTTTACCCAGTCCGGGCTCCGGATGATGAAGAAATCATCGAGCCTTTCTCCTCCCGGAGATTGATTGCGGACCCGGTCTATCTGGAAGACACGACAGTGAAACTGCTCCTCTTTCTCAAGGGTTCTCCACTTTTCGACTTCTTGCTCTTCGCTCATCAAGATCTCCCGGTTTTGAATCTTTGTCCCGCTGGGTGCGCATCATCGCATTTTCAAGGTCCGTCGGCTTGGCCGCCGGAGTCCTTGATGGACAAATTATGGGAACAAAGGGACAATGGGGGACAACCCACAAGGAGCTCTCCCATGAACCAACGGCCATTATTTCCGATTTGGCTAGCCCTCGTCCTGTTCTGTCTTTCCCTCACTTTGCCGGTTGCTCAGGCGTCATCTCCTGTGTCTCGACCAAAACAAGGCGCGGGAAAGGAAGAGAAGGTCCGCTACAAGGGGAAGCTTGTGACTCTCGCAGAGAAGTCCGCGATGGAGCGAGGTCTTGTTGAGCATGAGGGAAAGTGGGTCACCAAGAAGGAGCTGAAGCTCCTGAAAAAGGGAAAGGTCCGTCACCGCGGACGCTGGATGGATAAGAAAGATCGGGAGAAGATGGAAAAAGGGCTCCTGCCCCGGGGAAAAGATTGGGTTCCTCGGGCCGAGGCCGATGCTCTTCATTCGAACTGGCGAAAGGGCTGGGAACTCTCCGGTCTTCACTTCTATGTGCGCACAGACGGCCCGGAGGATCTGGGGGCCGAGCTCCTGATGGCCCTGGAGGCGGCAGCTCCCGCCTATCAAGAGTTCTTCATGAATCGCACTCCCGAGAAACCAAAGAAGCTCACTCGCAGGGTGGACGACATCAAGATCCCCGGGGCCCTGATGCCTGTCTTTCTCTTCAAGGATAAGCAGGGATTCCAGGATTTCTGCGAGGATCACGACGCCAAGGGTTGGGCTCATACCACCGGATTCTTTGATTCGGGGCTCGAAGTTTTCGTCACCTATGATCCGGGTGAAGGCCGTCAAACCCTGATCAGTCGAACGGTCGGGGCCGTGTCCGAGCTCTATACGTGGTACGCATGGAAGGACCGAGTTCCCGACTGGTTTGGAGAGGGGGCTCGCAGGTATTTTGAGCGAGTGAAATGGGATCGAGAAACAGAGACCCTTGAAGTCGGGTTACTCTACGAATCCCTGATCGATGAGCTTCCCGTCAAAGGACTGATGCCCCTTCGGAAACTTCTTCGCACTTCTCCAAGAGAGGTTCAAGGAAGGTCCCGTTGGGCCTGGGGTGGTCAGTGCTGGCTTCTTTGCCATTTCATGCAGAAGAACAAGGATTCTGTCTTCTATCCGACCTGGGAAAAGCTCTGCGAAAAATACATCAAAGTGCCAAGCTTTACCGACATGCAGGAAGCCGCAAACGACCACGGAGCCAAGCTCTTCGAGAAGATCTTCAAGAAGCAGATGGCCGAGCTTGAAACCGCCCTCTTTCAGTATTCAAAGGAGCTTCGGGCGCCATAGGTATCAACCATCTTTCCGACAAGGTCGAGTTTGAAGGCACGGTCCTCAAGCTGGTGGACGGCGGTGACGGACTCCTCCGCCATGAAGGACTCTCCGTTTTTGTCCCCCGATCTGCACCGGGTGACGTTCTCCGGATTCAGATCATCGAGCAGAAAAAGAACTTTGCTCGCGGAGTGATTCTCGAAATTCTCGAGCCGGGTCCGAGCCGTCGCAATCCTCCGTGCGCCTATTTCCAGGACTGTGGCGGATGTGACCTGCAGCACATTGAAGACGAAGCTCAGCTCATCCTGAAGGCCGAGGCCGCCAGGGAGACCTTGAGCCGGATCGCCGGGCTGGAGCTGAAAGACCCTCTTCCTGTGACGACCGGAGGTTTCTGGGGTTACCGCCTGCGGACCAAGGTGCATTTTCGTCCCGACGCAGAGGGGCTCCCCACGATCGGGTTTCTCGCTCGAAACTCGGATCAGCACGTACCGGTGGACGCGTGCCCGATTCTCGCACCTTCTCTCGAAGGCCTTCTTACGACCCTTCCCGAGAAGCTTGCCTCCACATATCCGCAAGAAGCGACTCTTGCCACCGGTGGCGACGGTCGGGTTTCGGTCTCCCCGGCAATCGGGGGCCTCCCCACCGCACCGATCGTCCACCAGGTTCTCCAGGACCGCATCACCTTTGATTCTCGATGCTTCTTTCAGCCTCACCGGAACTTGCTGGTGAATCTGGTCGAGCTCGCGGTGGGCGATTTCGAGGGCAACACCGCCTACGACCTCTACTGCGGAGTCGGGCTCTTTGCTCTGGCTCTTGCCCGTAAGTACAAACGAGTCATCGGGGTGGAAAGCGACCGGGTTGCTACAAGCTTCGCCCAGCAAAATGCCAAGGCCAATCAACACAAGAATCTCACCATCAATTCATCTCGGGTCGAGAGCTGGATCCGCCGGTTACCCCATTCCGCGGATCGGGTCCTTCTGGATCCTCCCCGAACCGGCATGTCATCGGCGGTTCGCACCACGCTCTTGTCGAAACGGCCGGACCGAATCACCTATGTATCCTGCCATGTGGCGACTCTGGCACGAGATCTGGCCCATTTCCTTCCCGCTTACGACCTCGAAAGCCTCCATCATCTGGACCTCTTTCCCCAGACCGGGCACCTTGAAACCGTGGCCCAGCTCATAGCCCGGCCCTAGAAGCATCGCGCTGAAGCCTCGTGCTGAAGCATCGCCGATCAGGCGGCATCCAGTCACGATTCTCGGCAGGACGCGGCTGAACTTGTAGAATGCCCAGGCATTTACCTGGCCCAGGAATTAGCTCAGTGAAGGAGCATCGGTGGAGAACACCCGGAATTTTTGCATTATCGCCCATCTCGACCACGGAAAATCGACCCTGGCCGATCGCCTGATTCAGGCCTGCGGAGCCATTTCAGACCGGGAGTTCAGAGATCAGATCCTGGATTCGATGGATATCGAGAGGGAACGTGGGATCACCATCAAAAGCAACACGGTGACCCTCTCCTACAAGGCGAAGAATGGAAAAGACTATACCCTGAACCTGATCGATACTCCGGGCCATGTGGATTTCTCCCATGAAGTGCGTCGGTCCCTCATGTCTTGTGAGGGGGCTCTCATGGTGGTGGACGCCTCCCAGGGAGTGGAGGCTCAGACCGTTGCCAATCTCTATCTGGCCCTGGAATACAATCTGGAGCTGATCCCCGTCATCAACAAGATCGACCTTCCCGCCGCGGATGTGGAGCGGGTCAAGGAAGAGATTGAAGAGGATCTCGGTCTGGATAGCGATGAAGCTCTTCCGTGTTCCGCCAAGAAGGGCATCGGGATCGAGGAAATCCTGGAGGCGATCGTTGAGCGGCTTCCGGCTCCCCAGGGAGATCCAAAAGCACCGGTGAAGGCTCTGGTCTTCGACGCCCAGTATGATGCATACGTCGGAGTCGTCCTCATGTGTCGGGTCGTTCAAGGGACGATCAAGGCAAAAGACACCATCCGCCTCATGTACACAAAAGCCGACTACGGAGTGGAAGAAGTCGGTCACCTTCAGCTCAAGAAGGTCAAAACCAAGACGCTTCAGGCGGGAGACGTGGGCTACGTCATCGCCGGAATCAAGGCCATTCAAGATATTGCTATCGGTGACACCGTCACCCTTGCCGACTGTCCGGCTGACGAGCCGCTTCCTGGTTACAAGGAAGCAAAGAGCGTGGTCTTCTCTTCCATCTATCCCATGGCGACCGAAGATTATGAAGACCTCACTCGAGCTCTCGAGAAACTATCCCTGAACGATGCGTCGCTGACCTATCAAAAGGACTCCTCGGCCGCGCTGGGATTCGGTTTTCGTTGTGGATTCCTCGGCCTGCTCCACCTCGATGTCGTTCAGGAACGGCTACAACGAGAACATGGAATCTCGCTCCTTCTTTCCGCCCCCACCGTCATGTACAAGATTACACTCACGAGCGGCGAGGAAGTCGAAGTAGATAATCCTACTTACTATCCGGATCCGGGAACGATCGAATCCGTGACCGAGCCGTTCATCAAGGCGTCGGTCCTCATTCCCGAGAGGTTCCTGGGAACGGTCATCGAGCTCTGTCAGGAGCATCGAGGGGAGAACACGGAATTCAACTATCTGGCCGTGGGCCGGCTCGAGGTCAAGAGCGAGCTCCCGCTTGGCGAGGTCCTGTACGAATTTTACGACAAGCTGAAGACGGTCACCCGGGGATACGGCTCGTTTGACTATGAACTCCTTGACTACCGAAAAACGGATGTGGTGAAGGTGGATATCCTGGTCAACTCCGAGCCTGTCGATGCTCTTTCCCAGCTTGTGTTCCGGGGAAAATCACGCCCCCGAGCCCTCAAATACTGCGAGAGATTGAAGGACACGATTCCTCGGCAGAACTTCAAGATTGCCATTCAAGGGGCAATCGGAGGGACGATCATTGCTCGCAGCACCATCAATGCCTATCGAAAAGACGTGACCGCCAAATGCTACGGCGGTGATATCAGCCGGAAGCGAAAGCTCCTCGATAAGCAGCGTGCCGGAAAGAAGAAGATGAAGATGATCGGGTCCGTTGAAATCCCGCAGGAGGCTTTCCTGGCGGTTTTGAAGACCGACCAGGAGAATACCTGAGAAATGGAAAAACGAAGGAACTCGATCGCTGCGGCGGCGTAGAACGGTAAATCGTGAGTTCTGCCGCTTCCTCGTAGCTGCTGCGGGCCACATCTAAAGGAACGAAGACCCCTATCGCAGGAATCGGTCATATGCGAACCATCTTCCTCGTTTTTACCCTTTGCGTCGTCTCGACCTCCTCTTCCGTCGCCTCCGAGGCCTTTTTCGAGGCGGCACGAAAGGGAAACCTGAAGAAGATTGAGGGCCTCCTCGACGCGGGAACGGATGTCAACGTCAAGACCGAATACGGGGCCACGGCGCTTTTTTTCGCCTGTGACAAGGGTTACCTTGATATCGCCCGATTGCTCATCGAAAAGGGTGCGACGGTCAACCTCTCGGACACCTTCTACGGGGCAACTCCCTATTATTGGGCCCTTTCTCACGACCACTTCGACATCCTGTCTCTACTCATTTCCAGCGGGGCTCCGGCTGAGCCGTCCGGTTTCATGAAGGCGGTAGAAAAGGGCCACGCGGGATTGATCAGAGCGGCTCTGGCACAGGGTTCCCTTCCCCCGGAAACTCTTTCAGCCGCCCTTGTCGCGGCCAAATCCGGGTCCCATGACGAGATCGTCAAACTCCTTTTGGATGGCGGTGCAAAATCCACGAAAGAATCAGCCCCGGAGGTTTCCCAGGAGACGCTGGAGACCTATGCCGGTTCTTACGAGAATGCTCAGATCGGTCTGGAGATTTCTTTTCGGCCCGAGACGGGAAAGCTCAAAGGTGTCGTCTCCGGCCAACCCGAGATTACCTATGCTCCCACCGATCCCACCACCTTCAGTTCGGTCGAGTATCCAGGGATCACAATTGTATTCAAGCCGACCGAGGGGAAAGTCGGGAGCATGACCCTGAAGCAGGGTTCCTCCACTTTTGTGTTTGATCGTGTGGAGAGGAAGGCGGCTCCTGAGGTTGAGACGGTAAGTGCTCCTCCGGAGGAAGCAATGCCCGTTACTTCTCCATCAAACTGGGGTTCGTTCCGAGGAAACCGGGGCTCCGGCGTCGCCGATGGGCAGCACCCGCCTCTTCGCTGGGACGTCAGGACTTCTCACAACATCCGATGGAAGACCGCGATTCCCGGTCTCGGCCATTCTTGCCCGATCGTTGCCGGGGACAGGGTTTTTCTCACCACCGCCATCAGCGGCAAGTCGGATCCCGCCTTCCGCCATGGTCAGTACGGCGACGTGGATTCCGTGGTCGATGAGTCCGTCCACACCTGGAAGCTTTACTGTCTTCAGAAGGATTCGGGCGAGCTCCTCTGGGAAAAAGAAATCTGCAAAGGGGTCCCGAAAATTCGCCGTCACTTGAAGGGAAGTCACGCAAGCTGCACCCCCGCCACCGACGGGGAGAGCCTCGTGGTGAACCTGGGTGCGGAAGGCCTCTATTGTTACGAGCTTTCGGGAAATCTCCGCTGGAAGCGGGATCTGGGGGATCTGGATTCCGGATGGTTCTATGACCCGGAATACCAGTGGGGGTTTTCAAGCTCGCCCGTTCTTTTCGAAGATCTTGTCATCGTGCAGGCTGATATCCAGAAGAATTCGTTCATCTCGGGTTACCAGCTCCGAGATGGCAAGGAAGTCTGGAAAACCAGGCGAGATGAGATCCCTTCCTGGGGAACTCCAACAATCGTGGAAAGCAAGGACCGGGTTCAGGTCGTCACGAACTCGAGCAAGAGAGTTTATGGCTACGATCCACGATCGGGGAAGGAACTCTGGCGCCTTGGCGGGAACTCGGAAGTCACGGTGGGTAGCCCGGTTTTCGGTCATGGTCTCATCTTCTTTACCGGCGGCTATCAACCGATTCAGCCCCTCTATGCGGTGAAGGTCGACGCTGTAGGTGACATTACTCTCAAGGGGAGAGAGAGCAGGAACGATGGCGTTGCCTGGAGCCACAACCGGGGCGGAACCTACATGCCGACTCCTCTTGTGTATGGAGACCATCTCTACACTCTTGCCAATTCGGGGGTTTTGACCTGCTATGAGGCGACGACCGGAAAACGCCTCTATCGCAATCGGGTCGCTGGAGGCAAAGGCGGGGGGTACACGGCGTCGCCGGTTGCCGCGGACGGGAAAATCTACTTCACCAGCGAGGACGGAGATATCCACGTTGTGAAGGCAGGGGCGAAATACGAGCTCCTCGCCTCCAATTCCGTCGGAGAGGTGTGCATGGCGACTCCGGCCATCTCGGATGGAATGATCTTTGTGCGGTCGCTCGGCCACCTCTTCTGCGTCGGTGTCAAGCAGTAGACCGCCCCCTTCCGGCCATCATGAGTCCTGAAAACCGGCGGAGTTTTGAAACGTTTTTCCCAAGGCCCCCTTGGTGGTGAGACACCGCCCATCTACAATGCGCCCTCGCTCTGGATTCGACGCAAAAACCCCGTAGATGGAGAGCTCAGAAAGGCTCATGACTCAACCAGAAATTGCAGTGGGTGTCCTCATGGGAAGTGAATCCGATCTCGACGGGGTTCGCCCCTGTCTCGATGCGTTGGTGGAACTTGAGATCCCTTTTGATGTTCGGGTCCTCTCGGCCCATCGAACCCCAACGCTGGTCGCAGACTACGCCAGATCGGCCACGGATCGGGGGATGAAGGTCTTGATTTGCGCCGCGGGCCATGCGGCCCATCTCGCCGGTGCGGTTGCAGCACAGACCATTCTCCCCGTCATCGGAATTCCAGTTCCATCCTCGGATCTTCACGGGGTCGATTCCCTCTACTCGACGGTTCAGATGCCTCCGGGAATCCCGGTTGCCACCGTCGCCGTCGGCAAGGGAGGCGCCAGGAACGCCGGGATTCTCGCGGCGGAGATCCTTGCGCTTTCGGACCGAGATCTCACCGACAAGCTGCTGGAATTTCGAAAGAACATGGAGAGAAAGGCACTTGCCTCGGATGAGCGAGTTCGAAGACAATTTCATCAGGAGACGTCCCGATGACCGTTCCCATGACACTTGAGTGGGTCGGAGACCTCGACGGCCACGCTCGCCTGATCGATCAGACGAAGCTTCCCGGATCCCTTGAATATCTTGTCTGCGAGAAGATGGAGGAGATGATTCATGCCATCCAGATTCTTGCGGTTCGGGGTGCCCCCGCTATCGGGGTCGCAGGCGCATTCGGAGTCGTTCTGGGGATCCGGAACGCAACGGATGAAAACTTCAAATCCGAGCTGGCCCGGGTGGCAGAGGCGGTCAGTACCGCCCGCCCCACTGCGGTCAACCTCTCCTGGGCGGTCAAGCGCATGGTGAAGATTGCGGAGTCGGTTGCAGATCAACCGGTTGCTGCGATCAAGGAAGCCCTGCTGAAGGAAGCCAAGATCATCCACGCAGACGACGTGAAAATCTGCAAGAAACTTGGCGAGATCGGTCACGTCCTGATCGACTCCGGAGACTCGGTCCTCACCCACTGCAACGCCGGAGGACTGGCCACGGCTCGCTACGGTACCGCTCTCTCCATCATGTATTCGGCCAAAGAAGCGGGAAAGAAGTTCGAGGTCTACGCGGACGAAACCCGCCCCCTGCTTCAGGGTGCGCGGCTCACCACGTGGGAGCTCATGCAGGCTGGAATCGATGTCACACTCATCACCGACAACATGGCGGGTCATGCCATGAAGAAGGAAAAAGTGAACAAGGTGGTGGTGGGTGCGGACCGAATCGCCGCCAATGGCGACGTGGCCAACAAGATTGGTACCTTCTCCGTTGCGGTTCTCGCCAAAGCTCACGGAATCCCGTTCTACGTGGTTGCGCCGACCTCTACTTTTGACATGGAGATCGCGTCCGGAGATGAGATCCCCATCGAAGAGAGAGACCCTTCGGAAGTTGCCGAGAGTTTTGGCGCCATGGTGGCCCCCCCCAACGTCTCGGTGTTCAATCCTGCATTTGATGTCACCCCGGCTTCCTATGTCGCGGGCATCGTGACGGAGAAGGGGATCATCTACAACCCGACGACTGAAAAAGTGCGGGCCATCGTTTTGGGCTGATCGGCGAGATGACCATGGCAAAGATTGTTCGGGACCCGGTCCATGGGGACATCCAGCTCACCCCCCTTCAAAAGAAGTGCCTGGACACTCCTCAGATGCAGAGGCTGCGCGGGATTCGCCAGCTGGGAACGGCGTACCTCGTCTATCCTGGCGCTCAGCACACCCGATTCGAACACAGCCTGGGGACTCTCCATGTGGCGGGACGCATCCTTGATTGCATCGAAGATGCAGGGATCGTGGTGCAACCCGAGCATCGGGAGATGATCGGGGTCGCCGCCCTTCTTCACGACGTTGGACATCTTCCCTACGGTCACACTCTGGAGGATGAGCGGCGCGTTTTTCCAAGGCACGATGACGACAAAGATCGATGGACGCATTTTCTCGAGAGCAAGGAGCTCGGAGGGGTCCTGAAGAAGAGCGGATTGAAAAAAACCGTGACGTCTTGTCTCACGGGAAAAGCCGGCGCCGGAGAAGTACCGAAATTTGCCATTCAAGTGGTGCGAGATACGGTTTGCGCCGATCTTCTTGATTACCTGCGTCGCGATGCTTACTTCTGTGGCCTCTCTCAGCACTACGATGACCGGGTGTTTCAATATTTTCGACAGGAGAAAGGCACTCTCTTTTTCGAGCTCATCAAGAACGGACTCTTCCGCCACGATGCACTCACCGAGATCATCAACCTCCTCCGCCTCCGATACACGCTCTCCGAGAGGGTCTACTATCATCACACCAAGATCGCCTCCGGAGCCATGATCTCCAAAGCGGTCGAGCTGGGCCTCACGAAGGGGCTGAAGAAAGCGGATCTCTACGGCTTGAAGGACGAGTCACTTCTTTATGTCCTCCGCACCCGTTTCTCACGGGTAAGAGGTATTCGCACCTTGATGCAGCGCCTGGATGCACGGCGTCTTTATAAGGCTGCCTATCTTCTTAGCCCGGCGATCGGGCCGGATCGTCAAGCCGATCTGGTCAGTCGTTATCATCTGAATGAAGGAGGAGAACGAGAGAAGATCGAGCGACGGATCGCCCGAAAACTTGCCGTTCCCCCCGAGTCCGTGATCATCTATTGCCCGGCGGTGGGAATGGCGCTCAAGGAAGCGGACGTTCTCGTTCGTACCGACGCGGCTGATCTCGTCTCCCTCGCCACCCTGAGAAACCCGGAAATCGAGATCTTGAAGGAGAAGCATCGGCAGCTCTGGAAGTTCTATGTCTTCGTCGATCCGGAACAGAAACAGCTCGTTTCGAGGGCTCCCGATCTCTGTCAGGAGCAGTTCGGGATCCCGAGCGAGCTTCCTCGGGCTCGGCGTGGTCATACCGTCCTCAAGCCGGCGCCCCAGGACGGCCGATAAGCCTTGTGGCGTGTCCTGCACAGGACACCGAATCAACGAGCCAAACAGCCTTTCCCCCAGTGATCAGGAGCTTGGTGGATGCTTGAATCCAGTCCGACCCCAGAAAAGCCTTCGAAGCGCAAAGTGACCAAAAAGGTCCGAAAAAACAAGAAGTCACTTGCTGCATCTCCAACCATTACCGGAGATATGACAGCTGAAGAGCTCGCTTTCCTCAAGGCGATTGACGACTTCAAGCGCAAGAATGTACGTCCTTTTCCCACCTGGCGAGAGGTACTGAGCATCTTGAAGAGTCTTGGGTACAGCAAGGTGGAGAACGGCGCCTCTCCATCCGAGTCGGACGACCGAGAGGAGATTCCGGAGGATCTGACCTAGCAGCCCGTTGATAAAGTGCTTTTTGACGAGGGCGAGTCATTTCGGTTCAGATCAAGAAGCCGGAACGGACTCGAATTGGTTGATTCTTGTGCTTTTCGGCGACGCAGAGCTGGGCTGAAAGGGCTGTCCTCGGCGAAATCTGACTTTGTCAACGGGCTGCTAGACCGCGGGCTACGAGACGGTTACGGGATTCTCGAGGGATAAGGGGCGGTCGAACATGATGGCGACCACCCGAACCGCTCCCGATGGCGCATCGCTTCCGTTTTGGCGCACGACTCTACCCGAACCCCGGAGATGGAGCTTTTGATGTCTTGATCCCCCGGGCGCAGGAACTTCAATGACCAGGGTGACGGGCTCCCCCACGTGGACATCCTTCGACGATTCCTCGATGAGGAGGATCCCCCCTGCTCCTACATTTGCGGTTCGTGCTGCGGTGTGGGAGCCTTTTCCTCGGGTGTCCCAGCGCACGATGACCGGGTACTCTCGGCCCATTCTCGGGAACTTTCGTCGCTCTGCGTGGCAGATCATGGAAGGTTTATCTCTCACGGGGTTTGGAATGATCCAGTCGCCAATGGTGCTTCCTGAAGCAAAAACCGGTCCGTTTGAGGCCTGGTTTCGGAGGTCGCCGGGACTAAACATCCCCCTCCTTGAATAACTCGTCAAAGACGGAGGTGGCGTAGCATCCTTTTGGCAGGTAGAAAGAAAGGAACGCTTCGTTTTCCCCGAACCAGACTTCCAATTCATGGACAGGAAAACGAAGGGGACGTCTTGCTCCCCGCTCGATAAACCCGTCAATGGCCAGAAAACTCCCCGGTGTGAGGGATTCACTGGCAAGTAGCTCCTCCTCAAAAACCCTCCTCGGTCCCCGGGGAAATCGCATGTATCCCCCGAAGATCGGGCCGGTGGCACTGACCTCGAAGTTGCGCATCGCTTTCACCCAGACAGGAGGGTCGAGTACAGCAAAGAGATCACCCCGAGAATGCCGGATGATGAGGTCGCCGGTCTCCAATCGATTGAGGTGGTTCACCCGGCGATCGAGATAGCAGTTGAAGAGATACGACTGATAGGCAGAGACGAAGAACTGGCGAGTTTTTCGGGGGATCGCGTTGTACGCCAGTCGCGGATCTCCGGTTTTTGCCAGCATGGTGATGGCTTTGGCTTCGTTGGTAAACCGAGGGAGAAACGCATTGATGGCCGCGGGGTAATCTCCCTGATCGTAGTGTCCTCGGGCTTCCTTGCATGTCTCGTCCTCTCGCCGATGGGCCTTTCCCAGGAAGTTTTCGAGGAAGGTTGGATAGTCATACGTGAGGATCGCTCGGCCCAGGATGTGAGAATTGGCGCGAAAACCGAATCTCTGTCGGCCAAAATAATTGGGCACCCCCTCTGACTTCAAAACCTCGAGAACCTGAAAGAAGCGTTCTCGCTCATCGGCACGCGTCCGACGGACCCGGATTCGAAAGCGATTGCCTTTGAGGTGCCCGATCTTGAGCTTTTGGTGGTGGCGATCGATGGAGAGCACGCGGATTCCCGGAATCCTCATGGTCTCCACCCGAGGGCGAGTAGCAACAGGCACCGAGACCATCTGGCTGGTAACCGCTCTAGCGTCCTTCAATCCGGCATAGCCCACATGCCTCTCGGGGATGTCGAGCGTGCGTGCCAGAAGGCGGATGGCCTGGAACGTGGAAAGACCCCGTTTTGAGATGCGAAGAAAGAGCAGGTCTCCCTTTCCTGAGGGAGGATACTGGGGGACCTCATCAACCAGGAAATCTTCTGGGACGACTTTCAAGACTCCATGAACCCGGGGAATGTCGCGGGTGAGGTACTGCCTGGCAAGAGGGTTTCTGAGCTCCCCGCCCGGCTGTTCCACCTTTTACGCCCCGAACTTTCTGAGCCGTCCTGCGTGGGCGAGGCTGAGCCCCATGAGGTCTTGGGCCCGATTTCGACCGAGACCACCCGTGATGCAGGCGGTCTCCCCGAATTGTGTCGCACCGTCCACTCGCGCAAGGTCGCTGGCGATGAGAACCGGACTTGGATGAAAGCTGTGGGCTCGCATCTGGGATGGTGTCGAGTGATCGCCGGTGATGACGAGCACCGAGGGAGACAGAGCCAGAATGTCTGGAAGGAGTCGATCAACCTCTTCGATGACTTTCTTCTTCGCGTCGAAGTTCCCGTCTTCTCCGTAGCTATCTGTTTTCTTCACGTGGAGAAAGAAGAAATCCCGCTCTTCATGAAAATGTTCCCGCAGTGCCTCAACTTCTTCTTCAATGGTCCCCAAGCCCTCGACCGGTTCCATTCCGATGAGCCGACCAATTCCCAGGTACATGGGCATGGTTGCCATGGCAAGCGGGTTCTTCAGTTTGAATCGTTCGGTCAGGGAAGGCAATCGGCGATGTTTGGCATACCCTCGCAGCAGAAGGGAGTTCGCTTGCATCTCCCCGGACAAGATCTCGCCGACCTGAGAGAGGAAGTCGGCAAGAACCGTCGATGCCTTGTTCGCACCCTCACTCAGAGGATCTGGATGGCGGGCCGGAACTCCCGTCGCCTGGGGGTCTGTTTCAACAAGATCGTCGGAAAGATTGTCTCCCCGAACGACCAGGACAGCTCGGTGGTCCTTTTCGGTCGATAGAAAGATTTCGACCCCCTCGATCGGACGCAGCGCCTTCATGATCGCAGAACATCTTGCCCGGTTCAGCTCGGAGTCGATTCTTCCTGCGCGACGATCGGTGATGTGCCCCTTGTCGTCGAGGTTGCAGAAGTTGCATCGAATCGCCAGGTCTCGATCCGTGAGGGGGAAGCCCACTCCCGCTGCTCCCAGAAGACCTCGACCGATGTCGGTCTCGACCGGATCGTAGCCAAAGAGGCCAAGATGACCGGGTCCGCTACCCGAGGTGATTCCTGGATGAATTGGATCAAGGAATCCGCAGACGGATTTCCTGGCAAGAGCATCCATGTTTGGAGTTGTTGCGACCTCAAGCTCAGTTCCACCCTGATCAAGATCGGGGAGCCCTCCAAGGCCATCCAGGATGAGAAAGAGGATCTTGGCGTCACTTTCGACGGCCAAGGAATCGATGAGATGGTTCATGCGGGACCCGAAATGGGGTGTCAATATTGACGGCGCTGACGCGTCGACGGGATATCCAATGCTTTTCGGTACTTTGTAATCGTTCGGCGAGCGATGTCGATTCCCTGCTCACGGAACTTGGTGCGGATATCTTCGTCGGAAAGAGGATATCGTTTGTCTTCGTTGTTGATCATCTCCTGGAGCTTCTGGCGAACACTTTCCTGGGATTCGACAGCCGATCCGTTGAGGCTCTTTGTAGCTCCGGTGAAGAAGGATCGAAGTGCCGAGATTCCGCGAGGAGTCTGGACGTATTTGTTCGCGATCGCACGACTCACGGTCGAGATATGAACCCCAACGTTGTCCGCCACCTCTTGCATGCGCAAGGGGTGAAGAAAGTTTGGGCCCCTGTCGAGGAAGTCTTTCTGAATGCGGAAGATGTCACTGCAAATCTTCTGCAACGTATTTTGCCTCTGATGAATGGACTCGATGAGCCACCGGGCCGATTCGTGCTTACGCTTCAGGAATTCATACGCTTCGTTATCCCGGCCAAGTCCTTTGTAGGCCGAATTCAGTCGAAGCGGGGGAATGTAGCTGTTTTCTAGCCGGATCTCGTAGCGGCCGTCGATATCTTCCACGATGACGTCGGGAACGATGTACTGAGGTTCCTCCCCACCAAAGGCTGACCCGGGGCGAGGATTGAGAGACTTGATGAAGTCGATCGCCGCTTTGATCGTCTCCATGTCTTGCCCGGTGGCTTTGGCGATCTTGGGGAAACGGTTGTACTCGATGTCTTCCAGATGATCACAAATGAGATCGCGTTCAATATCCCGGTGCGGTCCATAACGATCAATTTGGAGAAGCAGACAGTCCCGAGGATCGAAGGCGCCCACCCCCGCTGGATCGAGAGAACGGACGACTTCCAGGACGTCTTTGACATCGTCTGATTCGTTCTTTCCTTTTACGGCGTCCATCAGCTCGTCGAGTGTGCAAAGCATGTAGCCGGTCGAACTGATGTTGTTGATGATGAACTGGGCGAGTTCTTTGTGCGCTTCAGAAAGATCGAGAAAGTGGACCTGCTGGATGAGATGTTCCTGAAGAGTCTCCGGTCGAGATTCTCGGTTTGCCATGGCTTCGAGCTTGCGGTCACGCTCCCCCGCTATATGGCGGGATGGCCGGGCAAAATCGTCATCCTGGTAGCGGTCCATCGCATCGTAGCGCTCTTCGCGTTTGAGCTCTTCTGGCGTTGGTGCCTCTTCCTTGGATGAATCTGATGAGGTTTCTTTCGGTCGCTCGTCAATCTCCAGGACAGGGTTGATTTCGAGCTCTTGATCGATCCTTTCGCGAAGCTCAGCCACGGGGATCTGCAAAATCTCAATGGCCTGGATCATCTGCGGTGCTAACCGCAGCTCCTGGCGCATCTGAAGCTTTTGCGATAAATCGATCTTCATGCCTTTACCCTATAAGGATCAACACTTTAGCTCGTCCCCCGCGGCCGTAGTTATTATAGTACAAAACTCGACAGCTTACAATCGAGCCTCCCTCTCAAAATGACAGGATTCTCCTTCTGGACCCGGGCTCCCGGGTCGATTGGCTGCTCTTGACAAACTCAGTTGCGCCATGCTTCAATTCAAGAACCCTCACCGTTATTCGTGAGGGTTTAAGAGGCCCTATGATTTCCCCGAATCACACTCGAATTGCTCGCCAATACTTCACGCCCGCCTTCTGTCTATTCTTTTTTCTTTTGCAAGTGGGTGTCGCGTCCGCCACGCCTCTGTCCTCCTCTCGAGTTCGTCAAGATCTCTGGGATCAATTCGTCGCGGCCAACGGTCCCTGGATTCCGGATTGGAACGAAAACGGAACCTTGAGGCGCGCAGTAGGCAGCGGTATTCGAGTCGCGATTGGATCCATTGAAAACCAAGCAGATGCATTGATGGCCTCTCGAGGCTTTCTCTCTTCCCACGGATCTCTCCTTGGATTTGATCTCGATCAGGGCGAGCTCATTCATTGTACCCGGGGAAGAGACCTCTGGTTCGTGCTCTTACGGCAACGGCTCGAAGGGCTCGAGGTCGTGGGTAGTCAAGTCGATCTACGGATTCATGAAAGTGGCGTCCTTTCTCTTTTTGGCGGTGAGGGGGTTGCCCTCCGGCCACCGCCTTCGCTGGTTCCCGGCATCGCAGCCGTGGAAGCTGGAAGCGTTGTTCTCGATGCGTTGATGTCCCAGGGGTTCACCCCTGTTCTAACCCAGGATCCGATCCTCAAGATCCACCCCATGGAAAACCAAGAGGGCCCACTCCTGGTTTTTCATGTGACCGCCGAGAACTCGAATCCGATCGACTCCTGGGATGCATTTGTAGACGCCCAGACCGGTGGTCTTCTCCATCTGTTGAGTCGGCGGGCCGATGCTTCTGTATCGGGCCATGTGACCGCATTTGGCTCGGGAACGGGTCCTCCGACGTTGTTTCCCCCGCAACTTCTTTCGATGAACAACCTGGTTGTTCGGATTCCGAACGGAACCGAGACCCTCACCGATCCGGACGGCTCCTTCGTTCTCGAACTTCCCGGGCCAGGTCCTCTCGAGATCGTTGCCAGGCTACAAGGACCCTGGGTGGATGTAAGCAGCACTCTGGGTGGAAATCTGGTGCTGCGCACCACGGTTTCCGATGGTGACAGAGTTTCCCTGACCCTCAACCGGGATTCGATCAACGAACGCACCCTTGCCCAGGTGAACGCTCACTTTCAGACCACGTTCGTTCATGATTGGCTCAAAGGGGTGTCCCCTGAAATGGGCCGGATTGATCTTCCGGTTCTCTGTCGGGTAAACCTTGCCGGTCGATGCAATGCGTTTTATGTCTCCAATACGATCAACTTCCTTCAGGCCGGTGGAAACTGCCTGAACTCCTCCTACGAGACCTTCATTTATCATGAGTACGGCCATTTCGCCGATGATCGCTACGGTGGCATTCGGAACCCGAGCCTCTCCGAAGGCCTGGCCGATATTGTTGCGACGTTCGCCTCCGGTCAGCCCCTCATGGGGAAGGGATATCGAGGCACGTCCGAGGCCCTGCGTTCGGTGGAAAGAACCGAGAAATGGCCGGCGCTTCGGTGCGAGTCACTTCATTGCGTGGGTTTGACGGCGGCGGGATTTGCCTGGAAGGTCCGTCAGGAACTCATCAAGAGACAGGAAGACGCGGGGCGTGTCATTGCCGAAGAAATCGTCATCAACACGATTCTTGCGAACAACAATCGTATCCCGGATTTTGTGATCGAAGTCTTCTTGCTCGATGATGACGACGGAAACCTCCTGAATGGAACCCCTCACGGTGAACTTTTGCATGAGGCGGCTCTTTCTCAAGGGTTTCTTCACGTCCCCCGATTGCCCCGGGTCGAGTCGATTGAGCCGGCCACATCCGACACCTTTCGTGGCTCCAGAATCACCTTTACCGGGGGCGGGTTTGCTGGCAATGAGACCGAAGTCTTGATCGATGGTCAGTCGACTCGGGTGCTGGAAAAAGCCGGAGATCATTCGTGCGTGATCGAATCTCCTCTCGCAACCGACGTCGGTCCGGTGGATCTCAAGATCGTCAATGCTTTTGGCGAACTCCTGATTCCGGGTGGCTTTGATTATCAATCTCCGCCCCGAGTTTTTGGGCCGAGTCGTATTTTGGTTGGCGAGTCGGCGACCCTGCGCGTCGGCGGGCCGAAAAACTCCGATTTCGTCCTCATAGCATCGGTGGAAGATGCTGGATCCGTTCTCGCCCCACAAGGTGTCCCCCTCGATATTGGACCTCGTCAGCGCGTTCTCGCCGATACGGTTTTTGGTCCGGATCTGCCTCTTTCGGAGACAGGTTTGGCCGAGGTTTCTTTTCGCGTTCCTCGTCATGCCCTGATGCATGGCGGAGCGGAGCTTGGATCCCGCCCGATTTTCTTTCAAGCCGTGATCTTCCCGGACTCGGGACCACCGCTTGTAAGTCCTACCCTGACATTACCGTTAGAGCCTTGAGAAGTCCGGGGCGAATTCCTGGTCATCGGACTTTGATCCCGTCTTAAGCCCTTTCGGTTAAGATTCCGAAGGTTCTTGTAGCCCGCCAAGCTGGTGTAGGCGTTCCACGCAAAATCCGAGTGAATCATGACGAATTCCGACGTCCATCGACCCCGACTGCTGGTTTCTCTTTCTGGCCTGCTCTTTGCTCTTTGCATCGGTGGCTGCGCCTCATTTCCATGGGGTGGTCTCAAATACGAGGCAAAGGAACCCTACGGAGAAATTCGTGAGCTGAACATCCCTCTGCCGACAGGAACGCCGATCACGGTCCGCAATCCTCGAGGGCGGGTTCGGATCGTGGCCTCGCCGGACCCAACCCTCTCTGTCTTTGCTGAAATCATCGCTTTCTCCGGATCGGAGGAAGAGGCCAATCAGCGGCTGGACGAGATCGATCTACGCCTCGAGGAGGAGTTTGGAGCGATCGTCCTTCAGGGGGGATCCACCGTCGAAGATGGCGGGGCGTACGAGATTCATCTCCACATCACCGTTCCGAATCACACTCGTTTGAATGTGAAGGCGCTCGAGGGGGCGATCACTGCCCTTGGCCCTTTCGACAGCTGTGAGCTTGCTACGAACGTTGGAGACATCGTCGTTTCCGGAGTTCGAGGAAATCTGCTTGCCGCAGTTGGAAAGGGGAAGATTGACGCGGCCCGAATCACGGGATCGGTCATCCGCTGCCAGGTCGATTCGGGTGGAGGCAGCTTGATGGCATCCAGGGCCGAGCGCGTCGAGATGATCGCCACGACGGGTTCTTTCCTGCTGGATAACCTGGAATGCGTTCACCTTCTTGCTCACACACAGGAAGGCACCATTCAGGCATCGAACGTTGCCGGAGAAGTCGAGCTCATCACGGACCGAGGGGCGCTCCAGGCTCACAATATCACCGGAGAGAAATCGGTTCTGCGCGCGGGCATCGGTGACGTGACCCTGATCGGGACCCATGGAGTGACCTGGGTTGAAACGGGGTCGGGCTTCATCCACGTCGATCGCTCGAACGGGACTCAACTCGATCTCCGAAGCGGTGCCGGGTCGATGGAAATCCTGAACTCCTCGGGACGGCTCGTTGGCGTTTCAGAGTCGGGAGACGTCACGGTCACCCAGTTTCGGGGAGATGTCGACCTTCAGGCCAAGGCCGGCCCCCTGATCATTGACGGTGATCTGGGTCGGGTCAGGGCTCGAACTGGATCCGGTTCCATTTCACTTTCCAGCTGGGCATCTCCTGCTGAATCAGCAGGAAAGCCGGTCGACTGGGTCGTGGAGACATCCTTTGGGCCCATTGACCTTCAGCTCCCGAATTCGCCAGATCTTACACTCCAAGCCGTGACGAACATGGGGCGAATCAAGGTCAACGTTCCATCCGGGCTTCCCGAAACCGCGAGTCAGTCTGACGTTCGATATCGATTCGGGAAGGGTGTGGGGAGAGTCGAAGCCAAGAGCGGAGGTGGATTGATATCCGTTTGGGAGTGCCCGGGGGGGGATTTGAACCCCCACAGCCAATAAAGGCCACTAGACCCTCAATCTAGCGCGTCTGCCAATTCCGCCACCCGGGCTGATGCTCCAATTGGCATTTGAGGGTTGAATAAATACTCATTTAAGACAGCAGTTCAACCCCCCGCTCAAAAATTCATTCTGTCCGTCACTTGCCACCCCGGCTGAGAAGGACAAGATGTTGGGGCTCCCATCAAAATCTGTTGACCCTTTGTGTTCGTGCGTGGTATACACGATGGTCATCAGCCGTTAAGTTTTCACACGTTCCTTTCTTATTTTTTCTCCCGCCGCCACGGTTGTCCCACCCCAAAACAAGTTGGGCTTTCTTCTTTGGGTGGAGATGATGATTCGGTTGGAGAACCTTCTAATTTCTATTCACGCCTGGGGACAACCCTGCCTTATTGGTGCCCCCAAACCTTCCGCACAAACATTGGAGAGTTACGATGCCCGCCAAGAGCAAGGTCACCACGACCAAAGCAAGAAAGAAGACGACCAAGGAAAAGACGGTCAGCGCGGTAGTTGCTGACAAGAAAGAAGATCTCGCCAAGGCCTCCAAGGATGGTGATCCCAAACCGGAGCAACTGGAGTTGCCGGTGGAAGAGGAAGCGCCAAAAACGGAGCGCCGGCCGGGAGATCCCAATGCCCGGTACGAAGCGGCAAAAAAAGGTGAGCTTCACATCTCCGAGCTCCAGCGGATGACCATGTCCGAGCTCATCGAGACCGCCAAGCAGGAAGGAATCGAGGAGTATTCCGGCCTCAAGAAGCAGGACTTGATCTTCAAGATCCTGAAAGACCGGATCAACACCAGCGGGCTCATGTATGGCGAAGGAGTTCTTGAGGTTCTTCCTGATGGGTTTGGATTCTTGCGCTCGCCTGACTACAACTACATGCCCTGTCCGGACGACATTTACGTGTCTCCGTCCCAGATACGGCGGTTTGGTCTCCGAACTGGATCCATGGTTTCCGGCCAGATTCGCCCCCCGAAAGAGAGCGAGAAGTATTTCGCCCTCCTCAAGGTTGAGGCAATCAACTATGAAGAACCGGATCGGCTGATCGGCAAGATTGTCTTTGATGATCTCACCCCTCTTTATCCGGAAAACCGGATCGCTCTCGAGACGGCTTCTGACGAGATCGAAATGCGAATCATGGACCTTGTCACACCCATTGGCATGGGGCAGCGAGGGTTGATCGTTGCACCGCCGAGAACGGGAAAGACGATCCTTCTGCAGAAGCTCGCCAACTCCATCTCCACCAATCACCCCCAGGTTGACCTGATCGTCTTGCTGATCGATGAGCGCCCCGAGGAAGTGACCGACATGGAGCGCTCGGTTCGCGGAGAAGTCATCAGCTCGACGTTCGATGAGCCGTCGGCAAGGCACATTCAGGTCGCCGAGATGGTCATCGAAAAAGCAAAGCGCATGGTTGAGTTCGGTCGGGACGTGGTGATCTTGCTCGACTCCATCACTCGCCTCGGACGGGCCTACAATTCGGAGGTGCCACACAGCGGAAAGATCCTCTCCGGTGGTGTGGACGCCAGCGCTCTACAAAAGCCCAAACGCTTCTTTGGAGCCGCCCGCAACATTGAAGAAGGAGGCAGCCTCACCATCCTTGCCACCGCGCTCATCGACACCGGTAGTCGCATGGACGAGGTCATCTTCGAAGAGTTCAAAGGCACCGGCAATATGGAGCTTCATCTTGATCGTCGACTGGCAGACAAGAGAATCTGGCCGGCCATCGACATCAACCGCTCGGGAACTCGAAAGGAAGAGCTCATTCTCCAGAAGGATGAGTTGACGCTGGTCTGGTTGCTGAGAAAGGTTCTCAACGAGATGAACCCGGTTGAAGCCATGGAACTCCTCACCGACAAGATGCGAAAGACAGGGACGAACGCTGAGTTTCTCATGGGCCTCGGGTCAAAGTCGTAGCGAGCCTTATTCCCGTGAACACCCGTTCTTGCGATCAGCAGGGTCGAATCGCTCTTCTTGGAGCGAGCAACCTGTCCCTTCTTTTTTACGGGATTCTCGATTCGCTTCGCATTGCAGAGCCCAGGATCTCTCATCGTGTTTTCGTGGCCAAAGGACCGGGGCGAGGATATGGGCTCCCGGGGGCCTTTGCCTTTCGAAGGGTCGAGCCCCTTGTTTCCTGCGGCATCGAGGAGGCTCTTCTCGCCGGAATAGCACAAGAGAATCCAAGCGCCCCTCCTCGAGCGATTCTCATGGATACGGGCAACGATCTTCTTTATGGGGCCACCCCCGGGGAAATTGCCGATTGGGTGAGCCGGATCATCGACAAGCTTACCGAGGGAGGGGTTCGTGTCACCCTCATGATCCCTCCTGCGGCTGCGGTGCTACGAATGTCGCCCCTTCGCTTTCGCATCCTCAAGGGGGTCCTTTTTCCACTCCGTAAGTACACCCTGAAACAGGCTCAGCTTGGCATCGTTGATCTCTGTGAGAAGCTCTCTTCGCTTTCGAGCATCTATCCGATCACCCTGGAGCGAGATCTAGGAAAGCTGATGGGGATGGACGGCATCCACATCGCGGGGCGTCACTACGGAACCGCAGCGAGCATCATTGCCAGTCACCTGGCCGTATCCAAAGAGGCGACCGCCCCACCGATCCTCCCTGGTTCTCGCATTTTTCGCCAGAGCTTGAGACGAAGGAGTGCTGCCATGCGTCGCCCCTATCCAGGGGTCGCCGTGGAGACCTACTAACTCTTGATTCACTTCTCGAACCCGGATCATTCACCGGCGACGAACCTCAATCCATCCACCGAGAGAATTCTTCCGTCCTCGTTTGTGACACGAACGACCGCAAGGATTTCCCCGATCATGACGGTCGGGAGAGGCGATGGGAGCTGAACCTGAAAGTCCTCGGTTTGAACGTCGGTTTCCGGCAGTTGAACCCATCTTGAGAACATCGGAATCGAGAGAAGGCGTTCCCTTCCCGGCAGAAGGAACGAAATCTTGATCTGGACGTTTCGACGGGTGAAACCAGGATTTGAAAGAATCACCTGAAAGTCGACCGAGTCGCCTGCGGAGGCATCGGTCGTTCCAAGGGAGAGGGTTGCACCGACCTCGGGTTGGAACGTCTCACAATCAGGCGTGAGAATCGAGATGTCATCCACATACCATCCGTCACTAGCTTGCGAGCTGTCACAACCAAACCGCCATCGGATGGTAACCGAGTTACCGAAAAAAGAGGAGAGATCCACGAGAACGTTGCTCATGGTCGACCCGGAGCTCCCGGTCCAGGCATTCCTTCCTTCGAGTGGATTCCCGAATCCGGACGAGAGAGTCCGGTCATACTCTCCCTGACGGATGAACGGACCCAGATCCTCGAAATGAAGTCCGTCGGTAGAGATCTCGATCACTCCCCCATCGAAGAAGTCTTCGGTGAAGTAGAGATGCCAGAAGGAAAGCAAGGCTCCCTGGGGAAGTAGACCGTAGCTCAGGATCAGTCGATCCTCTTTGATCTCTGCGACATCGCTCGTGAACCAGGAGTGTACCGGACTCCGGGACGCCCCAAACTCAAGAAGATTCCAGTCTCCGTTTCCGGTCGGAGATGAGGTTGTGAAGTTTCCGCCCCCCGACTCAAGGTCATCAAAGAACTCCTGGGTTTCACTGCCGATGAACGATGGAAATTCCCGGGTGATCTGAATGCCCTGATATTCGAGATGGACTTCGAGAACCAGCTCGGCCCCACAGGAAGCTTCCGGCGAGACAATGAAAGAGAAGGCTCTCTTCTCCGTTCGACGTGCGGAGGCCTCAACGCCGGGGATCCGAACGGTCGAGTCGACCAGGGTCACGAGGTCGGGACGATCCGTCACCAGGGTTGCGATGACATCCGAAGCATCCCCCGTTCCGCGGTTCTGAACGGTCAGATCCATGGTTCCAAATTCTCCCGGATCGAACCCTTCGTTGCCATTGCCGAACCGTTGATCCCTGACCTTCAAATCATCCGCGGTCAGGAATGGATGATCGTGAGCCAGGCGAACCGCGTTCTCCGCATCGACGCGCCCGTATCCCATGAAGGGATCGAAACCGGGAAGATCTTCCCCGGCCACCCCGACCTCATCCGAGGCGGAATAGCGGAGTACGGACCGCGCCTGCTCATTGGTCAGGTTGGGGTTTGTCGAGTAGATGAGTCCCATGACTCCAGCGGCGGCCGGGCAAGCGGCGGAAGTGCCATTGAATGTCATCGTATAGTCGGTGCTACTGTAGCCAGAGGCTCCCACCCGATCGGTCGTGACAATTCTCACACCCGGAGCGACAACCTCTTGCTGGGGTCCGAAGCTGCTTCCCCAGAACGTCTCGCCATCGCAGCTGGTCGGGCTCTTTCGTTCATCGCAGGGAGTTGTCGCGCCTACCGCGATCACCTCCGGGTATTTTGCAGGATAACTGATCGGGCCGTTGTCGTTTCCCGATGCAGCCAAGATGATGCAGTCTGCTTCCCACGCATTTCGCACTGCGAGTCCGACCGCGGTGAAATCGCCAATCGACATCCGCCAGCTCAAGCTCAAGATCATGGCTTTGAATTCGGGGCGTCGGCTCGCGGCATAGTTGATGGCATCCGCTCGGTTTGCATTGGCACCTGCTACGAGATCGATCTTGAGAGGCATGAGGCTACAACCGGGAGCCACGCCAGAGACACCGATCCCGTTCTCTTGAACAGCGGCGACGATTCCATTGCATGCGGTCCCGTGGTTTCCTACGTCGGTGGGCTCCTCTTCGGATGTGCTGGCGAAATTCCAATCCTCTCCGTTTCGGGGGAGGATGTTGGCAACAAGATCCGGGTGACTCAGGTCGATTCCCGTGTCAATGACGGCAATGACAACATCCGGATCTCCCGTCGTTACCGACCAGGCCTGCGGGACATTCATGTCCGAAGATGCAGTCGATTCCTCCAGTTGTCCCGTGTTCATGAGATGCCATTGGTCGGAGAAAAGAGGGTCGTTGACGGGGGAAAGATCATCGTTGTAACTGAAGTAGCTGGGCTCGCAAAACAGGATCTCCTTGGTCTTTCCGATGCGTTCCATGGCGGAAAAGACGGTTTCTCCGGGAGGGACGGAGACGGTGAAATAACCGGGAGTCCACTGGTCGCGAATCACCCGGGTTTCCAGGTCCTGGAGTACTTCCATCATTCGGGGGAAGGAAACATTGTTGTTGAACTGAACCGTCAGCTCTCCTGGCAAGAAGTACTTGAGGAAGCCATCCTGGTCGATGCGCGGAAACATCGCTGCAACGACTTCCGGCTGCTCCCGGAGCTCTCTCAGGAGGGGCCCGGAAAGGGGCGCCTCATTGGCGAATCCGAACACCCCAAATCCATGGCGAGGATCAAAGGGCTTCCTTTCGGTCAGAAGGAGAGAGCGGGCGATTCGCATCGCCTCCTCTTCATCAACCCCGGGGCGGAACTGGATCATGACTTCCCGTCTTTCAGGAACGAGAACCCAGGTTTTCTTGAAGACGTTGTCGGTGAAGCGGATGGTTCCGGTCTCTTCCGCACCCGCTTTTTTTTGTCCTTGGATGGAAAGAAACATCAAAACGAGAATCAAAAGGAGAATTCGTCTCCCACGATCACCAGGTACCAAACCCATTCCCATTCTTTTCCTACCCCTTCTTCTTGCTCGGCCCCGACTCGATGGTCGTTGCCCCTTCTATCTTCCCCTTCCGGGCTCAGGTCAGTTGCTGCCCCAAGCATCCCTCCAGCCCATGGGAATGCGAATACCACTCCCAACCCTTGGTTTCTCAGTTCAGATCCAGAAGTCCAAGGAGAGCATCCTTGAAGCCCGTCATGGGAAATGGATCGGTTTGAAATGCGTCGATTCGATCCGAAAGCAAGATCGGCTTTTCGGAGGATGAACCGGCGAGAAGCCCGTGACTCCCCCGAACCGGAGACGGATCGAGGGGGATCAAGTCCATCAGCATGCGAAACCCGAGTTTCTTCTTGAGAAGCTTGAACATCGCTCGGAGACGAGGCGCGGATAGGTCTGGATCAAAGAACAACTCGCACGGGTCATAGCCTGGCTTTCGATGGATATCCACGGTACGAGCAAAATCCGGCGCTTTCCGATCGTCAAGCCAGTAGGGATAAGCAAACCAGGCGTCTGCATCGGCAAGGGCGATCACTTCCCCACTTCTTTCGTGAGCGAGTCCGGCTTTCATGATGTCGGAACCAACGAGAACCTGGTTCACTCCTTCCAGGCTGGAAATCTCTCGGGCCACCGCGTTGATCAGGCCTGCCTCGAAAACATAAACATGGGCGACTTGATGGTCGGCGACGGCGAATGCGCCAGATCCATATGGATCCAGCATTTCGCCAAAGGGCCCCTCGCGAACCTGAAGCCAGCCCTTGCGGCGAAGGGCTTGATTGATCAGTACGGCTCGCTGCACCGGAACCAGACCATATTCGGAGAGGCAAACCACCGTCGCTCCGACCTCTCTTGCGGCGGCAATCACCCGACCCGCACACTCATCCACTTCCGAGAGACGTTGTTTTGCTTCCGGAAACTCGGGGCCAAACCTTTGAAAATCATAATCCAGATGGGGAAGATAAACAAAACTGAGATCCGGACGGTGCTCATGCAACACATGCTCGGCGCAACGGGCAATCCAGGAAGTCGCCGGAAGCCCGGCCATCGGCCCCCAGAACGTGTGAAAAGGAAAAGGACCGAGCTTGGATGTGAGGGTCGGGGCGATTCCGGATGGATACCCCATGATGTCGAAAGCCTTGGATCCGTCGGCACCATAGTGAGGCTTGGGTGTTACGGAGATGTCGACTCCGCACCCCTGGTTGAACCACCAGAAGAGTTTTGCCGTGGTGAACTTCCGTCCCTTGTCTCGCGCTCGTCGACGCGCTGTTTCGTAGACCGGCTCTCCCTGGATGAGATGGCGAGACTGTTGCCAGAAGCGCACTTCCCGGGTATCTCGAAAGAGCCACCCATTGGCGACGATTCCGTGGTCTTGGGGGCGTGCTCCGGTGAGCAGAGTTGCTTGAGCCGTCGAGGTCACGGCGGGTAGGACCCCATCGAAGCGATTCCCTCCCCCCTCTGACCGGAGCCGACAGAGCGCTGGTGTGTGAGGCCCAAGACACGCCTCGGTCAGACCAACTACGTTGATGACACAAACCGATGGGTTCGACACCGCCGCCTCACACCTTCCCGGATCAGGGCCAATACGAAGGGAAATCGTTCAGCGCGCCGGCTCCTCCGTGCCCGGATCCGAGCTGAGGAGTGAAGGGGAGATCGCCCCCGGCGCAACCGCCAGCACGAAGGTAGCATAACCATCCCGAACGAGCACCCGGGTACGACTCGGCGGCGCCACCTGCCGCCCGTTCAGGACGGGGGCAACTTCGATCCAAGCTTCTCCCGCGGGGACGACCAGGCGTTTGACCTGAAACGATGAGGGGAGGCAAGACCAGCACCGGGTGTCGGTTTTCTCCGTTTCTGTCCACAGGAAGCCAGCGGCACTGGTGAGGAGATCGACGGCAAACTCCTGTTCGCTGTATTGCCGTTTGTCTTTTCGGGCAAGATGATGGGTCGCCCCCTCAAGAATGACGAGCTTGATCGTTCTTCTTGCGACGGCACGGGCGACGATCTGATCGATCGTGGTTTCGAACTGAGAAAGGGCCACCGACTCGACGTCGGTCAGCACCAAGGTTTCCCCTGCAAGCGAGCCGTCAACCGAAACGGAAAGCCGATCGACCGAATCCGGGGTCCCGACGAGAATCGGCACCCGGATACTGCCTCCCGAAGGAATCACCCCACGATCGGACACGATGCGGTAGATTGCCTGAGCAAGGGCCAACGCCGTGGAGGAAATGGGCTCGGACGACTCGATCTTGAGGGGTCCCTCCCCGACGAGGCCGATCACGTGAACGACTCCGAATCCGGGAGGAGGATCCTTTTCTTCTCCTCGAGTTCTCAAGATTCCTTCTTCTGCCAGAGGAAAGCCCGGCTCCCATTCGAGCACCTGCTCAAAGAGCCGGCGGGCCCGATCAAAACGGACCTGATCCTCGAAGAGAATCGCTGCCAGATAGGCCCCAAAAGCAATCCGTTGATAACCGCTTTTGGGTGTCGCCCCCTCCTCATCTATATAGGAGATGATCTCATTTTGCTTTTCCTCCAGCTGGTTGGCGTACGCAATGGCGTCGCCCCCCCCTCGCATCAGGTTGACGAGCGCCAGGACGGCACGAACGAGGATCTTCTCGTGGTCCTCCCCACCGTAAGCAATGGCTTCATCATCGGTGAGAAGTGCAGCCATCGATTCCACGGTGAGAGGCTGAGAGAGGAAGTCCAGTCGCTCTTTCGCCTGGCTCAGAGATTCCTCGGCCTCCTGGAACCGTCCCTGGGCAAGGAGAGGGAGAGATCGCTCCAGGCGATAGAGATGGGCGTTCTCTCTGTCATCTTCGAGGAGCTTCTGGAGCTCTTCCGTCGAGCCCAGATAGTCTCCTCTGAAAAAACGACTTCGAGCCTCGGCCACCCGGACATCGTAGCTCTTACAACTCGAGACGACCAGCACACCCAGCAGGGAAACAACAAGGATGAACGAAGGCCGGTTCAATTGTATTCTTTCCGCACCCTCTGAGTTTCCTTGTCAAACCTTCCCGAGCTGATGTCCAGAAGCTCAAGGGACATGAGGTAGTCCTTCTGGGTCACCTCATCGCCACGGGTCGTTCCGCTGGTGATTCGCGGAAATAGGAGGTGAGTGACAGGTACATCCTGTCGTTCGAGGACACTGGCGAACTGTCGGGCATACTTGGGAATGACCAGCTGGTCGGGTTTCAGACGGGTTTCCCGAAGAACCGCTTCGATGTATCGGCGACTCACGGAATCGTAGGAGCCACTGTTCTCAAAGACCGTCTCGATGACATCATCCAGCTGAGCAAGGAAGTCACCGATCGCTTCGTTGCTCCGGTTTTCGATTTCCATCACGGCAACACTCAGGCGAGGGCTGGCGTATTTTGCAGAGGCTCGATCCAGGAGCTTTTCCGTGCTCCCGCTGACGAGTTTGTTGAACGTAGGAGCTCCGGCGCTTCTTGCGCCGACGAGGTCCCCTTCCGATTCCTCCTTGATGCGTCCTTTCGGCGTGGATCGACAGCCACTGAGGCCGATCAATACCACAAGGCCGAAAAGAGCCATTTGTGAAAGACTCGATCCACGCCCCTTCTTATCACTCAGTTCTTTCATTTCATGTTCCCTTTTACCCTGGTTAGACTTGTTCGACTCTTCCGTAATCATCATCCTTACGTTCGATATCATCCTCGCCGAAGTAGGTTCCGTGTTGAACCTCGATAAACACCAGAGGTTCGGTTCCCGGGTTTCGAACCCGGTGCCAGACTCCCTGGGGGATCTCCGCCGATTCTCCGGGCCCGACCTGAATTTCCTCGTCATCTTTTGTGACCATGGCGCATCCTGACACAACGTGCCAATGTTCACCTCGATACTGATGTCGTTGGAGGCTGAGCCTCTGACCCGGATCGACAACAATCCGTTTTACTTTGTGGTCGGGAAGATCTTCAAGGACGACATAGTAACCCCACGGCCGATGATCTTCTCGCGCTGTTCTGTCTCTGGACTCCAGTACGTTCTGGACGAGAGGTTTGATCCCTTCTGCCGCTTCCTTTTTGCAGACTAATATCCCTTCGGGAGTGCTGGCAACGATCACCCCCTTCAAGCCGGCGCAAATCAGCGGTTTTCCCGGATCCTCCGAGAGCAGAAGGTTTTCCTGACAATCATCGAGAATGACCGCTCCACGCACCCGGTTGTCATCACCGTCGGGTTCGACGAGATCGATGGCCGCTAGCCACCCGCCCGCGTCGGACCAGTCGAACCCAGCCGGAACGACCCAGATGTCCTCTGCTTTCTCCATGACTCCGTAGTCGATGGAGACCGCGGTAGTAACTTCCATGGCCTTTCGAAGCTCGGGGACAAACTTTTCCGTCTGAAATTGCTCGACTGCCCCTGACATGAGCTTTTCCATCCCGGGGAGGTGCCTTTTCAGATCCTTCATCATCCTGGCCGCACGAAAGACAAAAACACCACTGTTCCAGAAGAAGCGTCCGGTGGCCAGGAACTCAGCTGCCCGTTTACCGTCCGGCTTTTCGACGAATCGAATCAGCCTTTGAGGCTCTTTGACGTCTGAAGAAGCAGTCTCAAGATACCCATAGGTGGTGGCTGGATACGTCGGAGGGATTCCCAAAGTGACGAGGGCACCCTCTTGAGCCTTCTCGACAGCAGCAAGGATGTTCTTTCGAAATCCCGCAGAGTCCCGGATGACGTGATCGGCCGGCATCACCACATTGACACTTCCAGGCCAGAGCTTCTCGGAAATGGCCGTGGCAAGTGCCACCGCGGGGGCCGTATCCCGGCGGTAGGGTTCTCCCACAACCTGGGCGCCGGGAATATCCGGAGCCTGTGCTCGTGCCATTCCGATGAACGACTGGTTGGTTACCACGATGATTCGGTCCGCCGGGACGAGGGTCAGGGCGCGGGCTACTGTTTCCTGATAGAGAGACTCGTCTCCAAAGGCAGTCATGAACTGCTTGGGCAATTCGGGGGTGCTGAGGGGCCAGAATCTCGTCCCCGCTCCTCCCGCCATGATCACGACTGCAAGATTCGTGGCCGCTCGGTCCATCGCTGCGCTCCCATTCCAGTTGAAGTCTTTCATCGATCCGGTTTTTGCTCCGATTTTCAGGACAAACGACCCCGACAAGACTCTTCTCGGGTGGCCCTTCCTTCACCACGATCCCTGGTGCCTCGCTGGGCGGTTTGGAACAACCGGAGGATTTCCTTGATCAGATTACATTTCGTTTCCAGAGATCGGGACTCAACTGAGACCGGCCCCCGCTAACGGAACCCCTACCTACGATGGCAAGTCATGACCAAGCTTAGTCATGTCATGTGCTTGCAGATAAGTCATTCAAGCTGTTACGGTAACAGCCAAACAACAGAAGGGCCTTCGTCTGGCTGACGCTCAAAGCTCCTTCCGTTGCCACTCTAATAAGGTTAAAACATTCGATCGCTTTGAGATGTGCGAGAAGGCCGGGCTCAAATTCTGACAAGCGGCCCGTAAAGAGGCTAAGGGACACGATGGCTAAACTGGTACTGAAAACCGACGGCGTAATCCAGCAGGAAATCGCGTTGGGTCCGAACCCGATCATCATTGGTCGAGATCCTGATTGCGACCTTCCGGTCAATCAGCCGTTTCTCTCGAGGAAGCACTGTCGCATCAAATTCGAAGACGGACGCTACACGGTCGAAGATCTCCAGAGTCTCAACGGGACCCTCCTCAACGAGTCCCCGGTAACAAAATCAGAACTAAGAGCCGCAGATACGATTCGGATCGGCAAAGTCGAACTTGTCTTTGAGGGGGATGTCTCCGAGAGCGAGCCGGCGGAGCCCAGCGGTCCAAAGATTGAATCGGATGCGGAAGAGGTGCTGCAGGAATTCAGTTTGCACAGCCAGGCCTCGATGTCGATTCCTCCTCCGGCGGCAGAGACCACCCTTTCCGGGATCGGAGATACGAGCAAGGGTTCCCAGATGTTCTTCTCGCTCTATCAGATCTCGAAGAAGCTTTGCCAGCAGGGAGACCTGGACCATCTCACACGTCTTGTCATGCTCTCCATTTTTGAGGTCATGACGGCCGACCGAGGAATCCTCTTCTTGCGAGACCAGAAAACCCAGGCCTTTTCGGCCCAGGTTCATTACGACCGGTATGACGGGTTCCTCAGTGATGAACCCAAAGGTTACAGCACGTCGATTCTCAAACGGGCCTTTGACGAACATGTAGCGACCCTGACAAGCGATGCCACGACGGATCCCCGGTTCCAGAACATGGAAAGTATTATTCTGGACCAGATTCGTTCCGTTCTCTGTGTTCCCCTCTGGGATCACGAGACATCTCATGGAGCTATTTACCTGGAGAGTTCCAATCAGGCGTTTCCTTTCTCTCGTGAAGATCAGGCTCTTTTGTGTGGTATTGCCAATCTTCTGGCTCTTCGAATCAAGCTTGAGAAGGAAGAGCGGCTCCGAAATAGTCTGGGCCAGTACCACTCGCCGGATGTGGTTGAGCTTCTGATGAAGAACGAGGGGAAGCTCGTAACCGGCCGAAAAGAAGTCACCCTGTTGTTCGCCGACATTCGCAACTCGGTCGGGTTGACGGAAAAGCTCGGGGAAACCGGAATCCACGGGCTGTTGAACAGTTTCTATGAAATGTCGGCCGATGCGGTCTTTGCGCACAAGGGTCACGTCAATAAGTACATCGGGGACGCAGTCCTGGCTGTCTTCAATGCTCCCTTGGAAGTGGATCAGCACGAGATATGCGGCGTGAGGGCTGCCCAGGAGCTCATGCGTCGAGTCCATGAATTCAACGCATCGACGCCGGAGCGAGCTTTCGCTCTCCGGATCGGCATCAATACGGGGCACGTGATCGCTGGCAACATTGGTCCGAGACATCGCCTGGAATATGCCGTCATCGGTGACCCGGTCAATGTATCGGAACGGCTTTCCAAGCAAGAAACGGAATCGGGCATCGCCGTGGCCGAGGAGTCCTGGAACAGGGCCAAAGAAGAATTCGAAGGCAAATTTATTCATGAGATCCAGGTGAAAGGGCGACAGAAACCGGTTCGGATCTATGAGGTCTTTGCCAAGTAAGACGAGGCTTGGGCACGTCTCTTCCGCCCCCACGGGGAACGGCATGCCATTCCTGAGGAACTATGAAAGTCAAATTGCTTCCCAGCCATTTTCAGAACACGAAGTGGTTGCAGACGCTCACGACCATCCTGGTCAATCGCTCTCTGGCGATCGACGGTGGAAGCCTGGGACTTGCTGTTCCCCTTGCTGAGCAGACAAAGATTCGAAACGTTGTCGTGACTCACGAGCATATTGATCACGTGGCAACGTTGCCCCTCTTTGTTTCCGAGGTCTTCCCGTTCCTGGATGAACCGTTTCGTATCTACGGATCCAAAACGGTGATCGCGAGCCTGAAGAAACACATCTTCAACGACCTGATCTGGCCCCGTTTTGACCGGATCGATCTTTTGCAAGGCTCGGGAAAAGGTCTTGAATACGTCGAGATTGAAGAGGAAAAGTCGTTCGAGATCAACGGACTCACGATCACTCCGATCACGACAAGCCATATTATTCCGACCCACGCCTTGGTTCTTCAGGCCAAGGAGAGCTCTTTTTGCTTCACGTCCGACACTTACCGCACGGATCGGATGTGGGACTTCTGCAATCAGGCCAAGAATCTGAAATCCATCTTCATCGACGTTTCCTATCCAAACGAAATGGAGGGGCTGGCCCAGGTGGCCCGGCACCTGACCCCCCATTCTCTTGACGAAGAGCTGAAAAAGCTCAAAGTCGACGGAGTCAAGATTCAGATCGTCCACATGAAGCCTCAATATCGGGACACCATCATGGAGCAGCTCGAAAACCTCGGACGGGACAACATCAGCGTGGTCGAAATGGGGAAAGAATACTCTTTTTGACCGAAACTCCCTGCCGGGCAAGGCGATAAAAGAATTACTCTATTTCGCCCCCTTCCTCAGCGGTCCGGATTTCAGCGCTCCAGGACAGCATCCTCCCTTCAGGCAACACTTGGAGGAGCCGAAGCCCGCTAGATAGGAAGTTATACGACTTTCTTCAGTCAGCCAGCACAGAAGCGTAAGTGGTGAACCTGAATGAAGAAAGGACCCTATCCTCCTCCCTCCGATCTCTCCCCGAGATAAACAAATTGATTGCCAGTCTCCCATCGCTTTGTTCATACTGGACTGGGTCCGAGGGGTAGACCCAGCAGCTGACCCCTTTGTCAGGGAAGATAGGAGATCGATATGGGGCTCAAGGGCCAGAGCCACCCATCTGAGAAAGGCGGCCGTGATGGAGGCATCACCGCCGCCGCGAGAACACCTGCGCCAAAGATCGAGGACGTGAATCTTCTTGAGATGATCGAGGAGACACCAGGATTCTCTGTCTGGCGAGGTGAAGTGGAGGGAGCAAGAAACACCCCAAAAACCGTCAGGGTGGATGTTCTCACCGCCCGGCTCGACGATCCCGTCGATCGAGCTTTCTTTGCGCAACACAGCGAACGTCTCTCGAACATCCGCCACCCGGGACTTGCACGAAACCTCGGATCCGGGTTGACCCAGGAGCAACAGCCCTACTACATTTCGGACTGGATTCAGGCGCCAACACTCCAGGAGTTTTGTGATACCCAGCATGTTTCGCTCTCGAATCGGTGCGCTCTCTTTCTCCGACTTTGCGAAGCAATCCAACATGCTCACCTGAAGGGGATCATCCATGGTGGCCTGAGAAGTCAAGATATTGCCGTCGTCAGCAGCGACAACAAACCGACTCCGAGAGTCCAACGAATGGGGCCCGCAAGCTGGCTTGCCAGAAAGACCGAGCATCTACCAGCAATTGATATTATCAAATACTTCCCCGACCTGGACGGACTCAGCCCGGAGCATCTCGACCCTCATAAGTTCCTTGACGTTCGGGTGGACGTTCACGCCCTGGGAGTCGTTCTCTATGAGATGATCTGTGGCGTCGGGATCTTTTCCGCCCAAAAGCCGGAGTCAGGGACAGAGATGTCCGCCTCTCAGCTTTTTCGACAACCTCCACCCAAACCGAGCCAGCAAGTAGGTTCACCTACTGAAGACTGGGGTCAGATCGCCAAACGAAGAGGTCTGAGTGAGGGCGGCCTTTCGGCCAGGCTCGCCGGTGACCTTGACTTCATCGCGACGAGGGCGCTCTCCAAAGATCGCCGGAGACGCCATGCGAGCGTCGCCGACCTTGCCCGGGATGTCTCCCTCCATGAAAGGAAGGTGCCTCTACCGGATCGTCCCGTCACTCCTTTCCAGCGGATTTCTCTCTTTCGTCGCCGGAATCCCAAATTGGCTCTCCTTGCTGGCTCGATCACTGGAAGTGTAATGCTCGTTTTGGCCAGCCTCGTGACTCTTCTTTTTCATGAACAATCGAAGAACCAGCAGGCGGAAAAGACTCTGGACTCCGCACGGGCTTCTCGGGTTGATGCCGAACATCGATTTGAAGCCGAAGAGATGAAAGCGGCGGGGTTGATGACCGAATTGGCTGAACTCGGTCAAGAACTCCAGAAAGCACGGACGGACAGTCGTCGGACCGACGGGATCCTTTCCTTCCTTTCCGATGTCCTGGGAGAGAGCGACGGCCCAGGGAATCGCCGGCTGACTCTATCGGAACTTACAACTCTGGCGAGCGACCAGGCCAGCATCAGATTTGCCAACGATGAGGTCTCCCGAGGAATCACCTATTCGATTCTCGGAAAGGCTTATCTTCGCTGCGGCGAGTCGGACCGGGGAATCGGCCTGTTGAGGGAATCCTTACGTCTTCTGAAATCCACAGGAGATGACCCTCGATCTTTCATTCGGGACACGCGTCGGGTTCTCGCCGATCATCTCGTAGACGTGGCTTGTTCATCCAAGGATGGGAAGAGGAACGCTCTCCTGCATGAAGCCGAAGAGCTGCGCCGGCTTCTTACTCAGGAGAATAGACCCGAGAAGACCGTTGATCACAAGAGCCGGGTGAAGGAGCTTTGCGATCTCGCCGATGTTCTGGTGCTCGAACTTCGCCTCCAGGATGCAGAAGGATTTCTGAAAGAGGCCTACGAGCTTGTTCGCGTGAACAATGTTTCCGGGGCCGCAGGTTCCCCTGACCCTCATGAACCGATGGTCCTGGAGAATCTTGCCGATGTGCTTCTGGAGATCGGGAAGTTTGAAGAGGCCAAGGGAGTTCTTGAAGAACTGAAGCAAATCGCCGGCAAGAGTAGTCTCCTTGCGGTCCGGGTTTCCGAGAGCCTCGGTCGTATTGCGCTTGCCCGGGGAAATCCACGACACGCCATCGAACAATGGAATCTCGGGCTTGAGAAGCTGAATTCTTGCCCTGACACCGGGACCACCCTCCCGGTTCGTCTGTACTTCAACCTGGTGAAATTGCATCAGGATCGGGGTGAAGGTTCGCAAGCAACGGAAGCATTAAGAAAGGCCATAGCCTGGTGTAACAATCGTCCGGCCCTGGCCGATCCCATCCTCCTTGAACTGGACCTTCTGAAGGCACGAAACTCGGTTTCATCCGAGGGAGGGAACCCGGAGCAAGACCTCAAGGACATTCTGGAGAGATCCTTGGCCCAGCTTGCTCCTCATCATCCGATGGTTCGGGAAGTGCAACGGAACCTCGGGATCAACTTGTTGCACCGGAAGCGAACCGAAGAGGCTGCCATCATTCTGAAGCAGAGTGCTGAAAGCCTGACGAGGGGTCTGGGTCTTGAAAATCACCGGGCCCAGGAGGCCATTCTCGACCACGCCAGGTGCCTCGACGAGCTCGACAACTTTGACGAGTCGCTGTCACAGCGCCGGAAGGTGTTTCAGGTCAGGACAAAGACCCTCGGTCCCTCCGACCCACTGACTCTGCTTTGCCGGATCTCACTCGGAGAACTTCTTCTCAAGATGGGCCATCTTGAAGAGGCAGAAGAGCATTTCACGACCGGGCAGGTGGGTCTTCTTGACCTGTTCAGCTACGAGCACCCTGCACTTCTTTCCGTCCGAGCCTCAAGAGCGATGGTTCTTTATCGAAAAGGAGATCTTGGACGAGCAGAAAATGCATTCCTGAACGTCGTCAAGGATTGTGACCGCATCCTGGGGTCCTCCCATCTCCAGACGATCAAGCACCGCCATTCACTTGCTCTTGTCTACAAGGCCCAGGGAAATTTCGTGAAGGCGGAGGCCGCTCTGCGAACATTGAACCTGGGAAGCCTTGACACGGGTGAGATGTCCTATCACCCGGAGATCCTGTCGGCCCGAGGAACCCTGGCTTCCATTCTGAGGGAGCAAGGCAATGTGAAGCATGCTTCAAGAATTTACGAGAAGGTACTCGTCCTGCGGAAGGCTCACCGAGGCGAGGAAGATCCTGCGACGTATCTCACTCTCAACAACCTTGCCGCCTGCTATTTTCATCTGGGTCGAACCGAGGAGGCCGAGATGCTGCTCAATGAGTCTCTGGAAGGGCTGATTGCCGCACTCCCGGAAGATGACTGGAGGATCGGCTTTGCCCGAGTGAATCTGGGGACCTGCCTTCTCGAGCAAAAACGCTTCGATGCAGCCCAGACGAGCCTCCTGTCAGGATACAAAAGTCTCCTCGCAGCCCTGGGTCCGAACCACGACCGTACTTTTACGGCAATTCGCGCACTCATAAGTCTTTACGAAAGTCGGGGAGAAATGATCGAGTCCCTCCGATATCGGGATCTTCTCGCCGAGTAGAGTCGAGGTTCTTGAATCTTGAGTCGGGCCCCCTCCCAGGCCGATACCTTGGAGTAGGGTAAGCAGAAATCCGGGCCAGCAACCCGCGAGGTTTTCGCCTTTTCCAGGACCTTGTCGAATCTCATCCAAGACGGACTCTCATGACCAAGGGCGGATTGATCGTCGTCGGCCACCGCGGTGCGGCCGCACGCGCTCCGGAGAACACCGCTCCTTCGTTCTCGTTAGCCCTTGCCGCAGGGGTGAATGCGGTCGAATTCGATGTTCAGCTGACCGCGGACGACCGAGCTCTGGTCCACCATGATGCAACCACTCGGCGGGTCTGTGGCCACAACGGCTCGATCCGGGAGATGACCCTTGCCGAATGCTGCGAGCTCTCAGTCCGACCGGACTTTCGCAAGAACCAGACCTGGCGTCGAACAAGGATGTTGTCTCTTGATGAAGCTCTCGCCATTCTGCGGCCGGATGTCGACGTACATGTGGAACTCAAGGGTCCCCCGTCCCACGCCGAGCCTCTTGTCCGGGAGGTCCTTCTGGCGCTGAGGAGAACCGGTGGTTTCAACCGGGCGTTGTTGACGTCGGCGGAACCGGCGATGGTTCAAGAGGCTGCAAGAAACGCTCCTGATCTCCAGCTCGGAATCGTCTATCCTTCCCGTCCTTCTTTTTCTCTCAATCGATTGGCCACTGAGATTCAGGCTTCCTTCGTCGTTCCGAATCGCTCTCACGTGACCAAGAGCTGGGTCAAGAATCAGCATCGACAAGGACGCAAGATCTTGCCCTATACGGTGAACACTCGACAGGAGCTGACACGACTGCATCGAGTGGGAGTGGATGGAGTCATCACCGATGACCCGGGCCGCATGATCCGTTGGGTGGAGCTGGTCGGCGATCAACGTCGTTCGTCTCCCCCTCGTCCGAGCCGGGCAAGGGCCCCTGTGCTGTCCATCGATCTGGGGTCAACGGAGGTAAAAATTGCGCTTGTCTCCCATCAGGGAGTTCCGCTCAAGCTGGTGAGGAAACCGCTCCCCACGCTTCGCGGCCCCAAGGGTGAGCTTGGCCTCGATGCCGAAACCGTGGAGCGTCTCGTAACCCGAGAGGCCTCTCGACTCCTGCTCGAGGAAGAAAACGTACGCACCGTGGCACTCGCGTCCCAGAGATCGACTTTTGTTCTGTGGGATCGGGAAACAGGAAAGCCGATCGGGGATGCTCCGAGCTGGCGGTGCACTCGAGGACGTCGTCTGGTTGCCGCCCGCAAGGACTCAGCCCATCTAGTCCGAGATCGAACCGGTCTTCTCCTGTCTCCCAGTTATTCAGCCAGCAAGATTGCCTGGAAGCTTCGTCGGACGCGAGTTCACTCGGATCGACTTCTCTGTGGACCCCTTCCCACGTATCTTTTGTGGCGATGGTCCGAGGGGCGCATCTTCCGCACGGACCCAACCCTTGCCGCCCGCATGCTTCTCATGAACCTGCGTCGACGAGACTGGGATCCGGAACTTCTGAGCCTTTTTGGCATCCCGGCGTCAATCCTCCCGGAGATTGCAGATACTTGCGGATCCCCGGCCGAGATCATGCTGGGGGGCCGAAAGCTTGTCACCCGTTGCCAGATCGGAGACCAGCAGGCTGCGCTCGCCGCATTCGGTTCTGGAGAAGTCCAGACCGGTCCCGCCTGCCTGAATCTGGGGACCGGTGGATTCTTACTTGCCAACACGGGTTCGGTGCTCCATCGCGTGCCCGGCCTTCTTTCCAGTATTGCTTGGAGCCAGGGTGGTAAGGCGGAGTATCTGATCGAGGGCACGGTTCACCGGGTTGTACCTTCCATCCAGGGCTTCCTCGCCCAGAACGATGCGGACCAGTTGAGTCTTGGGGAGCTCGCCGCTCGAGGAGAGGCAGGGACCTACGTCCTTCCCGCTCAGGAAGGCCTTGGATCTCCCTTCTGGGATCCGAGGCGTCGGTTTGTTGTCCGAGGACGTCGGAACGCTCCCGGGCTTGCTCGGGGCCTCCTGGAGTCGATCGCATACCTGGTGCGGGAGAATTTGATCCGGCTTGGACGAGTCGTTCCCGATCGATCTCGTCTGACCGTGGGAGGCGGACTTTCCAGGAATCCTCATCTTCTTCAGATCCTTGCGGACACCCTCTGCGCGTCACTTCTTGTCAGCCCGGTTCAGGAAAGCACCATCATCGGCGCGGCTCTTCTGGCTCTGGGCGGGCAAGCACGGCTTCGCGAGAGGGAACCTCTTACCGTCATCCACCCCCGCACACGCCCCCGGCAGGCCGAGCGTCTCCACCGGGAGTGGCGCAGGAAGGTGCTCGATTGAATCCGCTTGGACGGACACGCTCAATGATGGAGAATAGGTGCTCCATGTACGCCCAAACGGATTCCCCGACATGGTCCCTGATTCTCAAGCTTCGGGGGCCCATCGTGCTGTTCCTTGCTTCCCTCTTATTTGGGGGTGCTCCTGACGCCATTTCCCAGGAGGAGAGCCAGAAGCGTCCGTCGGAAACTCACCAGAAAGGACAGCTGGGCGGAGAGGTAGCGTCTCCGGCAAAGGCAGGGAAAGACTCCTCCTCAGGAACACAACCAATCTCCGGCTCCAAGAAAGCGACGGTTGACCCCGGAACAAAGAAGAACGAGAAGCAGAAGCCAGTCGATCCGGTTGTGGAGAAAGATCGAGTTGGAAAACTCTTCCCCATTCCGCTAGGAACCGCCAAGGAAAGGGCCATCGCTCGCAAACTCTACGAGAAGGCTCTCGTCCCGGCGGGACGGCGCTACATGGCCGCCCTCCAGGTAAAAGACCCGCTCGAGCGATACGTTCGAACCGGGGACGAAAAGAGCATCCCCGACCCTCGCCGGGGAGGACGGGGCAACAACGATTCGGACCGGATCACGAATAACCTTCTAGGCTGGCTACTCTACGGGGATGAGAAGGCACGGGACAACGCCGTCAACCTCGCAAACTGGCTGGTCCAGATTCCGGACAAGCAGGACCACGGACACCTTCAGAGGCACCCGGCCATCGGTCTGACCGCAATCGCGGCACGAGACGGTGAAACCCGGGCTGCCCTGCTGAACGGATTTCAAGTCGCTTTTCATCGTCTCCAGAACAGTCCATTTTTCCAGGATGATCCAGAGAACGAGAAATGGATGATCGGAATGGGAGGCGTTCGACCTTTCGTTCGAGCAGCGGGGGCAGCCTTTCGATTCAGTCAGGTCTTTGAGGCCCTAGTTGAACAGGGATATCTGACCCCCGAGATGCTTAAAGAGGTTCCATTTACGTTCGAAACCACCCAGGATTTCCTGGCCGTTGTCGAGGGCCGCTTGCTCCAGTTTTGCTCCTGGCGAAAAGTTGCCGGTGATACGTCAAAGAGAGGCTGGCAGACCGATCCAGGAGAGTGGGTCAAGACCCGCGACCTCATCACATGGCCCTACCTGGCTTCCCGGAACCCGAAGGGACGGTACGTCACCTGGTTTCATCTGGGTTGTCTCTGGCCCTACGAAATGCTGGTCATCGAGACTCACTCCCCCGGGCTGGCGCCTCTGATCAAGGAACGCACCCGGGAGATCGCAACATTTGCGCTTGAGGTTGGCTATGACGGAGGACATTCCGGGATGACCGGATTGAATCTGAAAAGTACCTCGGGGACCTTTCATCCGGACAACAAGAAACTTTGGACCGCCATGAGGGCCAGGACTCGAGAGGATCGTCTGGGTGGCGAAGCCGCCTACTCCCTCGCCCCGGCGCTCTACTTCGCCAAAGCAATCGTCTCGGCGAGGCAACGACAACTTCGCCGTCATCTTCGAGTGACGAAAGCTGTCAGCTATCCTGGCGAAGTTTCCTGGGCCACCCTGTTGGTCCTGGCTACCTGGTCAAAGGGCGAGTAGGGAACTCCCGCCACGATTCGGGCTGTTAGACCTTGGGGAGGCCTTCCTCCATCCAGGCGTGATCACCGGAAATAACGTTTTGGGCCGCCTTGTAGGTCTTCACGTCCGCATTGCTGGAGACGTTGCGGAAGAGCTCTTTGACCCGGAGGCGGGCTTGAGAGCAAAAGACGTCGGCGAGTTCGGAAGGTCCTTGGTTGCCCGGGTCCTTCTTGACCATCGCGTGAGCCCGGACACAAGTCATGGCCATGGCTACAAGCTCGGCTCCGATATCCACGAGCCTTGCGAGAACCTTTTGTCGTTTCTCGAGCTTGGGGCCAAAGCGGACCATGGAGTGGAAAATCGTCCTGGCAAGTTTTCGAGAGGATCTTGAAACGAAGCGCAGGTGACCCGCAAGTTCGCCAAATTCCGAGTACTTCGGTGCGAACGACCAGCCAACCCACCGGGTTGGATACCACCAGGAGTAAAAGCCGGCTGCACGTAGAAGGGCCTTGAACTTCTGCCCCCCGGTGGCCTTGGGATTCACCAGATCTCCGGCGACCTTGAGGTGCCCGTCCAGCATCTCTCTAGCAATGAAGAGATGCATGATCTCGGTGGATCCCTCGAAGATCCGGTTGATCCGCATGTCTCGTAGAAACCGCTCGATGGGGATGGGTTTCTCGCCCCGAGCCTTCAATGAATCGGCGGTCTCATAGCCTCGTCCACCGCGAATCTGCAAGGCGTCATCACACGCCTTGTAGGAAACCTCCGAGTTGAAGAGCTTGGCGATCGCCGCTTCCAGGCGAATGTCATATCCGCCTTGATCGGCCATGGCCGAAGCCATGTCGGCAACCGTTTCCATGGCAAAAGCATTGGCGGTCATGTTCCCCAGCATCTGGGCGATGGCGTCGTGCTTTCCAATGGGGACTCCCCACTGAACTCTCTCCTTGCACCATTCACGACAAATTTGCACCAGCCTTCGGGTCCCTGCGGCACAACTTGCCGGCAGCGTGAGTCGCCCGGTGTTCAAAGTAATCAAGGCAAGTTTCAGCCCCGAGCCTTCTTTCCAGAGCAGGTTCTCTTTGGGAACACGAACATCGTTGAAGTGGATCACCGCATTTTGAATCCCCTTCAATCCCATGAAGTGGCACCGATGAACAAGCTCCACTCCGGGAGTCTTTGTCTCGACGATGAAGGCGGAGATTCGTTTTCCGGTCTTTGCCATCACCACGAGGACGTCGGCCACGACACCGTTTGTGCACCAGAGCTTCTTTCCGTTGATGACGTATTCATCTCCGTTGTCGGAAACAGCGGCAGTCGTCATGTTGGCCGGGTCAGAGCCTGCTTCGAGCTCGGTAAGTGCGAAGGCGGAAATCGTCCCCTTGGCAAGCCGCGGGAACCATTTGTCCTTTTGCGCCTCGGTCCCAAACATCTTCAGAGGTTGAGGAAGACCGATGCTCTGATGAGCGGAAAGAAGAGCAGTGAGGGATCCATCGACGCTGGTCACTTTGGCGATGGCCTCCACGTACGAGCGCTGAGAAAGACCAAGGCCTCCATATTTTTCCGGGATCTTGATCCCGAACGCCCCGATGTCTTTCAACTCCTGGACGATATCAGCGGGAAGATCGCCGGTGCGATCGATGGCGTCCCCATCAACCTTGGCCAGGATCTTGTCCAGCTTTTCCATGAACGGGCGGGCTTTTTCGATATCCGCGGCCGGTTTTTCCGGGTACGGATGAAGGAGATCCAGGAGGATCCGACCTCCATACAACTCCTTCACGAAGCTAGGGCTCTTCCATTCCGTTTCCCGAGCCGATTCGGCAACTTCACGAGACTCAAGCTCACTTGCCTTCTTCTCCATCTCGGGACGGGATTTCAGCTCCTGGGTCGTTGTCATGGCTCTTCTCTTTATTTTTTGACGCGGAAAACTGTGAGGGAACGGGAGAGACGCCTTCCAGATTCGAAGGGGCGAACCGAAAGAGCGCAACTCCTAGGATACCGCCTGGATCCGAAGCTTCAACCCTACGAACTGCAGCCGAAGCCATCCTACGAGACCGAAATCGACCCGGCCTTGACCTGGGTCAGGTCCCCTTCTTTGGGCCTTGGGTTCACTCTCAATCTCTATATCCTGATCGAAGCTGGATGGTTGTAAGCTTGAGCAGAAATCCGTCTAGTCTTTCTTCGGAGTCTTCTCTTGCCTCCCCTGCCCCGTCCCTTTCTGAGTTCTTGCCCGATTCCTGAACGAGAGAGATGGAGGGGAACCGGGCTCGGCAGGAAGAAAGTTGATCTCGATGTCGTCCGTGAGACCGAAGAAAACATCCTCGGTCTCAGGAATGAGGTCCAGCACTTTTCCGTCGTCTGACTGCATTCTCAGGCCGCCTGCTATCGCGCGAAGATTGATGCGCCGTCCGTCGGAAAGTCTAAAAATTCCTTCTTTGGCCTTGAGGGCTCCCTTTTCCAGGGTGGTTGCTTTTCTGACCCGGGCCCTGGCAAGTGGTCTTTTGGGGTCCAGGAAATGAAGGCCAAGATCCGACACATCTTGAATCGAATTCGAGAGAACGAAGACCCCGGTTCTGGCCTTGAGATCTAACCCGACAAAGGAGCTGCACCCGTAGATTGCTCCGGATTGAACCGCAAGATTGCTTCCCTTTTCGGTCAAGAGGATCCACCCGAGCCCTCTTCCTTCACCCGGCAATTCGGGGGAGTTCTTGATTTGATTCGTAAGAGTCGGGCTGACGATGGGTTCAAGCTTTGAATCTTTTCCCGGTGCGAGGAGGAACTCCAGCAGGCGGAGAAGATCGGCCCCGGAAGCACGGAGGCCATCGGATGCGGGAAGGAGAGCCGGGCCTTTGGCGCGAGCAATCCCAAAGCCCTCCGCATCATGCCCCCGAGCCTGATTTACCTCGGGATTCGGGTCGAACTCAAAACAGGCGTGAGGCGCTTTGAGGGGTCTTAGAATCCGCTGAGTGAGAAGGTCCTCAAAGGATGTCTTCGCCCGGGTTTCCAGAGCGTGGCCAAGGAGCCCGATCCCGAAGTTCGATTCAACCGGGTGGTTCCTTCCCTTGTCCAAAGTGCAGGAGCCAAGAGCAGCTCGAATTCTCTCCGGGTCGTCTCCTTTTCGGGGAATCCTCACATGGCGGGGGAAACCGGATGTATGAGTGATCAGACTCAGCGGAGTGATCGCGTCCGGATCATCACCAGGTAGAGACCAGTCCTTGGGAAGGAAAAGAGAGATCGGATCTTTGAAGGAGATCTCTTTCTCGAGTTCGAGTTCGGCAAGGAGAAGCCCGGTAAAGACCTGGCTCACCTCACCCAGTTCAAAGAGCGTGTCTGCATCGACTCTGGCTCGGCCAGATCGCAGCCGTGTTCCCTGGCAGATGATCTTGGTCCCGGAGGGACTGACGAGGCCGACCACGATTCCCGAGCAAGCACTCTGTTCGACCCGGGCCCGAACAACCTCATCGGGATCGACAGTCGTTTGAGCCGAGATCGAGGGGGTGACGAGGAAGCAGCAAATCGCCAGGAGAAGGAGAATCTCGAGGGGCCTTAAACTCCCTCTTTCTCCGTGGTTTCTTGGGTCGGAGCAAGGTCTTCCGGGGCGATTTCGATGGCCCTGGTTCGCTTCTTTCTGTCCTTTCTTTCCTGGAGGACAGCCTCCTTGAGTGCGGTCTCTGCTTCCCAGGCTGATGCCTGGGACCGGCGAGAGACCAGAGCAAGGCCTCCCACGGCGGGGACCGCAAGCAGAGAAATGACACCGATGATGATTCCTGTCCAAGCTAGTCCAGCTCCTCGGAGTTGCCCACCTGACCTCCCAATTTTGACCAGTCCAACGATTCCAAAGATAATCGATAGAAGTGGGATGGTACAGAAAGCAAGGACTCCAAGGACTAATAACAGTTCACTTATCTGCATGGATCGATGTTCCTTTCTTCTCTCTTCTTCATGAGCACTTCCAATGGGACCGGAAGCGGCGCCCTTATCCGCTCTGAACGGTTGCTCCCAGGAACAACAGTGCGAGCATCCCCAGCACAAACGGCACGATGATCAAAAGAGCCAGGACGAAGCTGGCGATCGCCCATCCTGAGACTCGGGACGGGGTCGAGATTGCGTGTTCCATGTCTTCCTCCTCCTGATGAGATCCACTGGTTCCCGGACTGGCGACGGCGCTGTCCGACTCGAGACTTCGTACGTCGACGGCCACCTCGCTTGCACGTTGGTAGCGCCGCTGGGGATCTTTGGCGAGAACCCGCAAAACAACGTCATCCAGCCGCACGTCCACTTCCACCTTTTTACTCGGGGGATCAAACCGACCGATCGGGAGCTCACCGGTGAGCAGCTCGTAGAAAACAACCCCGAGAGAGTAGATGTCTGCCCGATGATCGATGTGCTTGGCCCCCTCTCGCTGTTCGGGGGCCATGTACTCGACGGTGCCCATGACCTGCTGAGTCCGGGTGATCCGGCCTTCATCTTCCTTTTCTTCGATCAGACGAGAAAGACCGAAGTCTGCGATCTTGACCCGACCTTCCCGGTCCAACAGGATGTTGGCTGGCTTCACGTCCCGGTGAACGACTCCCATCTGGTGGGCATATTCCAGGGCATCGCAGATCTTGGGAACCATGAGCAACGCTTTTGCCGGTTCAAGACCGCCCCCGTCGATCACGTCTCGAACCGTCACTCCGTCGATCAACTCCATCACGTAGTAATAAAGCCCCTTGTCGCTGTCGAATCCTCCGTCGAGAAGAGCAACGATGTTGGGGTGGCTAAGGCTTGTGAGTGTTTTGATCTCTCGCTTGAATCGGGACACCATCTGATCGCGCCCCGAAAGCTCGGGGGCGAGTACTTTCACCGCAACCGAGCGGCCGAGGGAGAGCTGGGTTGCTCTAAAAACGGATCCCATGCCTCCCTGTCCAATCGGCTCGTCCAGTCGATAGCCGCCAAGCTCAAGCCCCACCAGGGAACTCGTGTCGAAGCTGGCAGTATCCTCCGCGTTTCGGGTCACGCGAGCATGTAGGTTCTTGTTTTCGTTCATCTGGCTCTCTTCTGGTTGGTGGCTCTGTCACCGGGAAGAACAACACGAATCGTGCCATCGATATCGGGACGGCCCAAAAGTGCCTCTAAGCCATTGTAAATTAAAGGCTTAAAATAACAAACGCCAGAACCGTTGAGCCCCGAGAGCTCCGGCAGAAAGGTAAGAATTGAAAAGATCTTTCAATGGAGGATTGAAAGAACCTTTCAATCCAGCCCGTATTCTCGGATCTTCTTCGTCAGGGTTGGCCAGGAAGTACCGAGGAGTTTGGCAGCCTCCCCCTTTCTCCCCCCGGTCTTCTGGAGGGCCCTCTCAATGGCGATCTTTTCCGCTTCCTTGAGAGAGAAGATGGGTTCATCCCCGGCCGGGTCATCGAAGCGCCCACCCCCAGCGCCCTGGATGCTCCGACGGACATCATCGGGGAGATCTCTCGGTTTGATCTGCTCTCCTGCGGCAAGAACGGATGCTCTTTCCACCACATTGCGAAGCTCTCGCACATTTCCCGGCCAAGGATACCGCTCTAGGATCTCTGCTGCCTCCGAAGAGAAGCCAGAAGGATGCTTCCCCAGGCCGCCTCGCAATGCGTCAAGGAAGGATCGAGCGAGAAGCAAGATGTCTCCCGTTCGCTCCCGAAGAGGTGGAATGTTGATCTGCATCACACCCAGGCGATAGTAGAGGTCGGCGCGGAAGCCACCGGTTTCGATGTCGCCCTGGAGATCCCGGTTCGTGGCGGCAAGAATCCTGATGTCGATCGCCACGGTGCGATCGGCGCCCACCGGACGAACTTCGCGCTCCTCGAGAACTCGAAGAAGCTTTGATTGGAGCTCGGGGGGCATTTCCCCGACTTCATCCAGGAATAATGTGCCGCCGTCAGCCAGCCTGAACTGACCCGGAGCGTCCCGATGAGCTCCGGTGAATGCTCCACTGACGTGACCGAAGAGTTCACTTTCAAGGAGGGAGGGAGAAATCGCCGCACAATTCACCGGGACAAAGGGCCCTTCTCTTCGGGTGCTCAGATTGTGGATGGTCCGGGCAAGAATCTCCTTACCTGTTCCGGTCTCTCCGAGCAGGAGGACGGTGGTGTCCGTCGGCCCCACCTTCTCGGTGAGGGAAAGCGCCTCCTTGAATTCGGGAGAATCACCGATGGCTCGGTGGTGAGTCGTAAGCTCCTGGCGAAGTCGATGAGCTTCCTGGTCTTTTCGGGTGAAAGTTTCCGCGTTGCGGATCGCCAGCCCGGTGGGACATGCCAGGCCCAGGAGCAATTCGAGATCCTCGGGAGAAAAGGAATCGACCAGGGTTGAGTCGATGTAGAGAACTCCCATGCAATTGCCCTCAACCAGAAGAGGCACTGCAGCGATGGAGAGCGTACTACCCAGAAGAACACTCCGGCGATCTCGGAGTTTTTCGTCCTCGAGAACATCCCGAACGAGGACGCCTTCCTTGCTCACCAGCACTCGCTGGAGAAGAGTCGAGCTCACCTGAAACGGGCGATGATTTTCGTCTTCTCGCTGGTAGTAGATCAAAGGTCTTGTTTGCCCCCCCTTGCTGTACCAGACCGCGCCTCGCTCAAACGGAAGGACCTCCGTCAGACTCCGAAAGACCTCGAGGAGGAGTTCGTTCGTATCGAGGCACCGGGAAAGAGCCGTGTTTACCCGATAAAGTGTTTTCAGTCGTCGAAGAAGCCCGTCATCGTCATCGCCCTCGGTGGGATCAAACGTGGGGCCGGGTATGGAGGTTTCAACCCTCAGAGTTGTCGGACTCTCCTCTTTTTCCTCGACGATGATCGTTTTCCGCCCGGCCTTCAGGCTGAATTGAAGGTGAACCGAGCCGATCCGGATCTCATCCCCCTCGATGAGGAGTCGATCTGGATTCATGTCTCCGTTCACGAAGGTTCCATTTGAAGATCCCAGGTCTTTCAAACGAAAGCCATCCTCGGTCCGCTCGACGCTGGCATGGTGACGGGAGGCGGTATCATCCAGCAAGATGAGAGCGCAGTCCTCGGATCGCCCGATTAACAGGAGATCCTCACGAAGGAGCACCCGGCTGGGTCGCGCCGGTCCTTTTTGCACATGAAGTGCTGCCTCGGTCATGCCTGGATTCACCATGGGTCTATTGTTTTCTCTTTCCCCCGGATTCGTCAATACGCTCCCGCCGCCGATTTTGGCCCGATTTTTGAACCTTCCAAGCTGCTTGACGTACTGTACCAATAGATGATACAGCGTAACCATGCTCACCGTTGACCTTGAAAGTTCGATCCCCCTTGAGGAGCAAATCCGACGGGGCATTCGGGAGACCATTGCTCGAGGAGAGCTCGGCCCGGGAGATTCTCTCCCTTCGGTCCGGCAGCTCGCCGGGGATCTTGGAATCCACTTCAACACCGTGGCCCGAGCCTACCGGAAGCTTCGGGACGAGGGGCTACTTCAGGTGGGACGTGGAAAGGGCGTGACGGTGGCGACGGATGGCCCCTCAGGGGAGGGGGAATCGACTCGAGGCCGGATCCAGGCAAAGCTTCGGGAGATTCTTACCGAAGCGCGACTTTCCGGGCTTCCGTTTCCAGAGGTGAAGAAGCTACTCACAAAAGAAATCGATCGCTGGGCAAAGGAGATCCAGGCATGAGCCCCATTCTTATTCACTCGATGATTCAATTTGGAATTCTTCTTGGTGTGAGCCTGGTACCGGTTTTCTATCTAAGTAGGGCCCGTCGCAACCTGAAAAGAGAGGTTCGCGATGAAGTGGAACAGTGCATTGCACCCGATCGAACCCGGCTGTTCCTGGCAACCGGGCTCGCCGGAGTAGCCTTCCTTGTTTGGATGATTCTCGACGCCGAGGCGATCCAAGCAGGAGACAGAAAATCGATCCTCAATGCTTCCCAGCTTCTCGTGTTTCACGGGATCTGGTGGCCCTTTTCCTTTGTGCTCATCCGCAAGCACGAGAGAGCTTCTCGGTCGAAGAAGGGAATCGAGCCCGTGACCCCGACCGGCTCGGTTCGAACGGCAAGCCTCACCAGGCGGTCTGTCGCGAAGGACCTCCCCGGGTGGTCCCGAGTCCTCTTCCCGCTCCTCGCTGTCCTGGCCCTTTCTCTTTTCATCTGGAGGATGGTCACCGTCACCTCGGAAACTGCGGGAAACTGGGTGCTGAACGCTTTCCTTTTCGAGGGCTGCGGACTCGTCACCTTGCTGATTTCGATGTTCTGGGTCCGTCGAGAAGTCCTGGCGCCTCAAGCCCTCCCGGAGTCCGGGCCGGCCGGGGAGGAGCTCGCTCGTGAGATGGAGCGACATCGGCTTTTCAGGGTTCGAGGCGTGTATTTCCTCCAGCTTCTCATGGCCATCTTTCTTCTTGGCATGGCCGCCGTTCAACTCGAGGTTGCGCACGGCATCATTTCTCCTAAGATAATGACCTGGGTCGGCTCTTTTGGTGGAGCCGGCATTGGTCTGCTGGGAGCCGGCTTTGGCACCCTGGCGAGCCTCAGATCCTTTCGACTCCAAAGTCTTCGTGCCCGAGTGACGACGAACTCATGAGTCATCTGCGCCGGATCGGGCTCAAGTCTTCTATCTTCAAAGGTTGCTAAGGAAGAAATGGACGGAACCGACTCCCCCAGCCCAAGGGCTCCTTTTCCTGTCTTCATGGGGATCGTGTCCTTGCTCCTTCTTTCTTCGTGTGGTGCGGATCCGACGCCCAAGCGAACTTCGGTGATCCTCATCTCGATCGACACTCTTCGGGCAGATCGGTTGGGAAGCTACGGGCATCCTCGAGCTACCTCCCCTTTCCTGGATCGACTTGCCCGCGATGGAGTCCGGTTCGATCGGGCCTACACTTCGGCGCCATGGACCGTCCCCGCCCATATGTCGATGCTCACCGGTAACTATCCAGCGTTGTACCGAAGGCCCGTTGAAGAGGTCACCGTCGAAAACCCCCAGAGCTTTCACCACTGGCTCCTTGATGCCGCGGAGACGACTCTTGCCGAGCGGTTTCTCGAAGCGGGATACGACACGGCAGCGTTCGTTGATACTCCGTGGCTCGTACCTCAGCTTGGCTTTCATCAGGGCTTCATGAAGTTTGACCCGGAGGCGGGCATGAACGACAAGGTCGACTCGGACGGCGGCATCCGACAGGTCGCGAATCGTTCTCTTGACTGGCTGACCGAGCGGGACGGTGACGATCCGTTCTTCCTCTTTCTTCATTGTTTCGATGTTCACGGTCCTTTTGCCCCTCCTTCTCCTTTTGATCAAAAATTCGTAGGGGATGCTATCTATGAGGGGAAGAAGGATCGACGCTATGAAGTCCGGGAAGGAACCGATCAGTTCGGAGTGATCTCTGCCCATCTCGTGGCCAAAGATCGGGAAGATCCGGAGAATCCCACCGGTTTTCTGGACGCCCAGTATGATGGAGGAGTCGGGTTCGTCGACCAGGAACTTGAACGGTTCTTTCGGCGGCTGGACCGTGAAGGGTTCCTTGAAGAATGCGTCGTGTTGATCACTTCCGACCATGGGGAAAGTCTTGGTGAACATGATTTCTTTGGCCACGGGGTTCTCTACGAACAAGTGATGCGCATCCCCATGATTCTCAGCTATCCCCAGAAACTCCCGGCTGGAAAGGTCATCAAGAGACCGGTCAACCTGGTCGATGTTGCTCCCACCTTACTCGAGCTTGCCGGCCTTCCTTCCGAACGTGGTTTTCACGGAAACAGTCTCGTGAACCTGGTTCGAGGAGATGAAAGCAAGGAGGAGAATGATCCGGTCTATTACCTCGAAGGCGGGATACGAAAGCAGTACGCCCTGGTCAGTAGGGATTGGAAGTACATCCTTCACTTCCCTCAAGTCGGGGAAGATATGGAGGGCTGGCTTGAGGACCTCTCGAAGGTCGATCCGGAGGGAAATCTCGGTCGAATCGACCAGTTATTCGACCTGAAGAAGGATCCCCAGGAAAGTCAGAACCAATCCTCAATCAAGGAAAGTAGGTTTCCCGATCTGGTTGAATTCAACAGTCGACTTCGCAAGGACTGGGAGAGTTTTCAAATCCGTCGGAGTGCCCATGGCAAACCGGATGATTTCGACGGCGACTCCGGAACTCTGAGCGAAAGCGCGATTCAACGATTGAAAGAACTCGGCTATCTGTATTCGAACCAACCTGAATCCGGAAACCCGAAGAACTGAAGAAACTTCAACATGGAAAGCCAAAAGGAGGACTCAAGATGCACGTTTCAATCACGTACTGCGTTCAATGAGACTATCACCCAAAAGCCGCCAGTCTGGCGGCATTCCTGAAGGGAAAACTGGGAATCGAGTCCGAGCTCATCGAAGGTAGTGGCGGCATTTTCGACGTCAAACGAGACGGCAAGATGGTCTTCAGCAAGCACGAGCAAGACGATCGTTTTCCGGAGGATCAAGAGATCCTGGATGCACTCGGGGCGACCCAGTAGGTTCCCCGCCTCAGGTCGGCCCCCTCGGCTCTGATCGAGGGGGATGGGAGCTGGCAGTCCAGATGGTGTTTTGCTAGGGTACGGAAAATTCATCCGATTCCAGCGACGCAAGATGGAGGTCCTGCCCTGAAGGTCGATCTACACACTCATATTCTGCCTGAAACCTGGCCCGATCTTCGAGATCGGTATGGTTACGGCGGATTTGTCCGACTCGAGCACCACCGACCTGGATTCGCTCGAATGATGGTGGACGATACCTTTTTTCGTGAGATCAAGGAGAACTGCTGGAGCCCGGCGAAACGAGAAGAAGAATGTGATCAGCTCGGGGTTCAGTACCAGGTCCTCTCCACGGTGCCGGTGATGTTTGGCTACTGGGCCAAGCACGATGATTGTCACGATCTCTCGAGGCTTCTCAACGATCACATCGCCGAGATCGTCAAGGATCGTCCCCGACGTTTTGGAGGACTCGCGACCCTTCCCATGCAGGCTCCGGACCTTGCCATCAAAGAGCTCGAACGATGTATGAGCGAGCTCAACATGTGCGGCGTCCAGATCGGAAGCCACGTCAACGATTGGAACCTTGATGCGGAAGAGCTCTTCCCTGTCTTTGCCCGTGCCGAAGAGCTTGGCGCTGCCATCATGGTTCATCCCTGGGACATGTTGGCCAAGGATCGCATGAAGAAGTACTGGCTTCCCTGGCTGGTGGGAATGCCCACGGAAACCGCCCTGGCCCTGAGCTCGATGATCTTTGGTGGTGTTCTCGAACGCCTGCCGAAACTCAAGCTTCTGTTCGTTCATGGCGGGGGCTCATTCCCCTGGACAATTGGACGAATCGAACACGGCTTCAACGCTCGCCCCGACTTGTGTGCCGTTGACAACGACAAGAGTCCCAGGAGTTACATCGGTAAATTCTACGTGGATACTGCGGTTTACGATCCATTTGCTCTTCGAGGGCTCATCGACCTCATCGGGCCCGAGCGCATCGCCCTTGGATCCGACTATCCTTTTCCTTTGGGGGAAGCGGAACCTGGAAAGCTGGTTGATTCTCTTTCCGACATCGGGGACGAAGTAAAGCACCAGATGCTGGTGAAGACTCCTCTGGAGTTCTTGGGACTGAAAGAAAAAGACGTCTTCGGGGAGTCAAACTGACCGAGATGGGCTCAACATCGACCTCACCATTCGACGTCAACCGAAGCTGCGCCGAGCAGCTCGACGCGAACGACCCGCTCGCTTCGATGCGGGATCAATTCCATATCCCACAGCGGGAAGGAGGCACCCCGTCCGTCTATCTCTGCGGGAACTCACTGGGCCTTCAACCCAAGGCCGTCGGCCCCCAGATGGAGCGGCTTCTTTCCGACTGGGCAAAGCTGGGAGTTGAGGGGCATTTCGAAGCCGACCCCGATTGGTTCTCTTATCATGAATGTTTCCGCGAGATGGGGGCTCGTCTCGTGGGCGGCCTTCCCGGTGAAGTGGTCATGATGAACAGCCTGACGGTGAACTTGCACCTGATGATGGTGTCCTTCTTCCGCCCCACCAAGAAACGATACAAGATCCTGATCGAAGACCGTGCCTTCCCGTCCGACGGCTATGCGACGTCGACTCAGTTGATTCACCATGGTCTTGACCCCAAAGCGGCCTTGCTGATTGCCCGGCCGCCGAGCGGTCAATCAACCATTCCTCTTGCCACCATTGAAGAGATCCTTGAGAACGAAGGAGAGCGGATTGCGCTCGTCCTTCTGAGCGGAGTTCAATACCTGACCGGCCAGCTTTTTGACATCGAGCGCATCACCCAGCTTGCTCAGGCAAAAGGATGCACGGTCGGCTGGGACCTGGCTCATACGGCAGGCAACGTTCCTCTCGAACTTCATCGCTGGAACGTCGACTTCGCCGCCTGGTGTAATTACAAATATCTGAATTCCGGACCGGGAGCGGTGGGCGGTTGTTTCGTTCATGAACGTCATGGCCACAATCTCGATCTTCCTCGATTTGCAGGATGGTGGGGAAACGATCCGGAGACCCGATTTCAGATGGATGAGGTCGCCGATTTCATACCCCGCGCTGGAGCCGATGGCTGGCAGATCTCGAATCCTTCGATCTTTTCCATGGCCCCACTCCTTTCCTCTCTTCGAATTTTTGATGAGGTCGGGATGGAGGCCTTGCGAAGAAAGTCCGAACTGTTGACCGGATATCTTGAGTTTCTCCTGAAGGAACTCGGAGACGGCGTGGTTTCGATTGTCTCTCCGGATCAACCGAGCGAACGTGGATGTCAGCTTTCTCTTCTTGTGAACGACGATCCAAAAATGCGTCTTGCCGCGCTTGGCCAGGCGGGAATCACTTGTGATTTTCGACCCCCGAACGTCATTCGAGCCGCTCCCGTCCCTCTGTACAATACTTTCCAGGATGTCTGGGAGTTCGCGATGGCTCTTTCTCACCGAATTTCCTGAGAGCAAATAATGACTCTTACCTACCCCGACTACTTGAAGCTTGAGACACTCCTTGGCCTGCAGGAAGCACAATCCGATCCCCCGGAACACGATGAAATGCTGTTCATCGTCATCCATCAGGCCTATGAAGTGTGGTTCAAATTGCTTCTTCATGAGATCGACAAGATCAAGACCGACTTCTCTGACAATGATCTCTTCGGCTCGATTGCCACGTGGAAGAGAGTCCGCATGGTCCTGAAGACACTTGTCTCTCAGGTCGACATCCTGGAGACAATGACGCCGATGCACTTCACGAGTTTTCGGGTGCGCTTGGACACGGCCTCCGGTCTTCAGTCTGCGCAGTTTCGAGAGATCGAGTGTGTTCTTGGCTACAAGCGACCGGACACCCTGCGTCTGCTTCAGAGTGGCACGCCGGGCTACGCGAAAGTCGAGAAACGATTGGCAGAAAAATCGGTGGTCGATCATTTCTACGACCTTCTGGAAAAACGAGGTGCTCCCATACCGGCCGAACTTCGGGAAAAGGACATCACTCTTCCGACGGTCCCGAATACCACGATTCAAGACTGTGTTCTTCAGCTCTATCGTGACGTTCCGGAAATGACCTACCTCATCGAGGCCATGACGGACGTGGACGAAGGGCTTCAGGAATGGCGCTACCGCCACGTCAAGCTGGTGGAGCGTACCATCGGAAGCAAGCAAGGAACTGCCGGAACCTTGGGGGTCAAATTCCTCAAAAAGTCGTTGTTTCACCCGGTGTTCCCTGATCTGTGGGCGATTCGCCACCGGCTCTGAGCCGATCCTGTGATCCTCCTGGGATCACTTGTTCAGGATGATTGACCATGATCTACGACATTACGCCCGCCATCGCCCCTGGCTTGCAGGTTTGGCCGGGGGATACTCCTCCTCAGCGAGAGGTGCTGCTTGACCTCAAAAAGGGCGACACGGTAACCCTGTCTACAATTCATTCCACCGTCCACCTCGGTGCTCACGCCGACGGCCCCAATCATTACGGACCCCATGCCCCCGGAATCGAGAAGGCGGATCTTGAGATCTATCTCGGACCGTGTCAGGTTGTGAAAGTCCAGGCAACCCGGGGGGAGAGAATTGCTCCGGAACTCATCACCTGTCCGATCACCGAATCTCGTGTTCTCTTCCGAAGCGAAACCTTTCCCGATCCCACCGATTTCAACCGGGATTTTTCCGGCCTTTCTCCGGAAACGGTTCACTTTCTTCACGAGAAGGGTGTGCGACTCATCGGAATCGACACCCCGAGCGTCGATGCTTTTGACTCCAAGGATCTACCCTCTCACAACGCTTTTCTCGAGCACGAAATGGCGATCCTGGAAGGGCTCGTTCTCAAGGATGTGCCCCCAGGACGATACGAACTCATTGCCCTACCGCTCAAGCTCGTGGGATTCGACGCAAGTCCCGTCAGAGCGGTTCTTCGAGATCTTGAATGAACTCCTATTTTCCTTCCGTGAAGAACCCGATCCGGTACGAGGGGCCCGACTCCACGAACCCTCTTTCTTTCAAGGTCTACGATGCAGAGCGTGTCGTTCGCGGCAAGTCGATGAAGAGGCACTTGAAGTTTGCTGTCTGCTACTGGCACAGCTTGAAAGGGACCGGGGCAGATCCATTTGGCGGCCCGACTCTTGATCGGCTCTGGAATCAGGGCGGAGATCCACTGCAAATAGCGAAGAATACTCTCCTTGCCGGTTTCGAGTTCTTCTCGAAGCTCGGGGTCCCGTACTATTGCTTTCACGACCGAGATCTGGCACCGGAGGGAAGGACCATTCGGGAGACCAACCAGAATCTCGATACTCTGCTCAAGACCGCCAAGAAACTCCAGAAAGACACGGGGGTCAAGCTTCTTTGGGGTACGGCGAACCTCTTCAGCCATCCCCGGTATACTCATGGAGCGGCGACAAATCCTGATCCGCGGGTGTTTGCTCATGCGGCGAGCCAGGTGAAACGGGCGATTGACGCCACGGTGATGCTCGGGGGGAGCGGCTACGTGTTCTGGGGAGGCCGGGAAGGATATTCTTCGTTACTCAATACGAACCTGAAGCAGGAACGGGAGCAGATGGCGACCTTTCTTCACATGGCTTCCGAATACGGGAGAAAGACGGCAGGCTTCAAGGGATCGTTCTTCATCGAACCAAAGCCAAAAGAACCGTCCACCCATCAATACGACTTTGATGCCGCCACCTGTCTTGGGTTTCTCCGGGAGTTCGACCTTCTGGATGAGTTCATGCTCAATGTGGAGGCGAATCATGCCACCCTTGCCACCCATTCGTTCGAACACGAGCTGATGACCGCCCAGGCTGCGGGTCGGCTGGGGAGCCTTGATATAAACCGAGGAGATTCTACGTTGGGTTGGGATACAGACCAGTTTCCAACCGACCTTCACAGTGCCACTCTTGCCATGTACATCATCCTCAAGCAGAAGGGTCTGAAGCATGGAGGGCTCAACTTTGACGCCAAGTTGCGACGTGGTTCTTTTGATCCGCTGGATCTCTTCTACGCTCACATAGGAGGAATGGACA
>JAJDCM010000381.1 GCA_029260825.1 Planctomycetota bacterium | reverse complement strand
GGACATCACCCAGGATTATGATGCAGCGTCCGCACGAAGCTTGATCTTTGGCAACGAGTCGGAGCGCATTCGCATCTCCCTTGCTGTCCCCGCGCGCTTTTCTCTGCGACCGGTTTCTTCCGGCGCCGTCCTGACCTTCTTGACCGAGCCGGACTTGTTGCCGACAGAAGGCGGTTTCCAGCTGTTTGATGTGGCCATCCAGACCTCCTTTGATGACGAGAGGGCTCGAGCCGCTGAGATGTGCGCTCTGGCCGAAACCTGGGAAGGTCAGGGAAAACTTGGGCAGGCCCAGGCCTCCTATCTGGAGGTCTTGAAGGAACTCCCGTTCAACGAGCGGGCGTTGGCCCAGGCTCAGGTCGGTTCAGAGCGAATCCGATCGAGGGGTACCGAGGTTGTTGCCGGCCTGAATGCATCTCTGAGCGATGCTCGTATTCTCGGGCAGCCGGATGTTTTTGCTTCTCTTCAAGATCAGGCTCAGGCGGCCTCGGTGACCTTTTCCGGGGTGCGTTTTGGGGAGGAAGCAAAAGCCATCGCTCTTGAAGCCAAAAGAGCACGAGATCAGATCCTGCTTCCGCGAAAGCAAGCGGAAGCACAACGGCTATATCGCACGGCGCTTGATCTCCTCGAGGCCGAAAAGAAGAGTCTTGCGAAAGCGTTTCTTACCACTTTGGTTCTGGACTACGGAGGGACGGAGCAGGCCTCCAAGGTCAAGGAAGATCCCCGGGTGAAAGAAATTCTAGGCTCGCTGAGCGAAGGGGAGTAATCATGGCAAAGCTAGGAACCGGAATTGATTGCGGAACGAGTTCGGTAACGGCGGTTACGGGGCGTATGAAGGGTTCGACTCTTCAGCTCCACCGTGCTTTTCGTCACCACTTTTCTCCCGATGAACGAACCGGAGATCTTCCGGAAGATCTAGAGAACTTTGAGGAGGGGCTGGCTTCCTCGGGGATTACGGCCAAGGACGCGGTCCTGGGGATCACCGGACGGGATGTCATGCTGCGCTACACGAAGGCGCCGGCGATGTCTCTCTATCAGCTGAAGAACCTCATGGCGTTTGAGGTGGAAGAGATCGCGGAAAAAGCCGGTGGCGACGTTGCCTCCGACTACAGCATTTTGCGCGGGGATGAAGACGACTCGGGTGAGGCCACGATTCTGGTGGGTTTGGCGAAGAATCGTTTTCTTGTGCCCCGTCTCACGTCCATGACGGCCGCGGGAGTCTCCGCTCGGTTTTCTTGCCCGATCCCTCTTGCCCTCTACACCGCCTTTCTCCAGAACGGAGATTTTCGTCGCGGTGAGACCACTCTCCTCCTGGATATCGGGTTTGAAAACCTTGATATGGCGATTCAGTCGGATGGCGAACTCCTGTTCGCCAGAAGCATGAACCTGGGAGGAAAAACGTTTTCCGAAGCCATCATGGGGATGTTCTCCTCTTCGTACGGGAAAGCCGAAGGCCTCAAGCTCGAGAAGGCCGATGTCTCCGCGAGATCCGGAGGGTCTCACGACCCGACGGCCGAGAAGATCTCGAATGCAATGGCAGGAGTTTGCGGCCAGCTGCTTTCGGCCATTCAATCCTCCATCCTCTTCTGCAAGAACCAGAGTGCGGGCATTGACGTCAAGCTGGATCGGATCATTCTTTCCGGAGGAGGTGGGGCTCTCAATGGTCTTCCGGAGTATCTCCAGGCGAACCTGGAAGTGCCGGTAGCTCTCTTTGAATTCGTGGCGGCAATCGATGACAGCCACCTTCCCGATGATGAAAGAGATGCTTTTCAGGAAAAACCTCACGAGTTTGCTGCGGCGGTCGGTCTCCTCAACATGCGCCTCTCGGATAGTTCGTTTCGTCTGGAAATTGTTCCCGACGACGTTCGAAAGAAGCGGTCGCTGGTCGAGAAGACTTCGAAGCTTGCCGCGGCCGGCTTGATTGCTGTCGTGTTTCTCGGAGCCAAGGCTCTTGTGGGAAGCGCCAACCTGGAAGACACCGAAAAGCGCTATAGCAAGCTGAAAACCGATGAGTCCAAGCGCACGAGTAACGCCGAGAAATTCGAAGAACTGGTCACAGACGTCGAGACACTCAACAAGAAACTGGACGTATTGGCGGATCTCACCACTCCGGGATCTGCAATGTCATTGGCGTATGACCTGGTTCAGGATCATCTCCCCGAAGATCTCTGGGTCCAGAATATCGAGGTTCGATTCGCTGAAATTGAGCTGGCAAAGGGAGAAGGCCAGGACGAGGAGGAAGAGGATCGTCGATCGAGTAGCAGGCGCCGAGGTCGCGGTCGGGACAGGAATGCAAAAGCGACGGAAAGCGAAAAAACGATGATCCGTTTGCCGTTGGTTCATATTTCCGGTCAGGGGCGGGAGTCCGTGGATGATGTCCAGAAGATCGTCAATGGCTTTGCCCAGAAGTTGCGGTCCGATCCCCGGATCTCGAACTCGTCCATGAAATACAACAACAAGGCGAGAACCTTTGAGATCGAAGTGGACTTCTTCTCGAAGGATCATCTCCCCGAGTCTGAATCCAAAGACATGAGTGAGTCGGAAGATGAAGGAGCAACAAATTGAACATGTCCGAGATCTGGGAAGAGCATAAGCAGTTTCTTCTTGGTTTGGGTGCTGCCTTCATCGTGTTCCTGATTGCCAGTGGCATGATTGGATCCAAGTACCTGGACGCTTCCGAACAGATCGGTGGGAAGAGTCGAAAGCTCGTGAGCAATCTTGCCAAGATTCCCGATGCCGCCCGGGCGATTCCCAAGCTGAAAAGAGTCAAGGAGGGGATGGAGGATGAGATCTCCGGTTTGACCACCCGGCTTCAAGTTTCTCGAGGTGACGAATTCGTCCTTCCTCGAGGGAGTCGCGACGCAGATATTCGTTACAACCGGGTTGCTCAGCGAGTGAGAGAAGAGGTTGTTGATCAGGCGGCCACTCTCGACATCATCGTGGATCGCTCCCTCGGTCTTCCCGAGTTTTCACCGTCGAGTCGTTCCGAGATCGTGGGGTATCTTGCAGGCCTTGCGGTGGTGGAAAAGGTCTGTCTCGTGGCGATCGAGGAAGAGGTCGATTCCATTGCTCCGATCCGAATTCTTTCGGGCACCGTGTCTCGGTTTGATCGGGGCGAGAGTTTTCTCGAGAAGGTCACCATCGAGATGCGTCTCACCGGGGTTTCGGATGCGGTGCTGTCTGTGATCGCAAGACTTCAAAAGGGCGATTCTTACGTTCCCATGGGGGAATCATCTCTTGTCTTGAACGACGATGAACGTGGTTTGGTCACCGCGGATCTTGTTTTGTATGCAGTTGTAGTCAATCCCACCCGGCCGGTAAGCCTCAGCAAAAAGAAACGACGACGAAGCTGATGAACAAGGAAACTCTGGTCTTTCTTTTGACCTTACTTCTGTGCGGCTCCCTCCTGACCATGGGTATGCTTTCTGGGTGGAAGGCGCCGGATATCCCCAGGACAAAATTCGGGAAGACGGCCAAGGTCGATCCTCCGATTCCCAAGAAATCTTTCTTCCTGGCGGAGGATGAAGGGCTTTGGGATCTCGAGTCCCGGGACATATTTGCCGAGCCTCGAGACATCGAGGATCTGCCTCCACTTGAGATCCTGGCGCCGGAGCCACTGCCGTTGGATCTGATCCGGGTTCCTCCGTATCCTGCTCCTCTTCCCGTTTTGTGGTCCCGTCTCCGGCAAGGTTTCATCACCGACGAAGATGCCGGGGCGGCAACGGCCGATCTGACCGTCGATGTTTCCTCGGGGTCGGTTTCTCTCCTCCCGGAGGAAGAGCATGACCCGACATCGGACCTGGCCAAAAAGAGGGCGAAGCTTGCCCGGGAATTCGATCGGATCTCGAAAGATGGCCGATTGACCTATGGTCGGATCCGGAACAAGGATCCCCGGTCCCTCATCGATGGTGAAGCAGATCGTCAGGAAAACCGTTACCTTTTGAAGCAAGGCCTGAAGCTCGATTTTGTCCAGTACAATACTCGCTCTGGACGTCCCATGGGGGCGACGGAGTTTTCCGGGGACGACATCGAGTGGTTCGCACTCCGGGACACAATCGATAATCTTTATTATGCAAAAAAGCGACTTCTGACGCCAGGGGATTACCTCGGCCGCAAGAAGCTCGGCGAGTGGTGTCAGTCTCACGGAGCGCTTGAACTCGCCGCCTCGGTTTTTCAGGAGGCTTGCCAGCTTGCCCCTGAGCAAGCTGAACCTCGGCTGGCTCTCGCTGACGTTTTTCGACAGGGTTTCCGGTGGGAAGATGAACTGAACGTTTGTCTCGCCGCTCTTTCGGATAACGTCCAATCCGGAGCAATCCTCACTCGCGCCGGCGAGATCTATGAGATTTTCGACCTGCCCTCGAAAGCTGAGGAATCTTATCGTCAGGTGCTTTCGTCCTATCCGGATCACCTGGAGGCTCAACTGCGTCTGGGCGGTCTTCTCTCCCAGTCAGGAAGAGACGACGAAGCCGTTACGATTCTGCAGCAGGCGGACAAACTGGCCGCGGGAGGGTCGAACGCAGAACGCGCTCAAACTCTCCTTCAGCTGGCCCAGGCGTTCATGGCAAGAGGACGTTTCTCCGAGGCGGATCGAGAGATCAGTCGCGCTCTTTCGGTTGTCCCTGGCCACCCTGAGGCGACTCGGATGCTGGCCATGGTTCGCTATCTTTCGGGTGAGAGCGGGGCGGCGCATGAACTCTTGAAGGGACTTTCTTATTCTCCCTATGCGGGTGGCCGGGCCGATGAAGGTCACTCCCATTCTCAGTTTGCGAGTCTTTTTAACCGGGGGCTTGCCGCCATGGGAGCTCGTGCTTTTCCCGAGGCTCGAGAGAACTTTGAAGCAGCGGCGAGCTTGGATCCGGTTCAGGCGGGATTGGCCCGGGCAGCGCTTGGATATCTAGCACTCATCGGCGGCAACTGGGATGTTTCTTTCGAGCAGATTCAAACTGCGTTGGAGGTGGCTCCCAACGAGGCCTACCATCAGTATCTGCTGGGAAAGTTTCACTCCGCTCGAGGCAATCACGGGGAAGCCAGGGACGCATTCCGCGAGACTCTCCAGGTGGCCCCGAAGTTTTCCTGGGCCATGGCTGAGCTTTCGAGGTCTGCCTACTTCCTGGAGGAGTACGAGGAAGGAAGCCGGTATGCAAGAGCAGCACTCCAGGTGCTTCCGACCTCCGCTGAACTTCATGTCCTGGCCGGGCTTCATGCCCTCCGCCTCGGTGAAGTTGCCGATGCTCGGGACCATGTAAGCCAAGCCCTTGGCCTCGATGAGGATGATCCGGCGGCTCTGAACCTGAACGCGGTCGTGCTCTATCAAACGGGAGGGGGCGAGGGGATTCTCCGGAGCCTCGATTATTTTCAGCGGGCCATTACGTCAGCCACCAAACGAAACGACCTGACGAGCCTGGATTATGCAAACCAGCATCGAACTGCCATCGAAGACAATCGAAGCAAAGTTCAGTGGCGGGACGATTTCAATCGAAAGCAGATCAAACGAGGCTGGGAAGCACAGGAACGGTTCGGTATTCGAGTGGCAGCTCGCGAAAACAAGGTCCAGTTTCAGGGAACCCAAAACCAGGAAGAAAAGCTCACCACACTCCTTCGTGAGTTTTCCCACCGAACCCTGGTCTCCTATCAAATCACGGTGGATATGAAGCCGCTCGAGAAGGCGAGTTTCGGGGTCTTGCTGGCTCGTTTTCAGCGGGAAGACATCCGGGATGGGATCTTCTTTGGCAAAGACGGAGAGGGAAGGCTTGCGTACACCATCTTGAAATCACGCACTCCCCAGGATCCAGTGGTTCTGAGCGACGTGTCCTGGCCCACCGAAGGCGTCGTGACTCTGGGCATCGAGCTCAAGAGCCTCAAAGAAGGATCCTATCGGCTGCTCATGGATGGCGAGGTCGTTCAGGAAATCCAGGTGCCTTCCCTCAAGAATGCAGGGATGGTCAAAATGGGTGTATATGGTCGATCTGGAATCGGTTCCCGCTGGGAGGGTTCGGTCGACGATGCCCTCATCGTCATGCGCAAGGGGTAATCAAGAACCATGAGCATCAAGTCCTCTTCTTCTTCATCCGTCATGACAGCCTCGCGCCGAGTTCGTGAGCAGGGCTTTTCCATGATCGAGATTCTGGTGGTATTGAGCATTATTGCCATCATCTTGGCTCTGCTTTCTCCTACCCTTTTCAGGTTGGCCGGAAGGGGAGACGTCACGGAAACTCGCGCCCTGCTGGTGAACATCTCCGCATCGCTCAAGGCCTATGCCACCAATCCTGATTACGGTGTCTTTCCTCCGACCGTTCTTGACGAGACGTTTCTCAAGGTACCCAAGAGTGGTCGGTTCAAACCCAACGACACCAACCTTGGAATCGAGAGCCTTGTGTTTCACCTCACCCACGAAGACTACGTGGGAGAGTCTCCCTTCTCGGAAGAGGAGCGCTTCATCAACACGGACGATGACGAGGCTTCGGTCGCCTTGACCTGGACGGGAGACAAGGCTCTTTTTGAGTATGCAGACGCCTGGGGAAACCCCCTGATTTACTTCAACCTTGCGGATTTGACCGCAGGAACGTCTCAGCAGTTTCGGGTGACGACTCTGGAAGGGGCGGAGGTTTCCGTCTCCCCGGCGAAGAGCAGCAAGTTCAAGAACTCCTTTGCAGGTCGAAGCGATGGGTTTCAGATCATCTCACTTGGTCCGGACGGCGAGTTCGACACGAAGGACGATATTCATAGCTGGTCCGTGACCGGCAGTTCCTCGGAAATCGAGGATGACGAGGAAAACGAGGAAGAGTGAATAAGCCGTGTCATCGTGGGCAATCAGGGGTGACGCTCCTGGAAATGCTCATCGTTCTTTCCATGATCTCCGTGCTTCTGGGGATCGGGCTCGGCGTTTTTTCCAACCTCGACAAGAACCTTGGGGGAGAGATTGCGCTGGAGAAGTTGAAGTCTTTCCTCCGGCTCGCTCGCAACTCAGCCATTCGCAATGGTTCCCCCTCCTACGTGATTCTCAATTCTGAGAAGGGCTCGATCACTGGTTCGGGGGCGACCATCGTGGGGCAGTGGCACCTGGAAGATGCAGAAGGTGCGGTGGGCGGAAAGCTCAGCCCGTCCGGTGGAGAGTTCCTTCCAAACGGCCGCTTTGGTGGTTCTCTCGAGTTTCCATCCGCCGGTTTCCTCATGACTGAATCCCATCCTCGGTTTGATCCTCGGGGTGGTTTTTCGGTGGAGATGTATCTGAAGCCTACCGAGCGGCGCCCCATGATCTTGTTCGACATGGAGGGCTCATACCGTCTTACATTGCTCGAGGATGGAAGCTTGATGGCGGAAGTGGAGCTTTCGAATGGAGACCTGGTCAGCCTGGATAATCCTGATGTGATCCTTCCTCTCGGGCGATGGTCTCGAGTCGGATTGATGAAGAATTCGGTGAACGTGAGCATCCTCTTTGATGGACTCGAAGTGGAATCAGCACCGGTGGATGGTCACCTCGGCTACATTCTGAACACTCCTCTTTCCATGGGAGCGGAAAAAGGACCCATCCGAGGGGCAATCGATGAGATTCGTCTCTACAGCCTGGCAACTCAAGAGACGTTCAAGCTGCCCGAGAACGTCTCTCTCGTCGGTCCCAATCAAATCGTTAGTTTCGACCGGGGAGGGCGGCTCAATGCTTCGGTGCACGCAGGACCCACGTGGGTCGAGCTTCGCAGCGAGACGAAAGAATATCGAGTCGAAGTGGGAATCATGGGCAGTGTTCGATGAAGGTGCAAGCGCGGAAAAAGAACGACCCTGAATTCAAGAAACACTCGGACTAGACGGCACGCCGCCGGAGAAAACGATGTTTGAACGTGGAATCGAGAAGGTCGCAAGAAACCAGGAGTCAGGAATCGCTCTGATCAGCGTGATTGCCGTGCTGATGGCACTCATTCTCATCGCGACTCCATTTGCTCTCTCCATGCGGGGTCAATACGAAACCGCGGTGTATGACAGCGCATCCATCAAGGCAACCCTTCTCGCGGAATCCGCGGTGGTGTTTGCCAAGGGACATCTGCGCGGCAGCTGCCAGCCCCACGATGATACTCCCGAATATGACGATCTTGAGGAGTTCGAGGTGGAGCTCGATGAGCTTCGAGACCTTCTTCTTGAGGATGACAAGCAAGGGAGTAAGAGCTTACTCTCCGTTCAGGTATGGGATGAGCAAGCTCGCATCAGCGTGAATTCTGCGTCCCCCGATCTTCTTGGCAACATCTTCGGGTTGAGAACAAGTCTCTCCACGGAGCTGGGGGCGGAAGATATTGAAATCGCCGTCGAAGACGCATCCCTCTTTGATCCGGATGGGGGCTACGTCTACATCAACGGGGAGATGATTGGCTACGGGAGCATCGGTGGTGCCGGTCTTGCCGGATGTGAACGAGGAGCCAATCCGGACGGATTTGTCTACGGCGACGCCCGCTCTCATTCGGCGGGAAGCTCGGTCATCGACGGTCGGATCATCCGTCTCATCGAAGGCAGGCTGAGTGCTTCAGGGCGGACTTACGCTCCTTATCGTGCTCTCTCGGAAATGAAACGGCTCTGTGAAATCGGTGAGCTTTTCTTTCATCCTGCAGAGCTCGCTACGGTCGAGCCTTTTCTGACGGTTCACTCCATGCGGCCCGACGAAAAATCCTGGGTGAACTCCCAGCGAGTCTACGGGTTTCTTGATCCGGAAGATGGGCTTTCCACGATCCTCATTCCGAATGCGCGTTATTACGCTTCTGGAACGGTCGTCAAGCTTACGGATGGCTCATTTACCTGGACGACGATCGTGGGGCGCTACGCTGGAGGCGGGAGCCTCGTTCAAACGACGGGGAGCGGAAACACGGAAGAGATCCGGGGGGAGCGAATTACTCTCCTTGGTGAGGTGGATACGGGGGACTTTGAGATCGAGCATCTCATGGTTTTCGCCGAATCCCGTCACCCGATCAATGTCAATACCGCCTCTCGGGAGGTTCTCCTTGCTCTACTCACCGGACTGAAAGTGGGAAGAGGGCAGGAGGAGCAGATTACCCGGACGGAGGCCGACCTGTTGATCGATCGCTTCCAGGCTGAGCCTCTCACGGGAAGGCAGGATCTTCTCGAGCGCGTTCTCTTTCCCATGGAAGAAGCTGGCGAATGTTCTTCCGAAGATCTTTCGGCTGTCTATCGCAACGCTTTGAATTCAAACGATCGTGAGCTTGGAGTGAGGACAGGACCACTCTGCTTCAGTAGCTTCGATGTCTATTCCGTTGAAGGAACTTGTATTCGAACCAATGCCGCCGGTCTTGAGCTCGCCAGGCGTTCCATCCGGGAGGTCGTGCACATTGCGGCGAAGGGGGAGGCGATTCTTGAACTCACAACGCAAGAGCAGTTCGAGGATCAGATCATTCCGTCCCGAGCCTGTCGGTGGATGATTACGACTCCCTACAATGTGGCTCGTTTTGAGCCCCGGAACAATCCCCCGAGTCGGTATTTCATGAATCGAGTTCGAAAGGTTTTTCCCTCTCGCGAGTTGACCGGCGAGGAGGGAGAGGACGAGGGAGATGTCCGGTTGGGGGCGGTTCGCATTTCGCCGCCGGGTGGCAGGCCTCGCACCCGTGTCGAACACTTCGATCAAGAGGAAGATCCGGATGGGTACAAGACCGATCGCGGGGCGTTCCGGATGCCGGTCGAGGTGGGGCCGGAAGCGGTTCGTTCCCTGGCGTTGAGCTTCTGGTACAAACCGGAAGATCTTGCCGGTCAAGCGACGCTTTTCGATTACGGACGAGGGCTGAAAGAGGAAGACCGGATCAGTCTCATTTACCGGCCGGATGAGGGAAACCTGGTTCTTGAAGTCGCCGACCCGGCGCTCCCCGATCCCCAGAGCAGTGTGGACGAGATCTCCCATGTTACCTATCCTCTGACCCTCCAGGATCGCACCTGGTACCACATGCATTCCGCTGTTCGAGGAAGTAAACCATCCGACCTCACCTTGATCGTGGATGGAAATCCTCTCCCGGCGAAAGCCGGATTCATCACCCGTCTCACCTCCTCGATCGGTGCGGATGATGGAAGTCTTGCTGTTCATGACGCCGAGAGTTTTCCTGATGTGGGAGTGCTTCGGATTGGAGGGCGGGAGCTCGCTCCCTATACGAGCAAGAGCGGTTCTTCGTTTACCCTGGGAAGCTCTCATCCTTTCGAGCGAATCCGAGGGGCTCGGGGAACCCAGGCGGTCACCCACGAAGAGGGGGAGTCGGTGGAGCTAGCGGGTTATTCGAACCCGACAACGAGCGACATTCCCATCGGTGGGGGCAGTCTGGGAAGTGCGCTTGGGCCCTTCCGGGTGGCACGTTTGAACTCCGATGACAAGATCCCTCCGGGGATCCTTTACTGGTGTGGCATCGACGCGAACGCCACCGAAATTCCCATCACCGGATTGCCCGGAGAAACGGATTTCCTGGACGGATTTCAGGATTCGGGCTATGCCCTGATCATTCCGCCTGAGTTCAACTACGAGCGAAAGAACGCGGACGGCCAGACGATCTATCGAGTTCGTTTTGGAGCTCCGGAATTGATTTTTTACGGGAGCATTCAGGGAAACAAACTCACGAATGTTCAGCGCGGCCTGGAGACCGAATGGATCAAGACGTCGTCCAACAAGGCGGTCGCCGATTTGATTGTTCCGCGAATGCATCTCAACTTCCGCCCGAAGATGTCGGGAGAGACCGCATCCGAGCCAACCTTGATTGTCCCGATCTCGATTGAAGCAACCGGAGTGACGATCAACCACACTTCAGGAAACTACCTGGTTCCGTCAGAGGGAGGACAGGGCACAGGCATCACCGAGCGGATTCAACTGGACGAGGAGTGGATTTGCTACGACTCGATCGAATCTCCTCAGGGACAGGGGGACGCCTACTTCTTGCGACATGCGGCCCAGATCCATCGTCAGATAGCGAGTGCATTCAATACGCCCAATGTCACCGACATGATCGGCGGTGATGATGTTTGCGATGTGGCGGGAAACCAGTATCAAGTGACCAGCGACGAGATCTTTAACACCTTTGAATTCCGGGGCGTTGACGGTTCCGAGCTTCTTGACGATCACAATGGCGGCGATGAGATCATCCCTTGTTTCAGGGTTCGCGGAAATGGAGTCGGTAGGAATGACTATGTCACTGTCGTGACTCCTCGCGGGCAAAAAGAAGCATACCGGGTAAAGCAGGCTCACCGGGGAAGGGACTTTGTTCAGCGGGGAGGCACCCGTCGGAACAACTTCGTGGCTCTTGAAACCGATGTCACCACCCGGGTTTTTTCAACGATTCAGCAGCTTCTGAACCCGGGTACCGGGGGAACGAATCCCAGGACCGAGCGATCCATCTACAAGATGAGGCCTCAAGAGCTCACCCGGCTCTTGAAGTTTCCTAGCGGCGAACTGCCCCTGTTGCGCCAGGGACAGATCGCGGTGGGTTCTCGCCGGGACGGAGGCGAGGTTGCGTTTGGCTATGTCGATGAAATCGAGATGTTTGCTCCCCAGCGCGGCGCTTACGTGATCAACATTCCGACCCAGCAAAATCTCACCACCGCTTTCATCGATGAGACCGAAGATGAGATCACCGTTTACCGCGCCAATGCGGTTTCGGCCGATGATGGAAGTCTTCGGCCTGACGATTACATCAACTCCGGACAGGGGTTCTCAGCCCTTGGAGTGCCGGTCGACCCGAATTATTTCTTCCCCCCGAACAGTGAGGATGGCGGTCTGTTCCGCATCGGAGAAGAGCTGATTGCCTACCGGGATTTTGAAGAGAATGGGGGAGCCGATCCTCCGGAGATCATCTTCAAGGACTGCATCCGCGGTTTCTTGGGGACGGAAAAGACATCCCACTCCCGGTTTGAAACTCTCGTTCCTCTCATGCACATCCCGGTCGCGGTGATCGATGCGTTTGTCACCGGTGAGTCCTCCGAGATTGCTGTGACAGACAGTCGGGGCTTTAACACCGAAGGGTGTCTTGCCATCGTGAATGGCGCGAGCGGAGAGCGAGGAGAGCTTCTTCATTACACCAACCGATCTCGAACTCTCTTCAGCATGCCCAAGGGAGGGGATGCTGAGTTTGGCGAGGGGGGAGGCCTTTTTCGGGCTCGCTACGGAACGTTTGCCCAGGGGATGAGCACCGGTGACGTTGTCCTGCAGATGCCCATTCGCTACTGGGATCGCTACCGGGAGCTCAGCGATGATCCGGAGCTGTCGTTCTTTCAGGCGAGCGCAACCATTCCGTCCGCATTCTTCACCCAGATCACCTGGGACGAAGTCATTCTCAAACCGTTTCTCGACGTCCGCATGCTGGTTCGAGTGGATGGGCGTGCCAAATGGGATGATGAGCCCCTCGGTGCCAAGAACGGCTTGTTCCTGTTCGAGGATCCGATCACCCAGGATCGGGTGAACCGGATCGACATGCAGGGGGACTCCATCGAAATTCGTCTCTACTTCATGTACGAGCAGGGCGCCTTTAACAATCAGTTCTCATCGGATTCCTGGAAAGAGACGCCGTGGCTCCAGCAGCTTCAACTGCACTACGTGGCTCCAACATTCACGTTGTGGAGAGAGGAAGAATGAGCTTGCCTGCGGTCGTATACCGGTTCCTACCACCGGATGATCTGAAAAGGGAAAGAGGGTTCACGATCCTCGAGCTTCTCGTCTCGGTGACGATTTTCATGGTCGTGGCGACCCTGCTTTATGGACTCGTCGCAAAATCCATGGGGCTCTGGAAGCAGGGCGAAGAGCGTCGAGAGATCTATGAGTTCGGTCAGGCTGTTCTTTCTCGAATCGCCACGGATCTTCGAAACATCCACACCGGGGGGATTCCTCTTTTCGCTGATCTGGATGTGAAGCTCATTGCTGATGTGGATGCGAGACAGCGGCCTCGACTTCGGTTTGTCCGGACCCTGGGTGCGACAGAAAAGGCGCTCTATCGTTCTTCCGGAGCAAGGCAGGGTCCGACAGACGTGATGGATCTCAATGACGATGCCAAGGAAGTTTTTGATGGCACCCTCAAGCCATCCCGGGGCCTGATGGAAGTCGTTTATACGGTGTTACCTCTTGAAAGAGCGATGGAGGAGGAGCGGAATCTCCGCCTCGAGCTTGGTCTTGAGGAAGCCGACCCTCAAGAAGTTGCGCAGATGCAGACACTGAACGGGAAGAAAGAAGAAAAGGAGCCGCCTTCGGGAGCACTCGTTCTCTACCGCGGAATCAGGTCGCCGATCGGAGGAAACCGGTCTCTTTTTGCTCTCGAAGAGCTGGATGAGGCGTCTTTGATCGTCAGGGTGGCGAAACCTCTCGCGTATGGCGTCCTTCACATGGGGCTGGAATACGCCGGCAACGGACCTGGCGATTTCGACCAACCCCTGGACGTTGGAGGAGCGGATGTCATCTGGGATTCAACCCGTGGGATTCTTCCGGAATTTGCCCTGTCAATTGGACCAGGATCTGTTGAAGATCCTCGGGACGACCTGTTTCCCCGAGCGATTCGGGTGACCTTGGTGCTCGAGCGTCCGGACCGGGCCAGGGTAACGAGTCTCCGGAAGAGGCTTTCGGCCACGGACATGAGGCTGGAGATTCTCGACCCATCCATCCTTCCTCGGAAGGGATCAGCTTTTCCCTATGTCAAGGTGGGGGAGGAGTGGATCGAGGTGGGGGCTGTCAAAGGGCGAACGGTGACGATTGTCCGCCGAGGAATGCGGGAAACTGTCGCCACCGCCCACCAGGCGAAAGCCCCTGTTCGGGTCGGGATCACATTTCGAAAAGTCGTCCCGATGGTGTCTTATCGTGAACATGTTGCGAACCAGTAAAGAAGTGAATCCTGCAGTGATGGATGGAAATGGAAACGCCCTCGGGCCGAAACCGGTGGACAGTAGAATGGCGGGTTTCTCGCTCATCGAGATTCTTGTCGCCATGGTGATTCTCGTGGCTGGGATGGTAAGCGTGCTTGCCCTCTTTACGACCGGAGTCTCCATCCACAAGTCAGCGATCGATGGCACCCACTCGGCGCTCATTGCCGAGAGCTCGTTTGCTCTCATTCGTGCCCGGTTCGCCGAAGGGAAGATTGCCTCGATTCCGCGTGCTACTCACCCGGACTATCCGGGTTATGATGTGCAGATCGATATTTCGGAGGTCGATGGGATGGTCGGAGGCGAAGTGCTGGTGAAGGTCTCCGTCTTCTGGCGAAAAGGTACGGGGGAGGGGTCTGAAGTCTTTACGGCTCTCCTTCCCGTCCAGTCGTTTCAGGAGTCCATTCGACTGGCTCGTCGACCCTCCACCTCCTCGGAAGAAGGACGAAAACCGTGATGAAAACTCTACGACATCTGGCCTTGATGGGCCTCTTTCTTTCCCTGCTCTTTTCTGCGGCCGGGGCGAAGGCCGAGCTGGTGAGTCTTCAGACCGGTGAGCCGGTTGTTGGCAAGATTACCGAGGCTCGGTCCGACGGGATCATCATGGAGACATATTCCGGGTCCCGGCTCTGGATCGGTTGGGATCGGATGTTTGAGGGGGATGCGGCCCGGCTCAAACGGGAGTGGGGCCTGGTGGTGGATCCTCGTGAGGACGCCATTCTTATCCCCGGAACCCGTTTGGTCATGAAGGACGGTCTAGAGCTCACGGGAATCGTGGTTCGGGAAGATCAACAACTTCTTGTGTTGAAGACTCAAACCGGTTCGAACCGGATTCCGCACGATCGGATCGAACGCCGAGAAGACAGCACGGTCAATGCTCTACTGGTGTTCTCCCCCGGCGAAATCGTCGATCAGCGCCGGAAAGAGACCCAGGCATCGACTCCTGCCGAGTTGTTTGGTCTGGCCATCTTTGCTCAAAAGGTGGGCGCTTTTCGGCATGCAAAGGCCCTCCTCAGCGAAGTTGTTGCCGGCGATCCGGACTTCCAGCCGACTGCGATTCAAAGTCAGCTCGAGGCTCTCGAACTCCTGATCGCTGATCAATCCTTGCTCGAGACAGCGGAGAGGATTCTGAGTCATCATCGAAGCGGCCAGATCGACCGTGCCATAGAGGCACTGACCCAGCTGGTGGCGGAACAACCCGACTCTCCGTTGATCGCGGATCTGAAAAGGCGGGGAGTGTCGATCGACAAACTGAATGCCTATCAACAAGGCCTTCAGGTGAAGCGTGTTTCCAAGGCGTGGTTTCTCGAGCTTCAGGACGCGATCACGGCGGTTGCCCGGGATCGTGAGCTGACGCTTCAAGAGGCCCAGCAAATGGTAGCCCGCAGCGTCGAAGAAACGGTGATCCAGGCGATCGCAGCCAAGCTCGGGATCGAAGGCACTGAAGTTGCCGAACTGTTCCAGGAGCGCGCCAAGGTTTCCAAGTATGTCGGAGACTATGGTAGCGGCACGTATCTGGTGGTCAAGCTCCCCAAGCGCAAGCGCAGCCGGAACACTCCGTCTCGGCAGCAAGGGGGCCGACGAGGAGGCCGGAATGGACAAGGGCAGCGGAGTACCCGGCAGCGTCGCACTCCCAAGCGACCAGCAGAAGAATGGTGGGCCCAGATGGATCTGCCGGCAAAGAGGCGGTATTTGACCGCCTATTATGCGGAAAAGAGCAAGAGCGTTGAACTTGTCAGGGAGGAGCGCCCCAAGTGCTCCCGCTGTGGTGGCCGCGGTTTCCGGATTGTATTCTCTCCTGGCTCCGGCTCCAACACTCAGGTTGTCTGTGACCGGTGTTATGGAATCAAGTATGATAAGAGGGTTATTTTCCGGTAAATAATAGCGGATTCGGTGGACTCATTCGTTTTTGATATCGCCGGGTTCATGGAGGAAAAACCCTTGAAGAAGGGGCGGATTGAGTGCCCGGGGTGTCAGGCCGAGTTTCAGACGATTCCTGTTTGCTGTCCCGGTTGCGGGATGGAGACGGGTTATCTTCTTGGCAATCCGGGGGGGAAAGTTGAGCAGAAGGAACGGCTCAAAGATTACACGAACGCCAGACGAAGCCTTCGCAAAGGGATCCTCACGGTGACTGCTTTTTGGTGCGTGGTGTGGCTTCTGGTGTTTTTCGTCATGATGCGATGAAGAAAATGATGCGGAACTCTATCCTCTTGATTCTGGTACTGGTTGCGATCGTCCTACCGGGTTGCGCTTCCAATCCCTACGATACTCTCCTTTCTGACAGCCAGAAACCGGTCCGGGTTTCGGGGTCCGAGGAAAAGCCACCGGTCGACATGGGGGCTCCGCCGCGAGCTCTTGAGCCTGAGCGAACCGAGGTGAAGCCTTCCCCCCCGAACCCCATCGAGGTGGGATCGACCGGTATCTCACCGGGCGACATCGCGGTCGCGACAATCCAGGGGGCACCGATCGGCGTTGGTGAGCTTCTTCCTGTTCTGCGCCTGTTTTTCCCTTCGGCATACGAGGAAGCTCTCGATGTCGTGATCAAGAGCCGGGTGGTCGATCTGGAGTGTGAGCGACTCGGATTTTGGCCCGATTTATCATCGCTTGATGCTCTGGTTGACCGGGAGATTGACGGAATGCGTCAGCGGCTCCAGGAGCAGTATCGTGGGGAATTGACCCTCGAGATGTTCCTCGAGAAAAGAAGCCGATGCGATCTTGCCACCTATCGCCTGGCAATTCTCCGCGCCGAGTCCATCCGATATCGTTCATCTCTCCTCGCCCGCAGCGACCAGCTTCAGTCGGAGCGGCGTGAGATTCGCCGTTTGGTCCTCAAATCCAAAGATGTGGCGGATGATGTCCATCGGAGGCTTCGGGAGGGAGCGGATTTCGCCGCGATCATCCGGAAACGAAAAGTGGACGACGGGACAAAAGATGGCCGGTTGCCCCCACTTTCCCGGGAGAATCTTGGCGAGCCCGTTGGGAATGTGGTGTTTTCCATGGAAGAGGGGGACCTCTCTCCTGTCCTTGAGCTTCCGGATGGCCGGCACACGATCATTCGGCTCCTGCGGGTTCATCCCCCCATGCTCGTGGATCTGCCGGAAGCTGAGATTCTGGTCGCAAGAGACCTTCAGGCCCACCCTTTGGAGCAGCGGGAGCTCCTCGCATGGAACAACCGGATGATGAAGCAATACGGAATCCAGTTTTTGCCCTGAGGCAGACCCGTACGCAAGCTATAATCCTCCCCCTTATGTTTTGTGTCTCGCCTGGATCTGGGATCACGCCCTTGGAAGGAGCTCCATGAAGGAAGCCGATCAGGAGCAAGGTAAAGCCAAGAAGCGCTCACGCAAGAATGCGAAGCGGGAAAAGGCTTCAAAAGAGCCGGACAACGAGCAAGGAACGGTTCTTTCGGAACCTTCGGCCGAGGCCGCACCGGAACCGCAGTCCTTGGCGGAGGCCCCTGCAACTCCGGAGGAGCAGGAAAACGAGGCTGGGGATGACCTTCAGCACGTGGTTGAATCCCTGATTTTTGCCTCCAGAGAGCCTCTTTCCGTGGAACGTCTGGTGAAAATCCTGGGCAAGGTGGGCAAAAAGAGAATTCAGGATGCCATTGATCAGGTCAACCTCGACTATGAGGCAACCGGGCGCCCGTTTCGGGTTGTCGAGGTCGCCGGAGGTTTTCAGATGCTGACGGCACCAGAATTTGCTCCGTGGCTTTCTCGCCTGATCAAAGTCCGGGGAGAAGAGCGTCTTTCTCGCTCGGCCCTTGAGACTCTTGCGATTGTTGCCTATAAGCAGCCCATTACTCGAGCAGAGATCGAGGCGATTCGTGGCGTTCAGACGAGTCAGTCCCTCAAGGTGTTGCTTGATAGAAACCTGATAAAAATCGCCGGACGGGCCGAGATTCTGGGGAGACCCATGCTCTACGCCACGACCCGCGAGTTCTTGGATCATTTTGGCCTGAGATCGGTCAAAGACCTTCCGAAGCGAAGTGAGCTTCTGGCGGGGTAGTTGAAGACCTTGCTTTCCCATGAAATGTGTGTCGGCATGAGGTCGAAACGGAGAGTTGAATGAGCAACCACTGGATGCGTAGAAATCAGAAGAGGGTTCTCTTCTTCGTGTGTGTTTTCATCCTTCCCACTTTTGCTGTCACGGGCGCGATTTCCGCCTTTTTTGGCTTCAGGGGCTCAAGCGTGGGGTCTTACGAGGTTGAGCCCGGTGATCGGGTGGACGTCACCTCCACCGAGTTTCAGTCCGTACAGCGACGGATTGGCTACATGTACGGTGCGAACGACCCGGATACGGTGTGGATGCATCTTGTTCTGCTGCGCGAAGCGATGAATTGTGAAATCAGCGTTAGCGACGAAGAAGTGGCAAAACAAGCCCTGGAGTCGATGGGGGTCACCACTAGCGCCGAGTATCGCAAGAGACTGGCGGGACGCGGTCTTTCCCCGAACGAGTGGGAAAAGACCATCCGGGAGATGCTCACCATCGGTCGGTACCAAACCCTGATGGTCAGAGCACCGCGGGTCCTCGAGAAGGATGTTCTTGAGCGGTACCAATCCCAGAACGAGCGAAGAGAGTTCAAGTATGTGACCTTCGCTGCCGCCGATTACACCTCCGACTTCAACCCGACCGACTTCAAGCCGGAAGAGGTGCGGACGTTCTGGAATTTGCCGAAAAACAGTGCCATCCGCAACAAGCGTAGACTTCCTCAGCGTTTTGATATGAAGCTGGTCCATGCTCCTTTCGATGGATTTGATGAGTCCCAGGCGGGTGACCTCGCCGAGGGCATTGAGGTGACGGACGACGAGATCCAGGCGGTCTATGACGATCCCGAGAACAAGGAGCGCTTTTCGGTGAAATCCGAAGAGGATCCGGCTGATTCTTCGGAAGAAGACGGCAAAGACGAGGACGAACACGAAGGTGACGATGAAGCTCCGGGTGAGGGGCATGAAGGGGAAGAGGATGCAGACGAGCACGAAATGAAGCCTCTTTCTGAAGTCCGAGATAGCATCGAGCGAGAGATACGCCTCCAAAAGCTCATGGCCAAGTTCCGTGAGAAGGCAATCGAAGTTCAAGAAAAAGCGCTGGCGGATAAGCAAGCGCTTTCCGAATGGAAAGAGGGCGAGAGCGAAGGCGAAAAGCCCGTCGTCAAGCCCCTCGATCTTGAGGCTCTAGCCGGCGAGTACAATTTCCCGTGTTCTCCCCTGAAGGAAAAGAATGCGGACGAGCTTGCGGAGTACACAACGGAGGAAGGAGCGACTCTTTCCATCTTCACCGCAGCCCTTCAACCCCGGGAGCTTTCCGAAGTTCGCACGGGCTCTGACGGCTCGGCCTTCCTTTCCATCCTCGAGCGTCGAATCAATCCGGCCGCTCCACCTTGGGAAGACGTTGAATCAGAGGCTCGCGAGCTCCTGATGAAGGACAAAGCGTTTTCTCGAGCCGTGGAAGAGGCGGAAAATCTTCAGGCCGTCATTCGAACTTCCGCGGAAAAGGCGCTTGATGGTGTGATGCCGGAGTTCATCCGGGAGGAGCTGAAGAAGAAGCTCGAGGCCGAAGCCGAGGCAAAAAAGAAGGCCGAAGAGGCCAAGAAGAAGGCCGAAGAAGCGGCTGCCGAAGCCTTGAAAAAAGCCGATGAAGCCGAGCTGGCGAAGAAGCTCTACGATGAAGCCAGTACGGAGAAGCCCGAAGATGATCTCGCCGCGACAGACGAGACCAAGGTCGACGAAGAAGCACCGGCCGACGAAGAAGAGGCGACGGCGACTGATAACGTTGAAGAAACTCCCGAAGAGATCGTGGAAGACACTGAAACCGTAGTGGAAGAAGAGGCCATCGAGGAGGAGTTCGTTGAGGTACCGGCCATCGAGCTTACCGAAGAGGAACGAGGCGCACTGACAAGCCTCCAGACCTGGGACCAGCTCGTGAACAAGTCTCTTGGCAAGACGTTTGATCCGGTGATCACGGAAAAGGGTCTTTCAACTGCCACGCTCGGTCCTATCAAGCGAGTCAATCCGACCGACGAAGAGGTCGAGTCGGAGGAAGACGAAGCGAAAAAGACACTCATGGCGGTCGGTAGGATCTACACCACCCAAGAAGGCCTGGTTCAGGTGATCAAGGGGACGATCGATCGGGAATTCGTGTACGTGGTCAAGACCAACCGAATTGAGCTACCGGATTACTCCGAGATGACTTATGAGGATGCCCAGGGTATTCGAAGGAATCTTCGAAACGGCAATAGCTGGCAGCGTATGTTCACGATGGGCACCTATGCTCGCCAATCTCCTCAAGTTGCTGGCAAGGTTCTGGAAAGAGCGCGGCTCGAAACCGAGGTCCGGACCCGGCTGGACACACCGGGTGCACCCTGAGCACCCCTTGGTCTGATTTGAGATGATTCAGAATGCTCCAGGTCATGAGGCCTGGAGCATTTTTCATGGGTGCGTTTTTTCTCCGGCTAAAACACATCGGCCCAGTCTTATTTCTCAGCAATTCCGGTGGCGAGTGATCATGGGCGGGAATCCTGTTCCGACCTGGACCGATCCGCGGGAACCGGGTCGAGTCCTCCTTCACAAAAGGGATGACAACGAGCAATTCTGGTCACCGTGAGCCATCCGCCCTTGAGGATCCCGTAGCGTTTCAGGGCAAGGATTGCGTACTTGGAACAGGTCGGGCGAAAGCGGCAGGTCGCCGGTTTGAGGGGAGAGATGAACTTTCGGTACAGACGAATGGGAAGAACGAGAACCTCGATGATGAGGTTCTTCACGGTGTGCGACTCTCGTGGCGCAGCTTTTTTGCCGCCCGGTGAATGAGGGGGATGAGCACCTCTCGGGCCTGGGGTTCACCCTCTCCGACTGTCTTGTCTCGGGGTACAGCAACGATATCGTATCCGGCTGGAAGGTTTCTTTGGCAGAGCCGAAAGGCTTCGCGCAAACACCGCTTCACCCGATTTCGGGTCGCCGCGTTTCCAACTTTTCGCGAGATCGATATCCCGAACCTTGTTTGATCGAGCTGGTTCGCAATGGCTGCAACCATCAGGTGAGGGGACCTGAAACGCCGCCCCTTCTTGAAGACTCGATCCATGTCGGCCTTCTTTTTTAGCCTTAGCCTTGTCGGGTAATTGAAATTCATCGTGCTCTATTGGGCTTTTGGGAGGGGGGAATCCTTCGGTGATTGACCGGCGAGTTCCGTGTACTCGACGAGAAGCCGGGCGGCCTTGCTCATGACACCGTCGTATTTGCGATCGGACCGCTTCACAAAGACCTCCAGGTCTCGAATGGCTGCGTTGTATTTCTCTAGCTTTCCGTAGCATTCGCCCCGGTTCAGATAGGGGGTTCTGGATTCCGGATCCAGCTCGATTGCCTTGTCAAGGTGACTGATCGCACCCTCATAGTCTTCCTGGACGAAGAGAATTCGCGCCACTTCGAGGCGAACAGAAATGTCTTTTTCGATATTTCCCTTCACCGCTTTTTCGATGGCCGCGTAAATGGAATTCCGCTCATTTTCGGCCATGTTGGCTTGAATCCAGTCTTCAGGTTTCAGCCCTTGTTCTCGAGTGGCTTCCGCAAGGCGGAGGTATTCGAGAAAGTTTTCCAGTGCCGCGGCATCTTTCTTTTGGAGGAGGTAGATCTGGCCCAGGGTGAGAAGGGCTTGGGGATAGGACGGGTTGATTTCGAGGACCGCCTCCAGGTCTTCGATGGCCTCGGTGATGTGCCTTTTTGACTCCGTCCGGGCGTCGGAGATCATGACTTTGAGCTCCTCGTCGTTTGGAACGGAGATCCCGGCCTTTGCCGCAGCTTTTTCGCGGGCAGGGAGGTTCGTCAGCCATCGTTCAAGCTGGTCGGATCGGCTGATCTCGGCTACCCCGGTCCGGTAGCGTGTGAGCGCGAGTCCGTAGTAGGTTCGGAAATTCACATTGCCTCGTTCGATCATATCCTCGAACGTGGAAAGGGCTTCGGTTAGCTTGAATGTGTTCCTCTGCTGGAGGAGACTCCATCCGAGGATGAGGTTTGCGACGTCGTTTTTGGCCTGATATTCGAGCGCCTTTCTGGCTTGTTGCTCGGCTGCATCGTAGCGCTGGCCAACGTAGTAACCCCGCGCTTGCTGAATATGCAGAGTCTTGGCAATTTCTTCTTTGTCGGAAAGGCCGACGATCCCGCATCCGGCGGGAAGAAGAGCCAAGGTGAGGAGGGCGACACCGCGCCATGGACGCTTTGTCATGAAAGTGCCTCTTAGGGTCAAAGACGAAAAGCTGCCCGCTCCCGAACCCTGGCTACAAGCCACGGGTTCCTTTTCCCGATCGGGTCAACTCCGGTCTGTACCGGTGAGATTATAGCCCTCCGCGGTCGGAAAATCCCCGAAAAAGGTGCACCCAGCTGAAGTAAGGAAAAGACCGGGGAGCGGCTTGTTTTGAGCCACGAGGCGTTGTCCGGGCTAAATTCGTCCCGAACTTGACTTTTTCCCGGTTGACCCGGTGTGGAAGGATTGATTTAATCGTATGTTAGAGATGTTTTCGAGTCGCAGCACGAAGTCTATTCAGCGACGATCTCGACGTCGGTTCATCATTCATTCCTGGGAGCTGCAGACGGATTTCTGATCCCAGCCAGTCCAGGGGTGAGTTCTCAGGCGAGCGACGCTATTCTGGCCAGATGGCTGATGGGGTACATCATGGCGCGATTCTTTCAAGGTTCGGCGTTCGGGAGACGGGTTCTCTCCCTTTTTGTGTTGGGAGCTCTGACCGGTGGCGTTAGCGCCACCGAAACGAAGATTCTCCTGAAGAGTGACGGCTATCCTGACGGGTATTATTACACCCTGGATAACCCGGTCGGTTCGAACAGCCGCTACATTACTGAGTACAGGGCGGGCGACACCGATCCATTCAGCGTGATCACCCGGGCTCGTGTTGCTCTTGCCAATACCGGGGTTGGAGACGGGGCACCCTTTCGAGCCGATCTTCGAATCGAAGACGCCAACAATCCTGGATATCCCCTGCTGAGCCCAAATGGCCTCATCGCCGAGGCTGATCCAAATCATCCGGTTGTTTGCCAATCTGGGGGGCGCTGGACCGATTTCTTCGTTTTTGGCGGAGGAGCCGGGATATCAGCTCCCCTGGGAAAGTTCTATTTGACCGTCCTCGCTCCCGAAGGACAGGCCGGAATCAATGCTTGCGGCCTCCAGATGGATACGAGCACTCCACCTTTGGGAGCTTCCAGGTTCTATCTCTCTAATTTCGGTTTCTTTGGCAAGGTTAATTGGAATCACCTGGCCGAGGTTGAGGTCATGGAGAATAACCCATTTGACCTGGAAGCCAGGTGGCACGGCTCCAGCCGATTTGCAGGAGATGGAGGGCGTCCGATCATGTTCGCCCGTCGACCGAGTATCGATGGACCGACAGATGACTTCATCTCGGTCTCGCTCAACATTGATAACCAGCTTCCTGTCACGAAGCAGCGAATGCTCCACCTTTATGTGGATCGTGGACGTTTGACCCGTGGATCCAAGTCGGGGTGGAGGGAGATCACCCAGCGCTTTGTCTCGATTGGCTCCAATGAACCGATTCCCGAGCTCTTGATGCTTCCTACCGGGCGCACAACATTGCTACTCGAGATTCCTCATGTGATTCCCGATCGGTTCGTTGATCGGACTCCCGTCAATCTTGAGTTTCGGGTCGAACTCAGCGATCCGAACTTCCCGGACCCGATTGACTTCGAAGAAGCTGTCCTTGGAATCCGTCCATCGGCGGGCGAGCCCGACGATGGCCAGGGGGAAGGCCTGTTCCTCGTTCAAACCCCATCTTTGACGAATGATGCGCTGGCGGTTCGTTTTCCGGCGATCGATTTGCCCACGACCAAGTCCTATTCCATCAGCGCAATTCAGGTCGTTGGCGCCGAGTTGGGCGGGGAGGACCTTGACGGATTCGACACGGTGGAATTGCGTCTTGAAGATCCAGTTCTCGTGGATGCGCCAGATCTTTCTCCGGCTGGTTTGGTCCGCCAAATCGGTTCCATGAACGGAGTGGGAGAGATTCGTATGGGCCCGGTCATGACCGAGCTCACCCTTGATGTCCCCGATGTGTTCATCGATCCAATCAACCAGCCCCTGGGAAACCTGTGGGCCCAGGTGCTCCTCAATCCTGGCGATACGATTTCGCCTGAGTTTGGGACATTTCTTGGTGGCGACGGCAGCGGACAAACCCTGTTGACGGATTCCTTCTATACCGCATCAGGCCAGGCAACTTACCGCCGGGACATCACCCAGAACTATCAGATCCGGTTGCTTCTGGATGGGCGGAAAGAGCCTTCCGGTAACGGCAACGACCGATCCTCATCGATCGATTTCCGCTTTCCTCCCGGGGGATTCATCACCACCGGCGATGGAATTCAGATCAATCTTCAGCAGTACCTCGACAACGGTGGTGGCGAGCCCGGCGAATAGGCGTTGGGTTCGGGCCATCAGTACTTCCTCTCCAGCAATCGGTCCAGACGATTCTCGTCTCGTGCAAGGTAAAAGGTCGACGTGTTCGCGCAGATGACCTTGCCGGGTCCGGCTCCCTTTGGTTTTTGCACGTGCTTTCTTTTCGTGTACATCACGGATACTTTTTCGTGATCCTTGGCTTTACTGAAATATGCGGCAAGAGTGGCCGCATCGAGCAAGGTTTCCTGGGGTAGGGTAGATCCGCGGGGGAGTCGAACGATCACGTGGGAGCCGGGAGTGTCCTGGCTATGAAGCCAGATGTCTTCGCCCCGAGCGATGGTCCGAATCAGGCGCTCGTTTCCCGCGCTGCTTTTTCCGACGAGGATTTCCAGTCGGTCAAGAGAGACAAAACGGCGAATTCCCGAAATGGCTCCTTTTTCTTTTCCCTTGGAGCCTGCTTTTTCCCCGCGACCCTTCCCTTTTTTCAGCCAACCCCGTTGTTTGAGGTCATCAAGTATCTGAAGAAGGTCGTCCTCGTGAAGTGCGTTTTTTTCTCGATCCCGAAGGACCTCCAGTTCATCGAGCTCCAGTTGTGCGTCTTCTATTTTTCTTTCTACCACGGGAAGGGAGCGTTCGGCTTTTCGAGCCTTCTTGAACAGCTTCTTGACGTGGTCTTGAGGGGTGGTGGTCCTGGGAATCTCGATTTCCACGGTTCTTGTTTCTGGGTCGAAATAATCAACAACTTCGACCAGGGTCTGACCTCGTTGAAGAAGGTGGAAGTTTGCCGTGAGGAGATCGGCGATTCTTCTGAACTCAGGAGCTTTGCTGGCCTCTACTATTTCTGCTTCGAGCTTCTTTTGCCGGCGGCGAATCGCTTTTGCACGTTTCTTGAGTGCTTCACGAATCCGGCGAGAAGCGTCTATTTTTCTGGCGTCCTGATCCTTGAGGGCAAATTCTTGATCAATCGCTTCGCAGATCGATGGGGCATCCGGATCCCACAACTGCGGGGGAATCCAGCGACCTCGGGGGAGGGCTGCTGCTCGGGGCGCCGCGCCAGATCCCTCGAGGGTCGAATGCCACACATTCTGGATCTTCAGCGAAAGCTCGGGACGGGTGGCATCCAGGATGAGCTCGAAACCCACTTTCGAGCCGGCTTGGTCGAATCCAACGAGTGAGAACTTGACCCCGAGAATCTCGGGATCCCAGAAGATCTCCATGATTCGTGCGCCCAGGAGATGACTTCGGACCAGGTCGGCAAACGGGAAGGTCGGGCCTGCTTTCGGAAAATCCTTCGTGAGATGGACGCGAGCCAGCTGGGGCGCTGCTGTGAGAAGAAGAGTATGAGTTTTTCCCGGTCCCCGCATCCGGAGGACCAGCCCCGGGCCAGAAATTCCACGGACTTTTTGGATCACAGCTCCTTGGAGTTTGTGTCCTAGTTCGGCGGCGATGTTTTTGAAGGTATTCTGGGAGAGCATGATCCTGATCACCGATAATGGCTATGTCGACCTTCATGAACACTACGGGCTGGTCTGATCGGATCATCATACTGTTTCCATGGGTCCTTGAAATCGCTTCCTTAACCTCCGGCGGGTGCGTCATGAAATTTAATTCCGCGTTTTTGACTCGGCGGCTGGCCATGATCCCGGCACTCTTGATCCTGACGGGATGTCAGCTGGGGGGAGACTCCGGGCTCATCACTCGTGAGCGGTTGAAATACGGTTACACCAACGAGCTCCAGACTCTTCGGGAGCTCCGGGAGCAACTTGCCCACGAGGAGGAGGTCCTGGAGATTTTCCTTTCCGAGCTTGACCGAAATGAGGAAGTAGCACTCGAACTTCGTCAGCAGGTCGAACAGACCCGGGGCCAGGTGGCGTCACTCAACGGTAGTCTTGCGGCTGAGAAGAAAAAGACCCAGGAACTGCAGAAACAGACCGCGGAAGAGCAGAAAAAACAGCAAGAAGCCGCTGCCGTCGTGAAGGGGGCGGTCGCGGCGACGACTGCGGACCGCACCAAGATCGCCGAGCTGGAAAAGGAAAAAGCCGCTCTGACGGCCTCACTCGCCGCGCTAACCTCGGCTGTCAAAGCCCTCCGGCTGGAGCTGGCCGGGTCCACGGACGAAAAAGCAAAGCTTCTCGAAAAGAAGGGCGGCCAGCAGGAAAAAGAAGAGGGAAAAGACCCCGTCCCTCCTGAATCAGCGGTTCCGGGTGATCCGGGTACGACCGAGGAACCTCCAGCCAAGGAAGGTCCGGACGACTCGGCAAAGAAAGAGCGGTAAGTTTCTCCTGGACTTAAGGAAGCGGCGAGAAACGTCGATCGTACCGGAGGTCGGCCAAGACGCATCCTACTCCGTCTTTGGATCGTTCCACCTGTCAGGATTGGTCGTTGAAAGGTTGAGACCAACAAGACAGGGGCTGCTCGGATAACTATGCTGTCGCGAGTGGGTGGGGTTGTAAACAACGAATAGGATGGACTCTTGGGTACAACGATGACTTCAGTCAACGAAGGCGAACATGCGATGCGGCTTGCACGAACTCACTATTGTGGCGATTTAAGGCTCTCGCACGAGGGGGAAGAAATCACCCTCCAGGGGTGGGTCAAGAAGCGTCGAGACCATGGTGGACTGATTTTCATCGATGTGGGCGACCGTTTCGGCGTCACGCAAACCGTTTTCGATCCCAGCCTGAATCCTGAGTACCACGGGGAGGCGGAAAAGCTCCGTCCTGAAGACGTGATTGGCGTCCGAGGTCTGGTTCGAAGGAGGCCGAAAGGGTCCGAGAATCCGAATCGAGCCACCGGTGAAGTGGAGATGGTGGTCTCGGATCTGGAGATTCTCAATCGATCGGAGACCCCTCCGTTCGAGATCTCGAACAAGAACGAGATCTCGGAAGAGGTCCGTTTGCGCTACCGATATCTGGATCTTCGACGACCGAAGGTCCGGGATAACATCATTCAGCGGCACAACATCTGTCAGGCGATTCGCGCCGGGCTCATCGACCAGGATTTTATCGAGATCGAGACTCCCTGTCTGACCAAATCCACTCCGGAAGGAGCCCGGGATTTCTTGATTCCCTCTCGGTTGCATCCCGGTGAGTTCTTTGCGTTGCCTCAATCTCCCCAGATCTTCAAGCAAATCCTGATGGTTGCGGGGTTTGAGCGATATTTTCAGATCGTGAAGTGCTTCCGAGACGAAGACCTGAGGGCGGACCGACAGCCCGAATTCACCCAGCTTGACATGGAGATGTCGTTTGTGGGGGAGGAGGATGTGTTTTCCGTCGCTGAGAACATGGTTGTTCACGTGCTCAAGACGGTTCTGGGGAAAGACATTCCCACGCCCTTCCCTCGAATGAGCTGGGATGAAGCGATGAACCGGTTTGGAAGTGACAAGCCGGATCTTCGTTTTGGAATGGAGCTCGTCGATGTGACCCAGGTGGTTGCAAACTGCGAATTCAATGCATTTAGCGGCGTAGCGGCGTCCGGCGGCGTGATCAAGATGATCTGCGAAAAAGGGGGTGCCGTTCGTTCTCGAAAAGACATCGATGGGCTGACCGAGCTTGTCGTTTCTCGAGGAGCCAAGGGACTGGGATGGTTCAAGGTCGGGGAGGGGCTAGAACTCTCCTCTTCCATTGCGAAACGGTTCAGCGCCGAGGAAAAAGCACAACTGGCAGCGGCCGGATCCGCGGAGCCGGGTGACCTCTTGTTGCTGGTTGCCGATACCGTTGATGTGTCAAATCGGGCTCTTGGTGATCTGCGTCTTGAGCTCGGAAGAAGAAACGGCCTCATGGATAAGAGCGAGTACAACCTGTCCTGGGTCGTCGACTTTCCTCTCCTTGAATGGGACGAAGACGATGAGCGCTATGTGGCGCGGCATCATCCCTTCACTTCTCCGTGTGCCGAGGATATGGACCTTCTCACCAAGGAACCGGGTATGGTCCGGGCGCGAGCCTATGACCTCATCATGAACGGCAATGAGATCGCAGGTGGAAGCATTCGTATCCATCGAAAGGAAGTGCAGGAGAAGGTCTTTTCGTTGCTGAATATCGGGCCGCAAGAGGCCCAAGATAAGTTCGGCTTCCTTCTCGAGGCTCTTTCGTTCGGAGCCCCTCCTCACGGTGGAATTGCCTTTGGGCTCGATCGGCTTGCAATGCTTCTTGCCGGCCAGGACAGCATCCGGGAGGTGATTGCCTTCCCCAAGACCACAAGCGGAAGTTGCTTGATGTCGGGCGCGCCGACCCTGGTGGACAACTCCCAGCTCAAAGACCTGGGGATCTGTACTTTGAGCCCGCCTCAACCCGATCCAGTTTCCTGAACCCAGGAATTTTGATCCGGAATCATGATCGGCAGTGACCCCCGACGCCGAGTCATGAATCCTTGGGCTGCAAGGTTTTGTGCCATTCGACTCCCGGCGTCCAGGATCCATGTCGACTCAGCTTGATTGAGGGGCGTCATTTGCTACAATGCGCGCGATAGGGTTTTTTCTATGCGTACGTTATAAACGCCCTTCGTCTATCCGTTGGGCCCAGTGAGTTCTTAGTCGGAGGTTCCTCGATCGCACAGTCTAGAGTTAATGACCTGATTCGAACTCGGGAGGTTCGAGTCGTCGATGAAAATGGTGAGCAGCTGGGGATTCTCGAAACCCGAGAAGCCCAGAATTTGGCCCGGGAGCGCGGTCTCGATCTCGTGGAGGTTGCTCCCCAAGAGCGCCCGCCTGTCTGCCGGATCATGGATTTCGGTAAGTTCAAATACGAGCAAAAGAAGAAGCAGCAAGAGTCTCGTAAGAAGCAGCACGTGATCCACGTCAAGGAGATCCGTCTGCGTCCCAAGACCGACAAGCATGATATCGAGATCAAAACCAAACGGGCCTGGAGCTTCCTTGACGAAGGGCATAAGGTTCAGATTTCAATGAACTTCCGTGGCCGAGAGATGGCCCACCGGGAGCTCGCCTATGAAATCATGAAGAAGATTGCAGCTGGCCTCGGTGAGGTTGGCAAGGTCGAGCGGCCTCCGAGCATGGATGGGCGGAGGATGATCATGATCCTCATGCGTAAGCCTGGAATGGCCGTGAAGACAAAGGGGGCCAAGCCACCAAAGGAAAAGGGAAAGGGCAGCGAATCGGCAAAGGCAGCCAAGGCTGCTCAGAAGACGGAGTCGCCGCAGGTTGCTCAGAAGACGGAGTCGTCACCAGCTGATCCG
>JAJDCM010000039.1 GCA_029260825.1 Planctomycetota bacterium | reverse complement strand
TGGTCGTGTCCTCGGTTTCTCCTGAGCGATGGGAGACCACAACGCCCATTCCAGCTTCTCGAGCCATCTCGATGGTCTCGAGGGTTTCGGTCAGAGAGCCGATCTGGTTGACCTTGATGAGGATGGCGTTGGCCGCTCCCGAGCGAATCCCCTGAGCGAGTCGAGTTACGTTGGTGACAAAGAGATCGTCGCCGACGATCTGCACCCGGTCTCCAATCTTGTCGGTGAGGGAGGACCAGCTGTCCCAGTCGCTTTCGTCGAGAGGGTCTTCAATGGAGATGATCTGGGGGAATCGGGAAACCAGTTCAACCCAGGTGTTGACCATTTCCTCGGACGTCTTGGGTGGGGAGCCCTCTCCGGCGAGCACGTATTTTCCATCCTGATAGAACTCGTTTGCCGCAGCATCCATGGCAAGGGCGATCTGTTCGCCAGGCTTGTAGCCCGCCTCCTCGATCGCTTTGACCAGCATGTTCAGGGCTTCCACGTTGGTTTTGAGGTTGGGAGCAAACCCACCCTCATCGCCGACCGAAGTGGCAAGGCCATCCGCATGGAGGATGGACTTGAGTTTGTGGAAGACCTCCGTACCCATCCGCAGCGCTTCGGGGAAACTGTCGGCGCCCCGGGGCACGATCATGAACTCCTGGAAATCGAGGGTGTTGTCCGCATGGGCTCCACCATTGATCACGTTCATCAACGGGATGGGGAGAATCCGGGCAGCAGCACCTCCCAGATACCGATAAAGTGGTATCTCCAGGGCATCTGCGGCTGCATGGGCTACCGCCAGGGAAACGCCCAGGATCGAATTTGCCCCCAGGTTCTTCTTGTTATCGGTCCCATCCTCTTCCAGGAGAACCCGGTCGATCCCGGTCTGGTCTAATGCGTCCATCCCCGCAATGGCTGGACCAAGGATCGTTTCCACATTTGCGACCGCTTTTTGGACGCCCTTGCCGCCGTAGCGATGATCCCCGTCTCGGAGCTCGAGGGCCTCGAAGGTTCCGGTGGAGGCTCCAGACGGTACGATGGCCGTGCCGAATCCTCCGGATAGAAGGCGAACTTCGACTTCTACCGTGGGGTTTCCTCGGGAATCGAGAACTTCACGTGCGTTCACTTGGGCGATTTCGGTCATGGGATGCGCCTGGAGTTTTGGGCCAAAGACACGGGCTTTCAAACAGTTAGCAGCCGAAAGTCAGTGGCCCCGGGTTCAAAGGAGATATACTGTTCAGCTGTCCAGATCGAGTTGAGGCTGGTCCGAGTGGACAGAGGATCCGGGCATTGTTTCGGTCGATTCAAAACAGGACCGGAAGAAATGGATGTACCAGGGGAAGGGTCAAGCTGTCAACCATAGCTGGTGTATGGCAAGGATCCAGCATTCGGATGCAGAGGATGTCGTGAAGAAAGTCGCAACACTTCCAGCTTTGGTTACGCTCGCCAATGCCTTTTGTGGGTTCCTGGCGATCGCCTACACGGCTGATGCCATGGTTCATGTCGAGAAGACCGACCAGCTCCTTGCTCGGGCTGCCTGGTTGATCCTTTTGGGGATGGTTTTTGACGCCCTAGACGGCACGATCGCCCGGCTTACCAAGGGAACGTCGAATTTTGGCGCTCAGCTGGATTCCCTGTCCGACATCATCAGCTTCGGGGTCGCCCCTGCATTTCTGGGAAAGACCCTTCTTGAGTCCTACTGCGGGGCCCTGGAAGGAACCCAGGGAGCGCGGATCGCTCTGATGCTCAGCGTTGTGTTTGTCGCGTGTGCCGCATTGCGGCTCGCCCGCTATAACTCAACGGTCCACGATGACGCGGACACGGCCAGTCAGGGAGTCGAGTTCTTTCGAGGCCTCCCGACGCCGGGAGCCGCGGCGGCCATGGCCGTCTTGACCCTCGGGTATTTTCATTCCGACAAGAATGAGTTCATTCCGATTCTCTTTCCGATCGCGGTGCCGGTGCTGAGTTATTTGATGGTTAGCCGGATTCCCTATCCTCATTTCTTCAACAAGCTCTTCCGTGGACGACGCAAGTTTACACAACTCGTTCAGATCGTCGTTCTCACCGTGATCGTCGCTTTCTTTCCCGAGGCCTCGCTGGGTCTTGGCTTTGCCGCCTATCTGAGCTGGGGGCCGGTCGCGGTTCTCATCCGGCGAGTGCGTCGACGTCCTTCGCTTCTTCCACATCGTGGGGGAGTCGAAGTGGAGGATCCGGCCACCAAAAAGGTCCGGCAAGAAGCCAACGGGGGAGCCAACGGGTGAGCCAAACGGTCTTCCTGGGGGTGGGCAGCAACCTTGGAGATCGAATGCTCTTTCTTCATGAGGGGCTATCCGCCCTTGCGAGAGAGCCCAAGATAGCGGGTATTACCGTTTCTTCGATCTATGAGACCGAACCTGTCGGTCCCGCCCAACCCCTTTTCCTCAACGGAGTGGTGCGACTCGTCACCGAGCTTTCTCCTCGAGACCTTCTCGTCCTGGTGAAATCCATCGAACGAGCCGTGGGGCGTGGCAAGGGAGCTCGGTGGGGCCCCCGTGAACTGGATATCGATATCTTGCTCTACGGGGAGAAGATTCTTGCAGAAGAGGGTCTGAATATTCCTCATCCAGGCCTCGTGGATCGGGCATTTGTTTTGGTTCCTCTGGTGGAGCTTGCCCCGGATCTTGCTCATCCCCGATCGGGGGAGCTTTTTTGCGACCGACTCGACAAGCTGGACCAACCCCTTGGCGTGCGTATCACTGACGAATCCTTCGACCTTTCTCGGAGAGCCTGACCGATGGAGTTGGCCGGAACCATTCAGGAGATGCGGCAGGTTCGCGCGAATTGGCGAGGCGACGGAGTCACCGTTGGATTTGTTCCGACGATGGGAGCCTTGCATGACGGTCATCTTTCGCTGGTCAGGAAAAGCCAGAAGACCTGCGACCGGACCGTTGTCTCCATCTTTCTCAATGCGCTTCAGTTTGCTCCAACCGAGGATCTTTCGAGCTATCCCCGGGACATCGAGGGTGACATTGCTCAGTTGAGTGAACTCGGGGTTGACGCCGTGTTCTTTCCCGACAAAAGCGAGATGTATCCCTCAACGTTTTCCACGAGGGTGGATCAGGACGAAACGACTGCCTTTTTGTGTGGCGCCTCCCGTCCCATGTTCTTTCAAGGCGTTCTTACTGTCGTGCTCAAACTCTTCAACATCGTTGAACCTGGCCACGCTTTTTTCGGACAAAAGGATGCACAGCAGGCAGCGGTTGTTCGGCGCATGATTCAAGACCTGAACTTGCCGATCGAGTTTCATGTGGTGCCGATCGTTCGCGAGCCCGATGGATTGGCGATGTCCTCTCGGAATCAGTATCTCTCTCCGGAAGAAAGAGTGGATGCAGTCTGTCTCATCCGTTCTCTTCAAGCGGCGCGAGACGCTTACGCTGGCGGCGTGAGGGCGAGTGAGGTCCTGAAGAATCAAGCCGAAGAGATCCTGAACGCGGTGGCGACGGCTCGGGTTGACTATGTCGAGCTCGTGGATCCGGTGACCATTCAACCCGTTGAGGTGGCAAAGGAGGGATCGCTCCTTGCTCTTGCCGTTTTCATCGGAAAGACCCGCCTCATCGACAATCTGATCCTGCCAAGGGATCCATCGTTGATTTCATGACCGAGAAAAGGGTCTTTATACAAGCTCCCGCAAAGTTGAATCTCGGGTTGCGAATTCTTGGCAAACGACCCGACGGATTTCATGAGCTTGATTCGGTCTTCCACACCGTGAATCTCCATGACGACCTTCTGATCACCCGAACGGAAGCCCCGGGGATTCAGTTTCGATGTCGAGGGATCTCGGTTCCGGAAGACGAGACCAATTTGATCCATCAGGCGGCGACGCTTGGCCTCAGGGAGCTCGGTCTTTCGTTCGGAGTTTCGATTGACCTTGAGAAGAGGATTCCGGTCGGAGCGGGACTGGGTGGAGGATCCTCGGACGCCGCCGCAGTCCTCCTTGGTTTGTGTTCTCTGGCAAACCTTGATCCGACTCCCGGATTAATCGAGTCCGCCGCGGAATTAGGGGCGGATATTCCTTTCTTCTTTGTCGGCGGAACGGCGCGCTGTCAGGGAAAAGGAGAGCGGGTCGAGTCCCTCGAATCAAGAAACCGATTCTTTTTCGTTCTGCTTGTTCCATTGCAACCAGTTCCTACGAACGAGGTTTACAGGAACCTGAACGTTTCCAATCGTTCTTTTCAATCGAATACCGAGTTGGATCCGGAGGTTGCTAGGTTCTTAACAGCTAAGGGAATAGGCCGTTTCTTGGCGAACGACCTTGAAGATTCAGTTTTCGAACTCTTCCCCTCCATTCGTTCGTGCCGGGATGCTTTTCAGGAGCTTGCGTCGCCCCATCGAGTCTCTTTGACGGGGAGCGGCGGGGGTCTCTTCTGTGCCTGTCCTACGCCTTTGTTGGCTCAGGAAATCGGGGGCAGGCTGGATGAACTTCATCTTGGCACAACGTTCTTGGTGCAGAGTTGTTCGCGCGCAAAGCCTATTGAGCCTTGAGCTTGACGTTCTCCACCCGGGAAACCTTGTCTCCAGGCCAGGACACGGATCGGGGCGCCTCCCGACCCGAAATCCTCGCTCTCGATCGAGCTTCGTGAGTCGGGGATGTTCTGGGTTGGGGCCAGCGCGTCAGCCCGTGGCCGATTCAGCGCGTGCTCGTCAGGAGAAGTCCCGTGGAAATTACGGAGGTCAGAGTCAAGCTTGTTGATCCTCCAAATGACAAGCTTCAGGCTTTTTGCAGCATCACCCTCGGCAACGATTTCGTGATCCGGGATCTCAAGATCATCGACGGGCCCGGGGGCCCGTTCGTCGCCATGCCAAGTCGAAAACTGAATGATCGGTGCCCTAAATGTAGATTTAAGAATCATTTAAGGGCAAGATATTGCAATGAGTGTGGTTCTCGACTGGGAGATCAACGGGCGGCGCGGGATGCGCGTGGAAGGGCCAAGCTTCACGCAGACATCGCACATCCCATCAATACGTCTTGTCGCGAGCATGTCCAGGCGACGGCACTTCATGCCTACCTGGAGGAGCGAGGAAAGGCGGAGCTTCCTGGATATGTTGCCCAGGAACTCCATGAGATCGTTGATTTTGACGATGATACCCCAATGAGAACAGGTGCTGGGAAACATGATGGCGGGGGGGATACCGCGTAAGTGTTGCTCCAGATGGGGTTTTTAGAAATCTTGGCCGAGGTGATAAATGGCTGCAAGAGAAGTCGCAATCATCGGTGCTGGTGTGGTTGGTTCTGCGTTTGGACACCTGCTTCGACGAAAAGGTTACGAAATCAAGGGAGTTTACTGCCGAACCCGAAAGGCAGTGCGAGTGGCTTCCGATTTTATTGGCCAGCGCATTAACGACGGGGATATGGCTCACACGGCGTCATCCGCCGACCTGGTCTTCCTGACCGTTCCTGATCGGGTGATTGCGCCGGTCTGTCACGAGATTGCCTCCAAGAAGGGATTTCGGGAGGGAGCCACGGTCATTCACGCAAGCGGCGCTCTTCCGTCGACGGTCCTGAATGAAGCCCATTGCTGTGGTGCCTTTGTCGGGTCGATTCATCCTTTGATGAGTTTTGCCAATCCGCAAGAAGCGGTTGAGAGGTTTCCCGGGATCTTCTGCAGTTACGAATCGGATCCGGAAGTGAACCCGATGCTCAAAGACGTGGTTCAGGCTCTGGGCGGGATTCCCCTTTCCGTACCCGCCTGTGATAAAGCTCTCTATCATGCGGCTGCATCGACGGCCTCGAATTTCGTGGTGACTCTCCTTGCGGTTGCTCGGGAGATCCTGAGCGTGGCGAACTTTGGTCATGAAAACGTGTCGCTCGAGAGCCTGCTTCCGCTCGTGAAAAGCGCGGTGAGCAATGTTGAGGCCGTCGGTATTCCCGAGGCTCTCACTGGCCCCATCTCCCGTGGTGATGTGGATGTGGTCAAGGCCCACGTTGATGCGATCTCCGAGCAGGCACCCCGGTATCTTGACGTCTATCGGGAGCTGGGGAAGCTGACCATTTCTCTTGGTCTTGAGAAGGGAAGTCTTGATCCTTCCGCTGGACAGGAGATCTTCAAGGTCCTTGAGGCCCAGACCGTCGAAGCGCCTCAGTGAGGGGACCCGCCGCACCCGTCATTCGCGGCGTGGTGGCAGGGACCGACACCGAGTCGGCAGTTTCGCTTCTTTCCAGGGACTGGGATGGGGTCGATGCGATCGAACTTCGCATCGATACCATGATGGCTCCCGACCTCGAGCGGTTGCTCACCTGCCCTCGCTCTCTCCCGGTAGTGGTTACGGTTCGCCCCCAATGGGAGGGCGGAAAGTTCCAGGGAACGGAAAATGAGCGGATCAAGCTCCTTGAAGAAGCCTCGCGACTTGGGGCCGAGGCGGTCGATGTGGAGCACCGAGCGAAGAGCTTGCCAGGGCTTCATGAGCGGACCTCTCTCATCCTTTCCTACCATGATTTCGAAGGGACTCCGGCCAATCTGAATGAGATTCGACGGGACATGGAGGCGAGAGAGCCACGCGAGGTCAAGATCGTCACCACTGCTCGTTCCCCGAAAGATCTTGTCAGCATTCGACGTCTTCTCGGTGAACCTCGAGAGGGTGTGGATCTTCGGCGCACGGCATTTTGCATGGGGAGCATCGGCCTTCCCTCCCGAATCTTGGCCGGGGCATGGGGGTCGGCGGCAACATACGTGGCGCTCGAAAAGAATCAGGCATCTGCCCCCGGACAGCTCACCGTCGAGGATCTTCAGGCGGTTTACGGTCAAGGACCCGTTGATCCCGATACTCGTGTTTTTGGGGTGGCGGGAAATCCGGTCGGGCAGAGCCTTGGTCCTCTCCTCCACAATCGGTTCTTTTTGAGCGAGGGACGGTCTGCGGTGTATGTCCCGTTTCTTGCCGATTCTCTGAATGAACTCATCGAAGTCGGTCCGGGCCTCTCTCTTTTTGGGCTGTCCGTGACGATTCCGCACAAGAATGAGGCGGCACGTCTGACTCCCGATTTGAATCCGGAAGCGAAGGCTTGTGGCGCGGCGAACACACTTCTTTTTGACGGAGTTTCCTCCGTGCCGACCCGGGGGTTTTCGTTCGACGGGGAAGCTGCGGCTCAGGCAATCGAGGACGGAGTTGGGGGCAAGGACGAGCTGAAAAGGCGACTCGAGCGGGGGCCGTTGGTGGTTGTCGGTGCCGGCGGGACCGCCGCAGCCGTCGGGTTTGCCCTGACGCAGCGAGGAGCCCGAGGATTCCTGGTGAACCGGGGCAAGGACCGAGGCGAGGCTCTTGCCAAACGGCTCGGATTGAGCTTTCGTGGACTTGAGGACCTTGGATCTCTTGACCCGTCGGTTGTTGTTCACACGACATCTGTTGGTATGGCGCCGGACGTGACCGAGTGCCTGATACCAGCTTCTGCTCTACCCTCCGGCTGCGTGGTGATGGATGCGGTCTACCGGCCGATCGAAACCCGGTTGCTTGGCCTGGCCCGAGAAAGAGGATGTTTGTGTATCTCGGGCCTGGAGATGTTCATCCGGCAGGCGGCGATGCAGGCCAATGAGTTCGCGGGCAAACCGTTTCCTCTGGATTGGGCACGAGAGCTTCTTCTTGATGCTTTGGGGGAAGAAAAGGTGCTGGGGCAGTGATCGAGTCGAGGCACATCTATCTGATTGGTTTCCGCGCCACGGGTAAGAGTTCGGTGGCCGTGGATCTTGGGCGAAAACTTCTCCGGAAAGTTGTCGATACGGACGAACTAATCGTGAGGCAGGAGGGTCGAACGATTGCCGAGATTTTTGCCTCCGGTGGCGAGTCTCGTTTTCGTGACCTGGAAGAGAAGACGCTTTCGCAAGCCGCTTCAAGCGAGGAGCCTCTGGTGATTGCGACAGGCGGTGGGATCGTCGAGCGGCAGGCAAATCTTGCTCTCATGAAACGGACGGGCCTACCGGTTTGGCTTGATGCATCGGCCGAGATCATCTTGCTGCGAATGGGGCGGGATCCCCGCACTGCTTCGATGCGCCCCAGCTTGACAGGGATTCGCGACCCGCGTCTGGAGGTCGAGCAAAAGCTTGGCGAAAGGCGTCCGCTTTACCGGGAGTGTTCCGCCTTTTCGGTGGAGACAGATGGCTGCTCTGTCGAGCAAATCGTCGACCGAATCGTGACGTGGATGGAAGAGAGTCAGCCCCTTCGAGGTGAGGACAGTGACTGACCGTTTCCGAGGCAACTCCAGCCGCTTCCAATCGCAGGTGGCTGTGGTATACTCAATGTTCTCTTCGCTTCGAGCCAGCCGGTTTCGAATCGTGAGAGAAACGCTTGGGGCAGTAGGATTTGCGTCGGGTCTCCCGAGGTCGGCGCGAACGGCATTCCCGAGACTCCCCGGACGCTCCCGAGCAAGTCAGGAATGCGCAAGCTTTCCCGGGAGGCTTCAATCGCAGGCACTAGACGACAGCAGCTTCGGAAGGATCGTGGGCACAGAACATTCTTATCAGCGCTTTTCAGGACCCCAATCTGTGGCATGGGTTGGGATGCTTCTTGCGTTGCTTCTCTCCGTCTCGTCCAGTGCGCAAGGTCCGGAGGAATCTCCCGAGGAGACCCCAAGCGAGGCTTCGGCTTCTTCCGATGTCGATGGGGAAGCTTCTGATGGGGGCGAAGGCGAAGAGGGCAACGAACCATCTTTGGCCCTTGCCAAGGGCCTGGAGGAAACGAAGAATCAGCTCCTGAAAGAGAAGGACGTGGGGGCGATCGCCATCCAGATTTCCGGCCTCATGTCGCAGCAGACTCCGGAAAACGATGGTCTCATTCGAACTCTTCTTGACCCTGTGACACCCACTCCGGTTGTCATCGGAATGCTAACCGCGTTCGAGGTCGGGAAGGCGGAGCGGTTCTTTTCAGATGTTTCACGCCTCTATGAGCTCGACACCCGCGTCAATGTGCGAAACAAGATTGCGGTTGCGGTTACCTCATTTCCTTCCACTCGATCTTGCGAAGTGCTCTGCGCGATTGCCGCCGATCTGAATCTCCAGCCCGCTGCCCGGCGGGGAGCCGTTTCTCTCCTTGAAGGAATGGCGGTCCCCGACAAAGCAAGCGTGACTTCTTTGATGGTCCTGTTGGAAGGGCGGGAGTCGCTTTTCACCAACTCACCAAATCTGGTGGCCCGGGCCCTTCAGCGCATTACTCGCCAGAAGTTCGGAAATGATGTCGAGGCGTGGTTGAACTGGTGGGCCGGAGTGAAGGGTCTCAGCGATCTCGACTTTGCGTCCTTGATCGTTCACAGCATGGAGTCGAGCCTCGAGCAGGCTAGAGACCGGGAGTTTGAATCCTGGAAGGACTTCACCGACCACTTGCGAGGTCGTAAGGAGGAGGTCGATCGTTTCTTCTCTCGTCTCCTGGCAGGGATCCAACAGACGGAGAACCCGGAAATCCGTCGGCGCGCTGCAAGACTCCTGTACGAGGAGCCTCGCGTTCAGAGTTTCGTGAAGATCGCAGACAATGCCCGGGTGTTGATTGCCAGTCTGAAGAATGCGGAATCCGTGGTTGTTCTGGACCTCTGCAAGGCCCTGGGAAGCATTGGCGCCGCCGGCGAGGATGTTCCCGCTGATCTTAAATCTGAACTCGAGAAGACGGCGGGGGAACTGGCCAGGCGGTTTCAAAACGAGTCGGAGCACAAGATTCGACAGACGCTTGTTCTTGCTCTGGGGGCCTTGAAGGAAAGGAGCGTGACCGCCACCGTTCTTTCCAGCCTCGCAAGCGAGGCCGATCCCGAGCTTCGGGCGCAGATGGTTCTAGCTCTTGGAGAGATCGGGGACCCGCAAGCGGTGAGCCCTCTCGGTGAAGTGTTGAATGATCTCTCCGGCTATACAGAAAGCACCGGGGCCGATACCACCCAGCATGTTCGCCAGAATGCTGCGATTGCCCTGGGGAGCCTGGGTGATCTCGCGGCCCGGCAAGCTCTTCAGCGTGCGCTCGAAGCCGATCCTCAGCTTGTTGTTCGATACCGCGCCGTGGAGGCTCTTGCGTTTCTCGGGGAGAGTTACCCGGATTCGGCGAATACCATTGCTCTTGCGGTGAAGACCGGGCTTACCGACGCGGAAAAAGAGGTCCGCAAGCGAAGCGCGAACGTATTGCTCCAGCTCGGGAGTTCGGTGGTGGTTGATGACCTGGTCCTGTGCCTTGGAGATCCGGAGCCGGAAGTGCGACTCGCGTGCGTACAGGCTCTCAAGGTTGTGGCCACCGATGTGGCAAAAAGAGAGAAGGTGTTGCCCGCCCTGATCGCTCGAATTGACGACACGGAAGACTCTGTGTCCAGGGAGGCGGTCAGAACCGTGGCCACTCTCCTGTCGGGAGATATCGATGCGGTCCTGGCTCAGATCGAGCGTCTGCGAGAAGCAGGGAAGAAGGTGGCGGCAACCGAGCTTTCGGCGACGTTCGTTCGGCTTCAAGAAGGCTCAGGGGCGGTCGATGGAGTCAAATTCACTCGGGTCCGATTTCATCTCCTCGATCTTCTTTCCCGGAGCGATGACCCCAAGGAGCTCCAGCAGGCCTTGACGGTTTGCTCAGAGCTGCAAGCCTTGCCATCTTCCGAGCAATCGGGAACCTATCGTCGTTTCGAGGCTCGAATCTACACGAACCTTCGGCCACCCAAACGGGCCCTGGAAATTCTTTCCGGTTACGCCAAGGATGCGGATGGTCGGCTTTCCGT
>JAJDCM010000380.1 GCA_029260825.1 Planctomycetota bacterium | reverse complement strand
CCCGACTCTCAAAGGTGGAATCTGGATCACGGTCAAAGCTCATCGGTGGCCACCCGGATCCGGAAGTTCGATCCCCAGCCCCTCCGCAATGATCTCGGCAACATGGACAACCCGCACCCCATCTCCTCGTCGATGAAGACCCCCACCGATCTGTAAGCTGCACCCCCCCTCGTTGCAAACCAAGGACTGAGCTCCGGAATCCGCGATGCAGCGGAGCTTGTCTTCCAGCATCGCGTCGCTGATCTCCGGAGCATCGATCGAAAACGTCCCTCCAAAACCGCAACATTGATCAAACCGGACGAGGGGAACCAAGGCTTCGCCAAGGAGTTGCTTGGCCCCCGCAAGAGCCTCGTCCGGTGGAACCAGATCCCGGAGATGACATGGAAAATGAAACCCGGCTTTCCCCTCAAAAGGCGCAGGCAGCAAGCTCCCAAGGTCGACCTTGAGCACTCGAGCGAGGAAGGTCGTGAACTCGAATGCCTTCGAAACAAAGCGTGCATGCTGCTCTTTGTTGTCGGAGCTCAGCAACACCTCATGACCGTGGCAAGACACAAATGAAATGCAGGAGCCACTGGGAGACACCACGTAATCCACGTCAGCGAAGAGATCCGGGAGACGCTCGAGAAGACCTCGAGCTTCGGGGAAAAGGCCACTGTTGTAGGCTGGCTGGCCGCAACAGGTCTGCCCGCCTGGAAACGTCACCTCGCACCCAAAATGCCGAAGCACACCGAGCACCGCAACGCCAACCCGAGGAAAAAAAGTGTCGGTAAGACACGTGATGAACAAACCGACTCGAATCGGAGGTGACGGTTGCTTGTCTTGTTGCACTACGCAAGCATCTTGGTTGTTCCGGAGCCCTTCTTGTTCCCCAGACCTGCATGATTTCCCGCAGCTCCGATGAAGGAAGAAAACAACGGATGGGCGGCAATGGGTTTGGACTGGAACTCCGGATGGAACTGGACCCCCAGGAACCAGGGGTGTTCAGCAATCTCCAGGATCTCGACCAGATCCTTATCTTTGTAGAGACCGCTCAGAGTCACGCCCCCCTTCAAGAACGCGTCTCGATACTTGTTATTGAATTCAAAGCGATGACGATGCCTCTCCGAGATCTGGTCCCGACCGTAGGCTCGATGAGCTAGAGTCCCCGAGGTGAGCTCACAGGGATAAGCCCCGAGGCGCATGGTGCCTCCCTTGTGTGTAACCCCTTTTTGCTCCTCCAGGAGAGAAATGACGGGATGGGGCGTCGCCGGATCAAACTCGGTTGAGTCCGCATTCTCAAGACCAAGAAGGTTGCGAGCAATCTCGATCGCTGCGCACTGAAGTCCAAGGCAAATCCCAAAGAACGGGATTTTATTCTCCCGAGCGTATTGAATTGCCTGGACCATGCCTTCGACTCCGCGCCCCCCAAATCCGCCAGGAACCAGGAGTCCGTGGACCCCGGCAAGAACATTCTTCGCCCCGACCTTTTCAACTTCTTCCGCGGCAACTTTCCTGAACTTGACCGTGTATCCGTGGCCATGTCCACCATGAGAAAGAGCCTCATAGACCGATTTATACGCATCGTGAAGCTCGATGTATTTCCCGACGACCCCGATCTCAACCTCACCCTTTGGATTGCGCACGGTCTCCAACATCTTCAACCAGGGCTTCAAGTCCTGCTCGACAGCTTTCAGACCCAATCGCTTGACGATGAATTCATCGAGATGCTGATCGTGCAGGATCACCGGGACCTCGTAGATCGAATAGGCAACGTCTTGCTCTTCGATGACCGCTTTTGCCTCGACATTGCAAAAGAGCGAGATCTTCTTCACGATGTCTTCGGTCATGGGAAGTTCGGTGCGACAGATCAGAACATCCGGCTGAATGCCGATCTCCCGCAACTTTCCCACACTTTGCTGGGTAGGCTTGGTCTTCAGCTCACCCGAAGCGCGAAGATGGGGCAGCAACGTCAGGTGGATGTACATGACGTTTTCCTGCCCTTTATCGAGCCTGTACTGCCGAATGGCCTCGAGAAAAGGAAGGCTTTCGATGTCACCGACGGTGCCACCGATTTCCGTCAAGATGACATCGACATCGTCACTACACAGGGAATCAATCGCCGCTTTGATCTCATCCGTGATGTGCGGGATGACCTGAACGGTTGCGCCCAGGTAGTCGCCTTTGCGCTCCTTTTCAATCACCGAGTTATAGATCTTACCTGTCGTGTAGTTGCAGTGTTTGGTCAGGACTGCCTCGGTGTACCGCTCGTAGTGACCAAGATCGAGATCGGTTTCCGTCCCGTCATCGGTCACATAGACCTCTCCATGCTGATAGGGACTCATGGTCCCCGGGTCAACATTGATGTAGGGATCGAGCTTCTGCATGGCAACCTTGAGGCCCCGTCCTTCAAGAAGCATTCCGATCGAGGCCGATGTGAGGCCCTTACCAAGAGATGAGACGACTCCACCCGTGATGAAAATATGTTTCGACATGGCCCTTATGGCTCCCGGTTCTTCGCAATCAGGTTCTCTTGGAATCGTTGCACAAACGCCGCATAGTCCTCAGGCGTATCGACGCCTCTTCCCGCCGTTTTTACCTCGCGAACAAGAATCGGGATCCCTGCCTCCAGAGCCCGAAGCTGCTCAAGTCCCTCGGTCTTCTCAAGAATGGATGGTGCAAGAGAGGTAAACTGACTCAAGATCCCTGGAGTGTACGCATAAAGCCCGAGATGAAGAAGGGCTGGAGGATCTTTTGGGAGCGTACCGCCGGTTTTCTTCACATAAGGTATAGGGGCTCGCGAAAAATACAACGCACGCCCCTCCCCATTCGTCACGACTTTCACGTGAGACGGATCCAGAAAATCTTGTTCCCGGGTAATCGGTGTGCCGCACGTCACGATGGGATGGTCTTCGTCGCAGTGAGCAATCAGGTCATCGATGACGTCCGGCTCAATCTCGGGTTCATCTCCCTGAAGGTTCAGCACCACGTCAAAATTCCGGTTGAGCCCGTTCACGGCCTCGTGAACCCGGTCCGTTCCGCTTTGATGTTCGCTGCCCGTCATGGCCACCGAAACACCCTCCGCAGACAGAGCCTCGAAGATCTCATCGGAATCCGTGGCTACCAGGACGGTTGACGCAAGACGCGCCAGGCAGGCTCGCTCATAGACGTGCTGAACGAGATACTGACCTGTCTCACGCAGAAGTGGCTTGCCGGGGAGACGAAGTGACCCGATGCGCGCCGGAATCACGATTGCCGCCTCCCGCTGAGTCATTTTCTACTTCTGTGCTTGTTTGATGGTGATATGCCCGAACTGGGTGGTCATGTTGTACGCCTTGTGGACCAAACTCTTGGACCGAATAAAAGTCTCGACCGTGTCGCGTCCCTGTCCTCCCGCCCCCTTCATGTGCACCAGAGTTTGGGTGGGCTTTCCGTCTTGCTCCACGGAAATGACGGCCCGAACCTTCTGGTCCTGGGAGAAGCTACTCGGAGGAACAGCCTGGGCAAGATCATAGAAGTCGATGGTCTCAAGCGCGTCCAGGAGCTCTTCCATGAACTGGGCCTCGATGACCTTGGTCGAAGGGGCAAGCTTGCCGAGCGAAAGAGCCTTCTTGAACCGGCCACCCTCGAAGTTCGGGGTCACCAGGATCAGTCGGTCGATCCCGATCTTTCGAGATTTCTTGGCCGGGTCGGCGGCAGCCTTTCTTCGGGCCTGCTCGAAGTCAATCCAGGTGACCCGGGCCGGCCCCACTCGCTTTTCGGTGGCGGCTCGCTCCTCCGGGGTTTGCTGAGAAGGCTCAGCAGTGCTCTGGGTCGATTGGCAGCCGATTCCAGCCCAGCCCACGCATCCAATCAAAAGGAGCATTGCCACGGAGCGACCCAGCGCCAGGAGACAAGGAATACCTTCTTGATGGAAAATCATGGGGGAGAGATGGCGTTTGAGCCCGGATGGCTCAAGAAATGGCCCCGGTGGGGAATTGAGGTTCTTGCTCACGATAGACGGCCTAGCATCGGATCAAAAACACGCATTCTAGGACTCGCTCCGAAAACCTGTCAAGGGAGCTTCCGCAGGATTCCAAAAGACCTCGTGGTGTGCCACCAGCACCGCAGGCGCTTTGACTCCTTCCCTATCCATTGCTAGAGTGAGCCTCCGAGTCTTCCGCAAAAGCAAGTGTCAGTGGAATGTTATCGGAGATTCTTGGCGAGGATCCCCCCGGGGTATGTACTTTTAGTCACTCTGTCCGATCCACGCGCAATCCCATCGCGGAAGGGACGAGGAAAATCATGGCCGCATCAAAAAAACTCACATCAAGACGAGTGTTCGTTTACCTGTCGATCGTGGCCCTATTTGTCCTGGCCGATTTCGAGCTGGGATTTTATATCGCCGGGGCTGCCATCATCGCCGTGGGCCAGGCAATTCGATTCTGGGCCACCGGACACCTGGAAAAGAACCAGAAACTCACCATCTCAGGCCCCTACGCCCATGTGAAGAACCCCCTGTATCTTGGCACCCTCCTCATTCTGGTGGGATTCTGCCTGGCGGGAGCAAGCACCACAGGCCGGGGGCTCTGGGTCCTGTTGATCGTCCTCCCCTTCGGTTTGATCGTTTACTACGGATTTTACTTCCCGTACAAGAAAGAAGTTGAGGGTGACCGGTTGATCCGACGCTTTGGTGAAGAAGCCGAGCGCTACCTCCGGGAAGTTCCCAATCTTCTACCGTCCATCAAGCCCTACCCGTATGCCAACGAACGGTGGCAATTCGCTTTGGTCTTCAAGAATAGTGAACATCTGACGTTTCTGGTCATCGTGTTTGGCTTTGTCATGCTTTTCGTTCGGACCCATACCGAAGTCCCATTTCTGAGTTCGATCCTACCCTGAGGGTCGAAAGAGGCGTTCCCATGGCGGAAAAAGCCCCTCCTTTGATCCACGATGATCTGAAATCCCATTTTTCTCCGATCACCCGGGAGAATCTGGACGATCACGTCATCGCCTGCCTGGGTCACGGTCCCCATAGCCCAACAAGACCCATCGTCAAGCTCCTCGAATACAAGGGGAAAAAGGCGGTGGTCAAGGACTATCACGACGGTGGAGCCCTGGCTCGCGGACTGTACGGTCGGTGGATGGTTCGCCGGGAAGAAAAGGCCTACGCACAGCTCACGGAAGTCACGGGCATCCCCCGCTTCATTCGGCGCATCGACCGGGGGGCCTTCATGATCGAAAACATCGAGGGAGAGGCATTTCGAGGTGTCGTCGGGCTGAAGCTTCCCGGACGCTATTTCGAAGCTCTTCGCGATGTGATCCGGGCCATGCACGCCCAGGGAGTGATTCACCTCGACCTTTCCCAGAGAAAAAACTTCATGATTCAGGGAGACGGCGCCCCCATCATCATCGATTTCGGGTCTGCCATTGTCTTCAGCCGAAAGCCCCGCCTCAATCCTTTCTACCGAATGGGATGCCGCTTCGACCACTCCTCCCTCACCAAACTCGAGACGAAGTATCGAACCGATTGGTCGGAGAACTGACTCGCTCTTTCGGGCAGGTTTCGGGTACGCCTCACGCCATGACAGGGAAAGCTCAACACAACATCCAGTATCAAGAATCTTGCTTTCCTTGACACTGGAGAGCGTAATACCTATCCTCTTAGTCACGAGGGGTCTCGTCCATCATGGGCCGACTCCACCGGCGGCGCCAACCTCGGGCGGGGGTGGTTCTGCAGACCGCCGGATGCATCACCATTCTGACGTGCGAGGCAAGGCTCAAGCGGTTCGGGCTTGAGTTTGGTCCAGTCTGAGTTCAAGTCCTGCCCTTGGAGTCGTCGAACGACCCGGAAGGAGCGCTGACAATGGGTAACGTCGAGAAGATTCTCGTCGCTGTCATCATGACCACTATCGTGGTCATCCTGGCCCTGGCCATTTATGGTCTCGGAACTGACCCTGGATATCTTCCCGATGAGGGTGATGTTGATGCGGTCGAGGCCGAAGCTGGCCAAGACCCGCCCGGGCTCGCGAGCAATGGCAGGGAAATTCCCGTCGCCTCGCCCCAGGGAGAAGGTCAAACCGGAAGCGAGATGTCTTCTTTCAACGAATTCCTCGACACGACCGAAGAGCAGGAAACCTCCGAAACATTTGATCTCCCCACCGGCGGTCCTGAAGAAGTCTTGAGCGAGATGGACGAGGCTCCCGAAGATGGGGCCGAGAAAAGCCCATCCACCTGGTCTTCCCTTCCCTCCTCTCCGATCGAGGGGATGAAGGTCTATGAGGTTCGAAACGGAGATAGCCTCTCCACCATCGCCGAGCGCTTCTACGCGAAGTCCTCGGCCTGGCGGCTCATCCTTTCCTACAATAAAGACATCAATCCCGATAAGCTTCGGGTTGGCGCTCAACTCCTTCTTCCGGCTCCTGGGTCCACAACACCGACTCAGGCGGTCCCTCAAAAAAAGAAGGTCTTTGGAAACACCTACTTGGTGAAAAAGGGCGACACCCTGTACGGGATCGCGCGCAACGTCCTCTCGGATGAGAAACGATGGAGAGCGATCTACAACGAGAATCGACACATCCTTTCCGCACCAGGTGATCTTCGAGAAGGAATGGCGCTTCGATTACCCCAGTAGGGTAACCAGGAGAGAGAGAAACGTTCGATAGCTCAAGGGGCCGAGCAAGCTCATTTGCTCGGCTCTTTTTTTGTTTGTGAAGGTGCCGATCGTGTCTGGAAAGCGGGGCCTGGCGGCCGGGCTTATCAGCGCAAACCGTACTTTTCCATTTTCTTGTACAGGTTCGAACGCTGCATGGAGAGGTTCTCCGCCGTCCTTTTCACATTCCAGCCGTTTTCATCCAGCTTTCGGCGAAGAAAGAGCATCTCGCTCTGCTCCTTGAACTCCTCGAAGCTCGCACAGGAATCGAAGACGTCGATGTCAGATCGGGAGCCACCTCGAAGAAGACGCTTGATATCCGCCTCTCCCACCTCGGACTCCGGGCAAAGAATAACCAGTCGCTCCACGAAGTTCTTGAGTTCACGAACGTTCCCCGGCCAATCGCCCATCTTCAGGCAATCGATTGCCGCCGAGGTGAAGGTCTTTCGCGAAAGACCATTTTCCTGGGCACACTCCCGGGCAAAAAGATCCACAAAGAGAGGAACGTCTTCTCGCCGATCCCGCAAAGGAGGCACCTGAATCGGCACCACAATGAGACGGTAAAAAAGATCCTCACGGAAGTTCCCTTCCTTCACTTCTTCTTCCAGATCCTTGTTGGTTGCGGCCAGGACCCGCACGTTCACCGAGACAGGCTTGGACCCCCCGACTCGTTGGACCACGTTCTCCTGAAGAACCCGAAGGACCTTTGCTTGAGCGCTGAGGTCCATGTCACCGATTTCGTCAAGAAAAAGCGTTCCCCCGTGCGCCAGCTCGAACTTGCCCTTCTTGAATCGCTCGGCGCCGGTAAATGCCCCCTTTTCATGGCCAAAGAGTTCGCTCTCGATCAACTCCTTGGGGATGGCGGCACAGTTCACATCCACAAACGGGCCCGAACACTGACTCAAGGCGTGGAGGCGTCTGGCGACGAGCTCCTTTCCCGTTCCGTTCTCCCCGGAAATCAAAACCCGGGCATTGGTGGGTGCGACACGATCAATGGTGTCAAGGATTGGTTGGATGGTGGGGCTCGCGCCGTGAAATGTGTACCGCTTGCCGATCTCCTGCTCGAGGGTCCGCTTCTCTCGAGAGAGATCGATCTGCTTGGTTGCGTTGCGAAGAGTGAGCATCAGCCGGTCCTGGTCGACCGGCTTCTCAAGGAAGTCAAACGCGCCCTTCTTGGTCGCCTCAACCGCCGAATTCACACTCCCATGACCGGAGCACATGATGACTTCAGGAAGAGGATAGGAAGCCTTGATCTTTTCCAGAAGTTCAAGGCCCGTCATTCCGGGCATCATGATGTCCAGAAGAATGAGGTCAAACCCCTCCGTCTCAAGGACCGAGAGCGCTTGCTTCCCGCTCGACGCAAGGAAGACATCGTACTTCTTCTCGAAACGAAGGATCGTCGCGATGGTTTCGCGGATGCTGTCGTCGTCGTCAACGACCAGGACTCGGTACATGCAACCAGGTATATCCACAACAGACCCGAAGTCCAGCATATTACTCGCTCTTGCCCGGACCGGAGATGTCCGTTGACAAAGTCAGATCTTGTCGCTCGTCGGTGAAGCACCAGTGGTGCGTCCCCGGGATTAGAAAATGGCGGCACGACCCGCGCACCCAGTCTCACCCCTCCCTGCCGAGAAGCGTGAAAGAACTCGGACCACCCACAAGGTAGCCGTTGGATCTTTACAGAACCAAAGCACCACCCTGATGACCGCACTCCATGCCCCGATCCGATCTGGTCCTTCAGGGAAGTAACACGAGCTGCTTCTGGATGCGCGAGCCGCCGCGCCGCCACTCCACCATTTGCAATCACCAGGCCAAAACTCCTGGCATAGCAGCTAAGGTATTGGGAAAGAGTTTGTTAAGGATCAGACCGACCAGGTTTTCCGGAGCAGGTGTACTCGTTTTCGGACACGCAAATGCAGTCTTATGAAGCCACTTCCTTCTTCACGAACAGGCAGGAGAACCCAAGACGATGGGGAAACCAACGCTCCCACCCCTCGGAAATCATTTCTGCGCACTCATGTCGAAAAACGAGGACTGGCTGGAAAAAGCGATCCCCCGCCTTGAGTCCCGGTATGGAGCAATCCGACGCCGGAGCAAATGCTTTCGATTCGAACATTCCAGCTACTACGAATCCGACATGGGAAAAGGCCTTCTCCAGACCCTCCTTGTCTTTGACACGGTTTCTCCTCCCGACTCTCTTGTTCAGAAGAAGCTCGACGCCAATCAGGACGAGGACGAGCTCAAAAAGGAAATCGAGAGCGATGTGAACCGCCCGGTCAACGTGGATCCCGGATTTCTCGAGCTGGGAAAACTCCTTCTCTTGAGCACCAAAGACGCAAGTCACAGGATCCACCTCGGGTCGGGAGTCTACGGCGAAGTCACTCTCATGTATCAATTTGAGGCTTTTCACCCGTTTCGCTGGACCTATCCGTCCTACAGACATTCATCCGTCCTATCCTTCCTTTGCGACTGCCGCAAAGATCTCAAGCGAGACCTCCGCGGGCTTCGATGAATCCGGATTCAGCTCCCAAATCCCATCTTGCAATCACCTAAGCGTTTGATAGGATACTTCTTGCGGGATTGCACATATGTGGAGCCGTTCCCGTGTCAGACGCGCAGATCGAGCGTACGCGCCCTGACGCGCAGACGTTGGACGCCCCCGCGGGGAATAATACATGAGCCCGCTCGTGATCACGTTGAGGCGAATGATCATTCGCGTTTGGACCGTAAACTGGCACCTCATCAAAGGGGTGGTATCTCTCCGTCTTGGTCGACTGAGTGGTGCCAGGAATCACTTCCGCCGGGTTGTCGACATCAACCCCGACTGCTACCGAGCACGAGTTGCTCTGGGACAAATCCACTTCCACTTTCTTGAAGTTCGGGAAGGCCTCGTTCAGTTCGAACACGCTCGACGAGTTGATCCAACCCGGTTCGAGAAATCCGGCCTCCAAAAAATCGTTCAGAGCTACGAACTCGACGAGACTCTCTACGAAGAGAGGCGAGAAGCTCCTCTGTTCGTCAATTTCCGATCCGAGCCAGAAACAGACTCTCCCTTCCCCAGCACCGGCGATGCCTGGGACCTGGACAGTCTATTCGATCCGGCCCCCAACGATGCGGGCATCGATTCCCCCCAAGAACCGGACCAACCACCAGGAGACTTCTCCAGCCTCAAAGAGTACGTCCGGTTCAAAGACCTTCCTCCCATCACCCGGGACGAAATCGAAGACATCGACTGGAACAAGATCAACTCCGACCTGTTTGACTAGCCCGCAAGAAGAGGGGCTCAGTTTTTTTGGTTGCATCCCTCTCGATCATTTCAGACCCTTTGGAATCATTGGGCATGTGTCAAAAACCTTTGCTGAAGTTCGTTGGAGGGAGCCGTGAAACCACAAGACCTGCGCTACTCTGAAACACACGAGTGGGTAAAAGCCGATGGAGAGGTCGCGATCCTCGGGATTACCGATTATGCGGTAGAGCACCTCAGCGACCTGGTCTTCATCGAGCTCCCCGAGGTTGGCGACGACGTTGCCGAGGGAGACGCTTTTGGAACGATCGAATCGGTGAAGGCTGTCTCGGACCTCAATTCTCCGGTAACCGGAGAAGTCATTGAGGTCAATGATGCCCTCGCCGACGAACTCGACCTTCTGGCCAACGACCCGTTCGGCTCGGGATGGCTGATCAAGGTCAAGGTCTCCGATCCCAGTGAAATGGACGCCCTGATCTCATCGACCGAGTACGAAGTGCATCTCGCCAAGCAAGAGGGCGGCTGATCCGCCATGAATTCCTGGCGGCTTCTGTGGGACGGCCACCGGTCGCCGTTCGAAAACATGGCAAGAGATGAGGCCTTGTTCCGCTCCGAGAACAAACGTCCCTCCCTTCGTATTTATGGATGGGACCCGCCCGGACTTTCTCTGGGTTACTTCCAGCGATCCGACGATGACCTCGCCTCGGCCTCCACGATCACCGATGCCATGCCGGTGCGTCGCCCAACCGGTGGAGGCGCAATCCTCCACCAACAAGAAGTCACTTATTGCCTGGTTCTTCCCGCCGATCACTCCCTGAGCCATGGCATCCCCCTTGCTGCTCTTCCGGTACCGGAGTCATACGACGCGATTCACAGCGCTCTTGCCCGTACCCTTTCGCTCCTTGACATCACTTCCGGACGCGATGACTCTCCCCGAAACGACTCGTTCTTTTGCTTTGACCGGCGAAGTCCCCACGATCTCATCGTGCAGGGCAAAAAGATCGCCGGAAGCGCCCAACGGAGATCGAGAGAAAGGATCCTTCAACATGGATCGATGAAGCTGCGGGGAGATGATCGTGTGTCTGGATCCATCGGGGTGAATGACCTCATTCCCGCTCCGATGACCTTTGATGAACTGGGCAGAACTCTGGTGAAGGGGTTTGAGGACGAGTTCGGAGTCAAGCTCATTCCCGGTACATTCGATGGAAAGGAGGAAGCGGCGGCGACGTCGTTCGCCTCCCGCTACAAGAACCTGGAATGGCGCCAATCTCATACCAAGAGGGATTGAGAATCACTTACTCCGGATCAGAAGGCGATCGGACGTAGATCTTGACGTCTTGCTTCTTTCTCTCGATGGCGCGAAGCGCCCTCTTTCCCAGGATCACGTACTTCTTTTCCAGCGTAGTCGCGTGGCGAGGATCGGCCATGGCTTCTTCAAAGGTCTTGGGCTCAGCCTTCTTCAACAGCTTGACGATGTGATAACCATGCTTCGCCGTGAAGGGTTCACTCACCTCTCCGACCTCCATGGTCAAGCCACGATCCCGTAAAACTGACATCCGGGACTGATCCATCGAAAGCCAGCCAATATCTCCGTCCACTCCCCGCTTCCCTTCCTTTGGAACGTGGGCTTTGACGAACTCCTCATCCAGCTCCGCTCCCTCTTCGATCAGCTTCCAGGCCGCTTCTGCGGCAAGTCGGGCGGCTTCCCAGGGATCGCCATCGGTGGGCCGACTGCCCTTCTCGCTGTAGGAGACAGCCGGAAAGAACAGATCCCGCATTCGCACCCGGGCTCCCAGCTTCATCTCGTCCCTGTTCATTTCATAGAAGGCCTCGAAAACACCCGGTGCAGGGTCGCGATTCAAGATCTCCTGGACCCCGAAGAAGCGATTGAGATGCTCGAGCTTGTCGCTGGTTGACAGGCCGTCCAATGATAAAGCGTAGGCGTACATCTCCGGCCCACCCACCTTCGATGCGTTGTCACCGAAACTCTTCTCAACCAGGCTCTGATCCACTTCAATTTCGTAGCGGGCAATCATTGCGTCGTCTACATGAACCGCAATCAACTCATCCAGGACCTTCAGGAGTTTTGGCCACGTCACGTAGGCACACGCCGCCGAAAGAACATCCTCTTGAGCGACCGGCTTTCCGTTCACCGTGGCGTAGGCGTCATCCGGAATTCCATGGGGACGGGTCAGAAGCTTGTTCTCTCGAGCAAGCTCATTCAGGAGCTCGGGGTCAAGCATGTTGAAGTTCTCTTCCACCGAAGCCTCTGACCGGTGTCCAATCGCCACCGCATACTTTTTCATACTGACTCGGGTGATGACCTGACGACGCAAAAACGCTTCGGTATACCGCTTCTTCTCGAGGAACTCCTCGAGAGATTGAGACTGTCCGGCCAGAATCGTGACAAGATCCGCGTCAACCTCGGCCTCGGAGATTTTGATCCCCCGACGCTCCAGGGAGGCATCCAGCATGGCCCCAAAAAGCAAGGAGAACCGGGCGTAGGACTCCCTCTGGAAACGACGGATGAGGGCGTCTTCGAGCTCCACACGAAGAATGTTCTTTCCATCGACCGAAGCAACCACGTCCGGTAGCCTGAGAGGGCGAGGAACATAGTCCTTTATCTTCTTCGGTTCATCCGAACCTCTCGACAGCTTGGCAACAATGCTGGCCATCGATTTCTCACTCGAAGGCCCTTCTTGCGAAGACAGCCGAGCGGCGCTTTCGCCTTGATCAACGGTCTCGGGTTCGTCTCCCTTTCCACACGCCAGGAAGGCAAGGGGGAAAAAGATCAGAAGGGACAGATACGCTCCCGAACGGAAGCACCGAACAATCCTCGACATCATGAGAAGCTTCTCCAGGACGGCAGTGAGAACACGCTGCCGGTCAAGTAACCACGGTGAGAAGCGGTGCCCCGCTATCAACCGTATCTCCCGCGGACACATGCAGGGCGTCGATTCGTCCCGCCGATTCCGCGCGTACTTCGTTTTCCATTTTCATCGCTTCAAGGAGCAGAAGAGGTTGCCCCTGGGCCACCTCATCCCCCTCGGAAACGAGAAGGCGGGTCACAATTCCGGGCATGACGCTATTCAAGGTGGAGGTTCCTGGACCGGTTTCTCCTTCCCCCTGCAACATCAGCCGATCGATTTCTGTTTCGACTTGAATCCGCACCTGCCGCCCTGCAACCAGGAACTCGACCCAGGAGCCGCTCCATCCCTGAACCGAGACGGGATGAGGGACCTGGCCCAACCAGATGCAATAGCCGGCCCCATCGGAGCCGGGCTCGATCCGAACATCGCTGGACCCATTCTTCGATTTCACCCGAAGATGACGACCCTCTCCCTGGATCGTGACCTCGTGCTCCTGACCGGCAACTTGCGAGTAATACAGCATGAATCCATCAAATCCTTCGGCTGGTGCCCTCTCGTCGTGCCTGAACCACCCAGGGATTGGTATGGCCGGCCTCGGGTTTAGCTTGGACCAGAGAAAGGGCTCCCCGTTCCCGATGATGTCGGAGGATTGCCCCAAGAATCGCGGACAACTCCTGGTTTTCCGGGCTCCCTCCACCCGGTCCCCGGTCCTTGAGCCAGCCTTCGAGAAAGGCGGTGCCCCACTCCCCGGCAATGAAGCGCGGATGCTCGAGAACCTCGAGGGCAAGAGGGCCCGTGGTCTTGACCCCACCCACCTGAAGCTCGCTGAGAGCGCCCTTCATTCTCTGGATGGCCGCCGGGCGGTCCTGGGCCCAGACGCTTATCTTGGCCACCATGGGGTCATAGAAAAGAGTGACCGACTGGCCCTGCTTCACCCCGGAATCGACTCGAACATGGGGCCCTTGAGGAAACACAAGGGAATCCAGAGTTCCGACGGAGGGGACAAAGTTCCGGTATGGGTCCTCGGCACAGATGCGGACCTCGATGGCATGGCCCCTGAATTGAACCTCTTCCTGAGGGAAAAGCGTGGCTCCTTCGGCAAGCCGAATCTGGAGGGCGACAAGGTCTTGCCCGGTTACGAGTTCGGTAACCGGATGCTCGACTTGTAACCTTGTATTCATCTCAAGAAAGTAGAAATCCCCTTTTCCATCGACCAGGAATTCTACCGTGCCCAGGCTCGTGTATTTCATTCGCCGGCAAAGAGATAGGGAGGCCGACGTCATCCGATCCCGAAGTTCTGAAGTCATGGTGGGGGAAGGCGTTTCTTCAACGACTTTTTGATGTCGTCGCTGCACCGAGCATTCTCGCTCCCCGAAGTGGATGGCGTTCCCGTGAGAATCACCGGCGACCTGAATTTCGACGTGTCGAACATCGGTCAAGTAACGCTCCAGGTAAATCTCCGGATTGGCAAATGCCTTCTCGGCCTCGCTTCGAGCAGATTGGAAAGCGCCGAGCAGGTCTTCCTCCCGCGTAACGACTCTCATTCCCTTGCCGCCACCACCTCCGACCGATTTGAGGAGCAATGGAAAACCGACTTCGCGGGCGGATTCAAGAAGGCTCGAGTCGTCATCCGAGTCAATACGAGCCCCCGGCACCACGGGTACCTGGGCCTCGATTGCTGCCTCGCGCGCCTTGAGTTTGTCCCCCATGGATTCGATCACCGACGAAGACGGACCGATGAATGTGATTCCCGCTTCCTTGCACGCGGCAGCAAAACCCGCATTCTCGGCAAGAAAACCGTACCCTGGATGGATCCCCTGGGCACCAGCCTTGGCGGCAGCCGAAAGGAGGGCGGGGACCGAAAGGTAGCTCGAGAGCGGGGGCGCCGGCCCCAAACAATAGGCCTCATCGCTCATTTGAACGTGAGGAGAATCCACATCCGGTTCCGAGTAAACCGCAACGCTTTTTCGCCCCAACTCCCTGAGAGCGCGGATGATGCGTACGGCGATCTCACCCCGGTTCGCCACCAATACCTTTTCCAACACTCGTTCGCTCCGACTCGTTTCGCAAAACGGGGCGAAGTATACCCCACCGAAGCTCAATATCGCCCCAAAACCCACCGAGGGTCTACGAACACCCGGCTCGAACCCGTTTCGACAAGGACTCCCAGTTTCTTCCCTTGATCAAGAGAGCCAGGGATCTATAATCGTCCGGTTTGGTACCAAGAATCTATCAATCCGTCCAATCCCACGAATGTAGGGACCTTTCGGACACCCCAAGGAGGAACTTCACCATGAGCGAGACGACTCCGGACACCGTCAAGACGGAAGTCGACCACGTCGAGCTCCTGAAGGACCAAGGCCTTTCAACAGAGAGGTTTATGGAAATCCGCAGCGAACTCTTCGGCTCGCCCAAGGCCCGTCGCCGGGTCATGCGCTTTGCCGTCCCCCTCCTTGAAGGCGACCTCGGAAAGCTCGCCAGCCCCGATCGTCAGCACGTGGGTGTCTGTCTTTGCGCCATCGGTGAGAACAAAAGGGCAGTTCCTGTCCTCAGCGAAGCGGCACAATCTCCCGCAGCCAAGCTGGCTCTCGTCAAATCCCGCATCGCCATCAGAGATTTTGAAAACGGGATGAAAGAGGCGGTGAAGTTCCGTCAGGAACTTCCCCAGGACATCCACCTCCTCCGGGCCGAAATGGAAGGCCACGAGAGCCGAAACGATGTCGAAGCGTTCAAGAAAACCCTCGAGAGCGCTCGGGACCAGCTCGCCGGTACGGCAGATCTGCTCTACTATGAAGGTTTCCTGCTCGAAAAAGAGCGCAAAGGGGACGAAGCTAGCGCGAAATATAATGCCGCCTTGGAGCTGAACGAAGAGCATCCTCGAGCCCTGTTCCGTCTTGCCTACCGGCTGGACATGGCGGGCTATGCCGACGACGCCATTGATCTCTACGAGCGCTGCCGAGCCATCCGACCGACGTTTGCCTCCGTCTATCTCAACCTGGGTGTTCTCTATGATGACCAGGAGGAATACCAGGCGGCGATTGACTGTTACAACGCACTCCTCGACATCGACCCGAACAACGAGCGGGCCAAGCTGTTCCTGAAAGATGCCGTCGCCTCACTCGACATGTACTACGACGAAGATCAGGAACGCCGCGAGGACAAACTCAACCAGATCTTGAAGATTCCGGTCACCGATTTCGAACTCTCCGTACGGAGTCGAAATTGCCTCGAGCGGATGAGAATCCGCACTCTTGGCGACCTCATCAAGAAAACGGAACCCGAGCTTCTTTCCTACAAGAACTTCGGTGAGACATCACTCGCCGAGATCAAAGAGATTCTCAATTCAAAAAGCCTCAAGCTGGGAATGGGCCGGGAAGAGTTGGAACGCACGACGGGCAAACCAGACGCCAAGATCGAACGGCTGAAGGCCATGATCACCGGCATCGGTACCCCCTCGGACGACATTCTCGCCAAGCCGATTTCCGAGCTGGAGCTGTCCGTTCGTTCCCGGCGGTGCATGACTCGCCTTGGAATCCAAACCGTGGGTGAACTGGTCGCAAAATCGGAAGAGGAGCTTCTCTCCACCCGAAACTTCGGTCAGACATCCTTGGTCGAGATTCGTGAGAAACTGCGAACCCTGGGACTCAATCTCAAAGAGAAGTAACAACCCGGTGCAAGCTCGCACCCGGATCACCCTCTCGAGCCCATGTACGAGTTTTTCCGAGGAATCGTCAGCGAGATCAGGCCGCCCTTCGTCACCCTCGACGTGGGCGGCATTGGCTATCGCTTCTCGGTGCCTCAATCGACCCTGACTGCACTCCCTCACCAGGGCGAGGTGACTCTCTATGCTCACCTGTATGTCCGGGAAGATCAGCTAGCCCTTTACGGATTCTCAAACCGCGAGGAGCGAAGCGTCTTCGAACGGCTCATCAGCGTGAGCGGAGTTGGGCCCCAGATCGGGCTGCAGATCATCTCCACCTTCAAGCCAGAAGAGCTTCAAGAGGCCATTCTCAAGGAAGACTTCGCGAAGATAGCCCGGGTCAAGGGCATCGGCCCAAAGCTAGCTCGCCGCATCGTCCTCGAACTCAAGGGGCTTGTCTCGGAACTCTACGGCCCCGAAACAAAGACAACTGGCGAGGGACTTCCCCCATCTCATGAGCAGGCTCTTGCCGCTCTTCAAAAACTTGGCTATCCCCGCAAGTCAGCTGCTCGCGCCATCGAGGAAGCAACCACCGATGGTAGCGAAGATCTCAAAACCGAGGATCTGGTTCGAGCTGCCCTTCGTATTCTCTAGTCGTCCGATAAAAGCGGTGCGGCTTGCAAAAAGCGGGAAAGCCTTGGTCTCATGGTCCAATCATGATTCTCGAACTCGGAGCCAAAACAATGCGACCATTCATCGCCCTTGCCATTGTCCTTGCCGCCGGAAGTCTTGTCGCCGCGAAAGACTTTCCTCTCGACAAGCTTGATCTGCAAAAGATCGTGCAGGGCTGGGGAAGCACAAAGGCCGGTCGATCCGTCGACAACAACCCGCTCCGAATCGGAGGAAAGGAATTTTCCTCCGGAATCGGGACCCATGCTAGTAGCCGGTTCTACATCGAACTCGGAGGACAGGCACGCAGATTTCGAGCCTTCGTGGGCGTTGACGACGAATGCCTCGGAACATCCGCCACCATCAAATTCCTCGTCTACGGAGACGGAAAGAAGCTCTGGGAAAGCGGCATCCTCCGCCCCGCGATGGCTCCGGTTCCGGTGGACGTCAAACTTGCCGGCGTTGACGTTCTCCTCTTGATGGTGACCGGGGGCGGCGATAACATCAACTACGATCACGCGGACTGGGCAAGCGCAAGGATCGACATGATCGACGGAGTTCCGGTGGCCCTTTCTGCTCCCCGAGAAGAAGCGGTCATTCTCACGCCGAAGCCGGGTCCGAAACCGCGGCTCACCGGCCCCAGAATCGTCGGAACCCGCCCGGGCAATCCCTTCATTCACCGGATCACGGCCACCGGAAAGCGCCCGCTTCACTTCCAGGCGACCGGTCTTCCCGAAGGCCTCACCCTGAACGAGGCGACCGGTGACATTCGCGGCAGCTCCACAATCCGCGGGACGGCAAGAGTTCGCATCGTGGCGACAAACGCCGAGGGAACGGACGAGCGCACGCTGCGCATTGAAACCGGAGATCAGATCTGCCTCACGCCGCCCCTTGGATGGAATAGCTGGAACTGCTGGGCACTTTCCATCGACGACGCCAAGGTTCGAGCAGCTGCCGACAGCGTCGTCAAAAGTGGGCTCGCGGATCACGGATGGACCTACATCAACATCGACGACGCATGGGAAATCAAGCCCGACGGCTCAGACCCCGATGCAACCGGACCCGCCCGGGACGAAAACGGTCTGATTATCTGCAATTCAAAATTCCCTGACATGAAGGGACTCACCGACTATGTGCACGGGCAAGGCCTCAAGATCGGCATCTACAGCTCACCCGGTAGACTGACCTGCGCCGGCTACGAAGCGACATACGGTCGCGAAGCAGAGGATGCTCAGCTCTGGGCCGACTGGGGGTTTGACTACATCAAGTACGATTGGTGTTCTTACGGTAAGATCGCCAGGGACCAATCTCGGGAGGAGCTCATGAAACCCTACCAGGTCATGCGCTCGGTTCTCGACCAGGTTCCCCGGGACATCGTGTATAGCCTTTGCCAGTATGGCATGGGTGAGGTCTGGGAGTGGGGTGCGCAGGTCGGGGGCAATTGCTGGCGAACGACCGGCGACATCGTAGACACCTGGGATAGCATGGCAGGAATCGGTTTTGATCAGGCAGGAAAGGAACAACATGCCTCTCCCGGGCATTGGAACGACCCGGATATGCTCGTCGTTGGATACGTGGGATGGGGACCGAATCTCCACCCGTCAAGGCTCACTCCAAACGAGCAGTACACCCACATTTCGCTCTGGTGCCTTCTCGCATCTCCGTTGCTCATCGGATGTGATCTTGCAAGGCTCGATGACTTCACGCTGAGCCTCCTGACGAATGATGAGGTTCTGGACGTGAATCAGGACCCCCTCGGCCGCCAGGCACGTCGTGTCCAGTCTTCGAACGAAACCCAGGTCTGGGCCAAGGAAATGGAAGATGGATCTCTCGCAGTCGGTCTCTTCAACCTTGGGGAACTGCAGGCCGACGTCGAGGTTTCTCTCGAAACTCTCGGCGTTTCGGGCAATCAACGGGTTCGAGACCTTTGGCGACAGCAGGATCTAGAAACCGCAACCGAAAGTATTGCCCACAAAGTCCCTCGACACGGGGTTGTGCTCGTCCGACTGTGGGGGGAAAGAAAGTAGGAGGCCTCGAAAAAAAGAGGGGTGACAACGATTTGCCACCCCTCTTCGGAAAACAGCTTTCCAGTACGACTCAAGAAGACTCAAGGATCCGACAGTACGACTCGTATCGAGCCTGACTGATGACTCCTTCTTTCACTCCGAGCTGTACCGCACAATCCGGCTCAACCGTGTGGGTGCAATCCCCGAATCGACAAAAGCTCGCCCTTTCCATGATCTCCGGAAAATGCTGATCGAGCTCCTCTTTTGAAACAGCAACCGAAACAAGACGCACTCCGGGCGTATCAATCACCCGGGTACCATCCAGGAGCTCGGTGAGGCTTGATGACGTTGTCGTGTGCCGGCCCCGACCATCCTTCTCTCTGACTTCCGTCGTCTTGCGATGCTCATCCGGATCAAGGGAATTGAGAAGAGACGACTTGCCCGCTCCGCTATGCCCGACCAGGACACACGTCTTCCCCCGGATGTGGGATCGCAGCGTATCGATTCCTTCTCCGGCCAGGGCGGAGACCTCGACCACCGCAATTCCCAGCTTCTCATAGGGACCCAGAGCCTTCTTGAGATCCTCCCTCTCCCGGGTGTCCGACAGAAGGTCAATCTTGTTCACGCAAATGACCGGGGTGCTTCCACCGCTTCGAATCAAAACCAGGAAACGATCCACCAGACCTGGCTTGAATCCAGGGGACCTGGCTGTCACGACGATGAGGCTGATATCGATGTTTGCCGCCAGAACTCTCTGACGATGAGGGTTGTCCGGATCTGGGCGGCTGAGATTGGACCTTCGGGTATAGACTCCTACCACGACCAACGACTCATCAGGTCGCCGCTCAAGCAGAACCCGATCCCCCACCGCAATCGACGTCTGCTGAGAAATTGCGAGGCTTTTGACAAGCGGCAAATCCAGCAAAGCATCTTCGAATACGACCCGAACTCTTGACCGCCCGGTCGCAAGTACGAATGCCTCCATCCCCGATTTCGGATGAACATCTTGGGGTTGGGGCAGTCCTGGATCCTGATCCACCGCTGAAGTTGATGGCAATGCTGCTGGCGTTCCCGTCACCTTGGTGGGCTTCGAAGCTCCGGTCTTTTCTCCTGCCATTTTCTCGACCTGAGGCACATCCTCGATCAACTCCTCCTCTCCCGGACGAAGCTTGGCTCTTCGCTTCTTGGTCTTCTCCTGCTTCTTTCGTTGCAGAGCATCCTTGTCCTGGTCTCGCAGGCGTTCACTCTCCAGCCTGGCAAAATGCTTGTCTCCAGAGCGTATGTGGCGTGCACGCATCCGGTCTTTTCTTGACGAATCCAATGTCTTATCCTCGGCTTAACCTGTCTTCGTCTCCCGACACACAAACTCCACCTGGAGAAACGGAGGGGAGGGAAGGCAACGTTGTGTTTGTCTTGAAGATGGGGATGACCGGGTCTCGGTCAGGGCACACGAATCCCTCGTGAAAATCATTGCCCTTTTGCTCTGCCTCATCCAGGCGAGCCCGACCCGGTCACTGTCAGACAAAAGTCTCACAATCGACGCCGAGGAGGATTCAACTAGGAGAGCGCAGAGGCAACTTCAACAACTGCCAATTCGACAGACATGAATGCCTCCTTGAGTCTTGTGGTTCGGTGAAAAGAAGAAACAGGACAGACAGGTTACCAAGAAACCACCGGACAGGGAAGACGTCGCGGAGATTCCCGTCGACTCTCATGGATCATCAAAAGGCCTTACCGGGGTTAGATCCAGCCCCAGCGCCAGGCAAGAATTCTCGCGATGAAGAGTGGGATTCGAAATGGCATGAGGAGGATATCCGGTGCAATCTTGACCACCTTGCGCCACACGTACGCAGTGTTCCCTGACATACGATTCGGGGAGTACGAAAGTTTATTGGACCGGCTATTCCCGAGAGACATCTTCATCGAGATCACGTTTCCTCGAACGATCGTTCTCAGGATTTCCTTGCGCATGGAAAGATCCGGCACCGAAGGCGGAGGCACATCATCGATTGCCTCGGAGACCAACCGATGCACGTCATCACCAAGGCCCTTGATCAGGGACCGTGGCTTGGACATGAAATCCATCCGCCAAGATTCGCAAAGATAGCTGAAGAGGAAATAGCGATGGACGAGTTCCTCTCGAGGGGCTCCACAAGGGGCCAGTTGACGGGCGATCTCGGCCACGTCCCGGCGAAGCCCACTCAGGCCGAGGTCGATCTCATCTTTCAACCCATCATCCGAGACATGAAGAAGATTGAGGTGGGACCATTTCGAAGCGCGCCCCGCGATGTAGAAGTGTTCGCGACGTGAGGAAAGGTCTCGCAGCAGCTCGTCCAGGCCGAGAATGCCAAACTTGTAGGGGATGTGATAGTCCTCGTGAAGATCCATCCCCTCGCCGCCATCGGCGACCTTGAACTCGGCTTGATACGTCTTGATCGTCTCCGGAACAAAATAGACGATCCTTCCCCCCAAGCTCTGACTCAAGTCGGACATCTCCCTTGCCATTTCTTCGGTCCAGCCGGGCCAGTGATGAAGAAGAGTTGCAAAGGCCTTTTCTACGTCGTCCATGATCAGAATGAAATCACAGCGCTTGTCCTCGAACTCCTCCCGACTCAGAGTCGATACCGGAGTCTGAACATCGCGAAGCAAACTCGAACCATAGATGAATACGGCTCGCAGGTTATCTCCATACACCTCCTGGAAATAGTCGCTCAAGATCTGCGGAACATCGGAGAGGGATTTCAAAGATTGTTGGGTCATCTCCCGAGTCGTCATCGGGAAACCTTCTTCTCGTTGCTCGGGCGAAGGAGATGCATCATGAGAATCGATATATCGGCAGGAGTCACGCCGGCGATCCGACTGGCCTGGCCAAGCGAAAGGGGGCGAACTCGCTTCAGTACCTCCAGCGCCTCTGTCTTCATGTGGGTGATCATGGAATAGTCAAAATCAGCGGGAATTGACACCCCTTCCATTTGCTTGAATTTGGTGACGTGAGCCTGCTGACGCTCAATATAGCCCTGATACTTGGCTTCGATCTCGACCTGCTGAGAAACTTCCGGATACCGGGAAACGGACAACAGCTCCGGATAATGCTCGGAGAGGGAGGCGAAGTTCATTTCGGGGCGGCGCAGGACGCGAAGCAAACTTCGACCCTCTGCTGAGAACTTCTCGGACAAAAACGCCAGAGTCTTCTCGATGTGCACTTCCTTTTCCTGGAGTCCTGCATAGCACTCAGCGGAAATAAGGCCGAAGTTTCGACCATACTTCATGAGTCGCCGGTCCGCATTGTCATGGCGAAGAAGAAGCCGAAACTCTGCCCTTGACGTGAACATCCTGTAGGGTTCACGAGGACACGAATTCACCAGGTCATCCATGAGAACACCGATGTAGGCCTCCGACCGGTCGAGCACAAAGGGACTTTCATCTCTCACCTTCAAGACCGCATTGATCCCGGCCATGAAACCCTGGACCGCAGCTTCCTCGTATCCGGACGTACCGTTGATCTGTCCCGCGAGGAAAAGCCCGGAGATCCGCTTCGTCTCGAGGTGGGGATAAATCTGGTGTGGAGGTAAAAAATCATACTCCACAGCATAACCGTAACGAGCAAACCGCGCCTTTTCGAGCCCCGGTATGGAGTGGACGAACGCATCTTGAACATCTTGAGGGAGACTCGTTGAGATCCCGTTCACGTAGATCCAGTCGCTGGAGAGGCTCTCGGGTTCAAGAAAAATCTGATGGCGATCCCGCTCCGCGAACTTGACAACTTTGTCTTCGATCGATGGGCAGTAGCGAGGCCCCGCCCCACTGATTTGCCCGGTATAGAGCGGAGAGCGGTCCAGGTTTTCTCGAATGACCGAGTGGGTGTCCGGATTGGTGTATGTGATGTAGCAAGGGGTTTGCTCGGGGCAAAACTTCCCCACTGTACGATAACTGAAGGGAACGGGATCGGCGTCGCCAAGCTGCTCCTGGCACCGACCAAAGTCGATCGAATCCTGAAACAATCGAGGTGGAGTCCCGGTCTTGAGCCGGAGGAGTTCAAAGCCCAACCGCTGGAGGGAGGTTGAAATTCCGGAGAAGGTCGCTTCTCCGGCCCGCCCCCCCGCCTTTGTCTTCGAGCCCGTGTGCATCAACCCACGAAGGAAGGTTCCTGTTGTGATGATCACCGTACGGCCACGGCATACCTGCCCTCCCGCAAGAACAACCCCCCGAATGCTGCCATTCTCGATGATGAACTCTTCGCAAGCACCCTCTGCCAATGTGAGCCCATCTGTTTCCTCGAGGACTCGACGCATCTCCACATGATAAAGATGTTTATCAGCTTGAGCCCGCGGTGATTGAACCGCCGGCCCCTTGTTCGTATTCAACATCCGGAATTGAATTCCGGTTCGATCGATGGTGAGACCCATTTGCCCTCCCATCGCATCGAGCTCCCGAACGAGTTGCCCCTTGGCCAGTCCACCGATTGCCGGGTTGCAAGACATCGCGGCCAATGTGTCAAGCGAAAGGGTCAAAAGAAGAGTGTCTGCACCAAGGCGCGAAGCCGCCAAAGCAGCCTCGCAACCGGCGTGTCCCCCACCGACGACGATCACATCGAAGATCCGGTCCTCCGTACTTTTTGGGGTCGAACTCGAAGCAGGATTCGTCACTTTTTCCGTCCTTCAACTTGTCTTTTTTGACCCGACTCTCGCCGCAAGTATTGAATCATCGCCTGCACTTGCTTTCGCTCCGGGTCATCCGGGTTGAGATCCAGGCTTCTCTCGAACGCGACGACAGCATCGTCTGGCCTCGTCTGACGGGAAAGAACGATACCCAGATTCCGAAAAACCCGCCAGTCTTTCGGGTTGAGTCGAACCGATTCCTCGTAGAGTTCAATGGCTTTCCGGTCTAACTTGGCCTCCGCCGCAGTCCAGCCCACGTTGAACAAGAGATCGGCATACTTCTCCATTGCCTCCCGTTCAAATGTTTTCTCGCTCCATTCCTCGGAGAAACTACCTGTTTGGAACCCTTCAAGAAGGCTCGCATTCCGGCGATACAGCTCCTCGGGTGGGCTTTCTTGCCCCTTGGGAACGATTCTTCGAGCCAAACCATGAAGCTCATCCGCATAGGCCCGGGTGTAGCTTTGCTCCTTGAAGTCAAAAAAGAAGATCGGAAACCGGGCCCGATTCGCTTCGATGAGATCCAGATTCTTCACGGAACTGCCATCATAGCGCTCCCCCGGGATCTCGAAACCTGGAAATCGCTCCCTCATGGCTGAAGCGTACCAGGGGTAAGTGAGCTTTTCCTGGTCGAGCATGACCACGTCGGGCCTCTTACCAAGCACATAGAGCTGATAACAAAGCGCATTCGTTGCAAGATCTGACCGGCTGAAGAAGAGCGCCCCCTCCGGAAGAGAGCTGAGAAGATTCTCTCCGTAGTCCCGAACAACCGTGTTGTGACTCTGATCAACGTCTCGATAGTGGAAGGCTAGAGAACCTCCACAGAGAAGAGCAACCACCAACCAGCGCACCGACCTTCCTCTCAGAACAGGCGGCAACCGATCGAAAAAGAACTCGAAACCAACCCCGACGAGAATGAAAAAGAACGCCTCCGGCAAGATATAGAACCGCTCGACCACCCCCAGAAAAAGAGGCTCAAGTGGTGCGTTGACAAACGAAAGAAAGAGGAAGCCTGAGGCCGAGAAGGCTGCGAAGACCAGACAAAGATCGGCCCAAAATCGTGTTCGCCGCCCCAGAAGAATGAGCGCACCAATGGCCAGGAATGCACCGATGATCCCGGAATGAAGGACGATCCCTTTGACAAAAACAACGATGTGATCAAGGCCCGAAACATCCCCCCTCTCGAGCTCGGTCGAAACAAGCTGGAAACTTCCATAGTCACCCCGGGTGATGAGTTGCCAGAAGCGGCCTGGGGTCACAGGATCGTCCCAGTTCAGAGGAGGATCACCCGCTGCAAAAAGAGGAAGAGAGATGTACGGCAAGAGCCCGATCACCAACCCGGCCAGGCCAAAGACAGAAACCCGAAGCAGGTCCCGAAATTTCCACTTACCGAAGACAAGATGACCGAGAAAAACAAGAAGGAACGCGGCAGCGGTCAAGCTGGTGGTGTGATGGTTACTCATCCCGAGTCCGGTAACAACCCCCACCGCAAGACTTCGAACACTCACCTTCCTCGCAAACGACTCCTCTTCGGTGACCGTCCCGAGAAGCTTCATCATCAGGAGGAGCAAAAGGAGGTTCATCGCCACATTGAGACTGAAGACCTCCGCCACGCAGGAATAGGCCCAAACCACCGGTGAGAAAGAAAACATGAGCGCAGAAAAAACGGCGGTGGACCGAGTCATCCCCAGCGACAAAAGGACAAGAACCATCAAGCCCGAGCTCACCGCTCCAAAGAATGCCGAAACCAGGTTCACTCGAAACCCGGTCTCACCAAACGGCAAGAGAACATCCGCCATCCACCCAAGAAGCGTGAACAGAGGATATCCGGGAGGATGAGCGACTCCTTGAACGTGGCAGACAGTAATCAGCTCTCCGCTATCTCCGGCGGGAACCGTTCGGCAAGTTGTCGTCACATAGATGGCAAGAACAAACAGACTCACACCCGCAAAAATCAATCCCTTCTTGATCCGTCTTCTCCCTCTCGGAAACTTATCCACACAACTTCTGACTCACGCCACTAGCAGCCAGTTGACAAAGTCAGATTTCGCCGAGGACAGCCCTTTCAGTCCAGCTCTGCGTCGCCGAAAAGCACAAGAATCAACAAATTCGAGTCCGTTCCGGCTCCTTGATCTGAACTAAAATGCCTTGCCCTCGGCAAAAAGCACTTT